>JAILAD010000047.1 GCA_024681795.1 Lachnospiraceae bacterium | reverse complement strand
TATAGCATTATGAACACGTGTAACTGGTAAATAACTGTTTATACGGCATTCGTAACGGATTGCCGTATCGGAGAAAGCGGCATGAAAATACTGAAAGAATGCAATAAAAAAACGCTTGGAGAATTAAAATCCTATCTCGACCGGTATGAAAAAGACGGCCTTAAACTTCGTCCGGTTAAATTCTTAATCTCCCGTCCCGTGAAATCCGGGATGCTTTATTACAATACCCTCACGGAGGGACTGATTTATTTAAACGATGCGGAAGCTTTCCCGGAAGCGGGTTCGGAAATCAGCTCTTTTCCTCCGGAACTATTTGAAACCGGATTCATGGTTCCGGAAGATTTTGATGAATTCGCATTTGTCGATGACATCCGTTATTTCGAGGAACTGAAAAATTCCCTCAAAACCCCTTACCGGCTCTTCTATGTATATCCGACCACCGGCTGTAACGCAAGATGCTTTTACTGCTTTGAGGAAGGCATCCCCGTCCGGAAAATGAGTACGGAAACGGCGGAAAAGACGGCAGCATTCATTATCAGAAATGCCGGGAATTCTCCCGTTCGAATCTTCTTCTTCGGCGGCGAACCCACAACGGAACCTGCCGTTATTGATTTTATCTGCGAACGCTTAAATATGGAAAACGTGAAATTTACCTCCGTTTTTAAAACGAACGGATATCTTCTTTCCGAAGAAAAACTGAAAATCATGGCGGAAAAATACCATACCGCACTGATTCAGATTCCGATTGACGGGACGGAAGAATCCTATAACAAAACCAAGGCATATGTAAATACAAAACCCGGGGAAAGCGCATTTAAGAAGGTTTTATCCAATATCGGCCATGCTCTTTCATCAGGAATCGACGTAGACATACGCTTAAACATCGGCCTTCATAACGCAAAAGAAGTTCCCGACATTCTTAAGACTCTCGTCTCCTCTTACGGAAAATATCCGTCTTTCGGCATTTTTCCGCAGGTTTTGAATGAAGGCGGAAAGGAATTCTATACGGAAGAAGAAAGAACGCTTCTGTTTCGGATTCAAAAAGAAAGTTACCGGTATCTTTTGGACCATGGCGTAAGATTCGGGCAAAACCGCTTCCGTCTGCCGGAATTTAAACGTAATTCCTGCATGGCGGATTCTCCGGAATGCATCGGAATCACCCCGGAAGGGCTTCTTTCCAAATGTCCGGAAAATATTCACCACGACAAATTCTGCGGCTCCGTTTATGATACAGGTGAATGCGCGGAACTGAACACAGGGGATACCCCGGAAAAATACATGGGATATACCGCATCGGATTTTAAAAATAACGCCGATTATTTTTCAATCAAAAAGGAACGGACAGAATGCGGAAACTGTGCATTCTATCCGTCCTGTGTAATTCTTGCCAACTGTATCGGAAGACAAAATCCCTGCAATGATGCACACAAAGATTTCCGTTTATGGAAAACCGAAGAATGCATGGATTATCTCTTCCGGATGTCCGAATCCGAAAACTGAATTACTGCCCCGGTCCGGTAAAATCGTCTGCCGTCATGTTTAAAAGTTTTCCGACACTGAAATCGCAATTTTTTAAATAGGACGCATCCTTTTCGATGTTCATCGGAATAGTCGGCGAATATCCGGGAAGTACGCCTTTTATTTTTTCGTAATATCCGTCCCGGAAAAAGATACAGTTGCAGTCACACGGTCCGCAGTACTGTCCGTGATAAATCATACTGATGGCCGGACATCCGCCTCCGCAGTTTTCATGGAACGGGCAGTCATGGCATCTTTCATTTCCGTCTCTTTTGTCACTTACCTTTTTATTGACGCAGTAAGCATAAACTCCTTCTTTTAAGCAGTCCCGGAGCGGTTTCTTTTCCAGATCACCCGGAATAATTCCTTTTTCCTTAAATGCTCCCGACATCATAAGGCAGGGATACAAATATCCGTCCGCTCCGATATAGATGTTTCCGCGGCAGAGATATTCCGAAGAATGATCCTCTCCTTCCCAGAATCTGACTGCGGGAAGCTGATAGACTTTTTTCTTCGGATTCAGTCTGATAAACTGCCAGAATTCTAGATGCATTTTTCTGTCTTTTTTTACATATTCCTCTAAAACAGTCAGGGCAAAATCAAAGTATTCTTCCCATGTCATGCAGGCATCTCCCGCTGTTTTAATCCACCGCGGTGCCTCCGTGGTCCGGATAATACGGACTTTCCATACTCCCATCCCGTCAAGCAGTTTTAAGGATTCCGTAATACTGTCTTTGTTCTTCCGGTTTGCATTCATCTGCACCCAGACTTTAAATCCGTTTTCAACGGAAAGACGGATTGAGGAAAGTGCCTTTTCCTCCGCCCCGGGAGCCTGTCTCATCCAGTCGTGAAAGCCGATTCCGTCAAAAGAAATCCGAAGGACCGGATTTACGCCGAGTTCTTTCATCTTATCAAAAATTTCCTGCGTCAGAAAATAACCGTTCGTATTGATGCCTTCCACGTCAATTCCCGCATCGACTGCGGCTTTGAGTATTTCGAGAAAATCCGGATGCAGCATGGGTTCTCCGCCGGTTAACAATACGGCTTCCACACCGACTTCCGACAGTTCCTTAAAATATCGTTTGATCTGTTCAAGTTTCAGTTCATTTCTCGATATTTCCAGATCGGCGGCATTAAAACAGTGAAGGCAGTTATAATTACAGCGTTCCGTTATTTCCACAACCGAATCATAAAACATCTCATTGGGATAAAACCGCGGAAGCTGCCAGTCGGACAATCCGGCATCTTCCCCGTTTCCGGAAACCCTTTTAATGATTCCGTGTTTCAAAAGCGCATCCGCTCTGCCGGCTTCTGTTTTGTCATCTTCCGGAATATCCGTCATTCCGTCGCATTTTACCAGAAACAGATAATCCTGCGCCGGGATCTTTACCGCCGTTCTGCTGCTCCGGTTATAAATTGCATAAGGTGCATCGGTCCAGGAACGCAGTGCCGTATTTTCATTCAGCAGATATTTTGCCATCTTTTTATCCTTTGCTCATTATCCTTTGCTTTTCTCAAGTTCATTGTATGCCTGAAGAACGGTCTCATCCAGCCGGTTAATCCGGCGGTTGCAGTCGTATTTTCCTTCGATTCCCCAACTGTGAATACATCTTCCGAGACAGATCGGAAGCATTTTGCATCCCCTGCATTTCTCCCGTCCGGCAATTCTGCTTTCCAGAAACATTCTTCCTTCTTCCGTCTCCCGTAGGGACTCCGGTGTCGCATCAAAAACGGTTCCGATGACGTGCTCCTGCATTCCGAAAAACCAGTTGCATTTATATATATTTCCTTTTTCATCAATGCAGAACGAATATTTTCTGACAGCGTTGCAGACCTGCCCGTGCTTCTTTCCGCGAAGGGCATCCGATGCGGTATCCGGTTCCGCACAGACCTTTAAATCCTTCAGTTTCAGGTAAGCCTCATAATATTCTTCATAAGGCAGTTCCAGTTCTTTTAAATCACCTGACACCTCTTTTTCCACTCGCATGCGTTCGGGTGTCACGTATATGGTATTTCCGCTTTTTTCCCGGATGGCCTTCAGATTCCTTACAAGAACTTCATATTCGTCGAGATTGGCCTTCGTCAGATTACAGCGGATCCGGTACTGAATAGCGGTGGAAATCTCCAGATTCTCCATAATCCGGTCGTAGCTTCCCGCTCCCGATTTCAGATACCGCATGGCATCGTGACTTTTCCTGCTTCCGTCCATGGAAATCCGGATATTTTTCACCCTGCATTCTTCCAGCAACCGGATATTCTTTTCCGACAGGAAATAACCGTTCGTATAAACGGCTGCCTCGTAAAAGATTCCTCTTCTGTCACAAAGAGAAATCAGCTCTTTGCTGATTTTACCGATTATCCCGGTTTCCAGAAGCGGCTCTCCGCCGAACCAGATCACGCTTAAGGTTTCGGCATCCGCATCCTCAAGCAGTTTTTCCGCAAACCGGATTACCGCATCCGATGTATCCTCATCCATTCTTCCGTTTCTTAACTGTCCCGTTTCGATACAGTATGAACAGGAAAAATTGCAGGCCATGGTCGGAGCGATAATCAGATGCACGTCTTTATCCTCTTCCTGCCTTTTTTTCTGACGCTCTTTCAGGCTTTCGTATTCATCGCCGTCGGTCAGAAATCCCGCCGAATACAGTTCCCGTAACAGTCCGGAACTCAGTTCCTTAAACGGACCGTTTTCATAAATCAGCATCTGAAGCTCGTTTAACGCCACGAATTTTCCGGTGCGAAAACTGTAAAGAATATACCTTTCGTTTTCCGCATCCCAGACTTTATGAATATATTTTGACTGTATATATTCCCTGATTCCGTTCATATCGCCGTTTTGCCGCCCCGCTTAAATCCGTACTCCCATGTCCGCCCGCATACGGACCCTGCCGCTATAACAAAGACAGGGAAAATGAAATGATTCATTCATTTTCCCTGTCTGAGAATTCAACTTTTCTTACAATAACATCAGCATCCGCCGCAGCCGGACCCGCCGCTTACCTTGTCAAGATCGTCGCCCGATACGGCAACCTTCTCGCTGAATGCCTTTAATACTGCTTCTGCCTGCTCATTGGTAATCTTGATGCCGTTATCATTGGCAATCTTTACGATACCTTCAACATTCTCTTCTTTGGATGCAAGCTGGATTAAATCTTTTACTTTATCCTTCGGAATATTTTTTAAAATTTCCATTACTTCTGCGTTCACTGTCGTATCCCTCCTTTACTGACGTGTACTATTAAATATTACTTTGTTATTATACCTTTTTTTCATCCGTTTTACAAGTAAAATCAACCTGTGACATCTTCCAGTTTCTGCCGCTTTACCAGTTCGGTAAAGAATCCGTTTTTGCTCATAAGCGTATGGTAATCGCCCTCTTCCACTATTTTTCCGTCCTCCATAACGAGAATTCTGTCGCAGTTTTCAATCGTGGACAGACGGTGCGCCACCACAATACGCGTACAGTCCAGATGGTCGAGTGCTTCCGTGATGTGCATCTGGCTGATGTTGTCAAGGGCGGAAGTTGCCTCGTCAAAAATCAGAATACTCGGATGATTCGCCACTGCCCTCGCAATCATGATTTTCTGGATCTGGCCGCCGGACATTCCGGTTCCGCCGTAAGGAAGAGGCGTTTTAAGGCCGAGGGGAAGGGCAATGATATCATCTTCCAGCCCTGCGATTTTAACGGCTTCCCATACTTCTTCTTCCGTAAGGCGTGCATTATTCAGCTTGATATTTTCCTCAATCGTACCGCGAATCACGGTCCCGCCCTGTAATACCGTTCCGATGTTTTTTCTGACGGATCTTAAATCCAGTGAGTGAAGCGGCTGTCCGTTATAAAATACATCTCCGCTTAAGGGTTCCTCGAAGCCCAAAAGAATTCGGATTACCGTGGATTTACCGCATCCGGATTTGCCGACCAGGGCAACATACTCTCCTCTTTCCACGTCAAAACTTAAGCCGTCCAGCACCTTCTTACCGTCTTCGGTATACTTAAAACCGACACCCTTTACGGAAACATATCCGTTTGTTTTTTCAATTGTAATCCGCTCCCCCGTATTTTCCGTCTCCGTTTTGAATACCGGTTTTAAAAGTTCAAAAACAGGAAGTGCGGATGCCATGGATATTGCCTGGACGCCCGCCTCGGTCAAAAATCCCGCAATCAGACCGAAAAGGGAATAAACACGATAAAAATCCGTAGCCGGTATATGCTGATCCGAAATAAGCAAATAAATAGAATAAGTCGCGAGCGCAATGACGGCTGTGGCAATCGGCTGTGCGAGACGCAGGAAAATCGGCGGTCTGTAGCGGTTGACCGCACTTCTTTTATAACTTTCCGACCAGCGGACAAATGCTCTTTTCCCGGAACCGGTCAGTGTAATTTTCTGCATTCCGCGAAGAAGACTGAGCGACAAGCTGTCTTCCTCCGCCTTATAGCGAAGCGCATCCCTTGATACAAAATACTGAACCGCTGCGGCAATCAGAAAAACAAAGACAATCCGGAAAATGAAACCGCTAAGGCCTTTGTAAAGCATCTCCGAAATATTCCTGATTGAGATCAGATAAGACAGCGAGAAAAACGCTGACAGAATAAACGTCACTCCGCCGGAAAGAATCGTATACATGAGTTCTTCCGTTTTCATGACATGATTTCCGAGTTCGCCGACCGGATTGTTTGACAGTTCACTGACCGGAATAAAGTAAAGTCGCATCATAACCGCAATCTGGAAATTTTTTGAAATGCTCGTCACCTTTTTATGCAGAATTTCATCACGGAACCATCCGAACAGAAATCTTACGATTGCAGCAAAAAAATAAACCAGTAATACGGCAAAGATTATCCCCTGCTTTCCACCGGGTTCGACCGTATTTAAAAGAAAAGAAGTCAGCTCGGGAAACGCGGATCCGAGCATAATAAAGAAATCCGTAAACAGGAAAATCTGAACGATATTTCCCACACGCAGGGACGCAAAGATAAACCTGAGAACGTCTGCAAACTTCAGTTTTCTGCTCGGTAAACCGAGAAATACTTCATAAAGATTCCCCGTAAAACAGGAAGCATTCTCCTTCCTCACAAAAATTACGGCTCCGGTATCCGGATCTTTATAGACATACCGGCCGCTTCTCGGCAGGACAGCCACAATCCGCCCGTCAGCAAGGGTTGCCACCATCGGACCGTGGTCTTCCTTATACCATTCGGAATCCGAAGCAACAAATCTCCACATCATTCCGTACGGTTTTAAAAGAAAGGTCAGCTGTTCCTCAAACTCCAGATTTCTTTTTGCCACCCATTCCATTTTAATTTTGTAGAATGCAAGTATTTCCTCCAGAACAGGATAAATCCTTTCTGAGGAATCCTCCATTTTCAACCGGTGAAACTTCCCGGTTACGGCACTTTTTAAAGAAGCCAGGGAGTCGTCATATACAGTTTTTTCGTATTGCTCCAAATCACGGATTTCTTCATCAAACAAACTCATAAAGTCACCCTACATCCCCGATACCAGCTCTTTATAAGAGCCGTTTAACCGAATCAGTTCTTCATGGGTTCCGCGCTCCTTTACGGAACCGTTTTCCAGTACTATGATTTCATCGCAGTCACGAATCGTGGAAAGTCTGTGTGCAATGATAATACAGGTAACGCCCTGTGCCTTCAGTGCTTCCACTATTTTATGCTCGGTAATCGCATCGAGCGCACTGGTTGCCTCGTCCATAATCATCACACTCGGATTTACTGCAAATGCCCTGGCGATTTCGATTCTCTGCCGTTCCCCGCCGGAGAAATCCGCTCCGTTATCCTTTATAACATGAACAAAACCACCCGGTTTTTCCATAATCTCGTCCGTAATACAGGCATCCCTTGCAGCAAGAACCATTTCATAATTTTCCACCAGCGGATTCCACATTTTGATATTGTTTTCGATGGTATCCTTAAAAAGTATAATATTCTGGTTTACCATGGATAAGGATTCCCGGAATACTTTTTCCGGAATTTCCTTTAGGCTTTTTCCGTCATAGGTAATCTCTCCGCTCCAGGGTTCATACATTCCGGAAATCAGGGAGGCAATCGTGGATTTGCCGCAGCCTGATTTTCCGACAAAAGCAATCCTGCTGCCCGGTTTTATATCGATATTCAGGTCTTTGATTAAAGGTTCTTCCAAAGGAGAATAACCGAACGTGACGTTTTTCAGTTCGATATGTCCCTTCAGTTTTCCGTAATCCTGTTCTTTTGAAATTTCCTCGGCAAAGGGATGATATTCGGGATAGTTCATGACATCGTCCACACGCTCGATATCCGTGGTCATTTCATTCAACAGCTGACCTGAGTCAATCAACTGTCCCATAGGTGCGATAAACCCGGAAAAGATTCCCTGAAATGCCATCATCATACCGATGGTAAAATCTCCGCGGACAATCAGAAAGCACCCGACCCCCAGTGCAACGCCGGAAGAAATGGTATTGACCAGAACAATCAGATTCTTAATCCGGTTTGTCACTTTTTTATATTGGGATTTTCCCTCCACTACCCTGTACTGATTTTCCGTCCAGGCAGAGAAACTGCTGTTTTCCGCACCGGATGCCTTAATGGTTTCCATCATGCTGATGGTTCCGATTGTGGAGGAATAAAATTTACCGAAATCAGTTCGCATTACCCTTGAAATATTCAGACGTTTAAAAGAAGAATAGTTTGCCAGCGCCATATTGATCACAAGCGTTACAATACCGACAATCGCCATTCTGAAATCATAACGGAACATGACAAACGCATACACAATCATCATGGCAATATTCAGTGCAAGCGGAATGACAAGATTAATCATGGTTTCCGATATAGTGGAATTCGCCTGTTTGCGCTGTTGAAGATCTCCTACGTCTCTTTGGAAAAAGAATTTTTCCGGAAGATGAAAAAGATGATTCATATATTCGGTGTCATTCTTTATGGTAATAAATCCGAAAAGACGGAATCTGACGATTGCAGAAACAATTCCGACTGCAAGTTCCAATACGGCAAGCAGAAAAAATATGCCCATGAAAAACGCCAGTGCATCCGAATAACCGAAAGAAAAATTCGGTCCCAAAATATCCCATGTCACTTGCTTTGCATTTGAGTCGCCCTGATCAAATATCAGATTGTCCACATAATAACGCATCAGGCCGGGCTGCATAATGTGGATGGAAGAAATCAGTATCGTGGTCAGTGCCATAAAAATGACTGCGGCTTTGTGTTTTTTCAGTCTTTGAAGAATATAGGAAACCGGCTCCACTTTTTTTCCGGATGGTTTAAATTGTTCCGTCGGCTCGAACATGACACACATATTCGTGTAATTGGCCTCGAACTGCTCTTTGGTATAGATTACCCTGCCGAGAGCGGGATCGTTTACGACAACCCTGTTCCGGGTTACTCCGCAGACTACCACAAAATGAGCACCCCTCCAGTGTACAATACAGGGGAAGGTTGCCTCTTTATACAGCGTTTCGCTCCGGTACCGGTATGCCTTATAGGAAAGCCCGTAAATTTCCGCGGTTTTTACTACTTTGGACAGTTTCTGACCATCCCTCGAAACGCCGCAGTCATCCCTTAAGGTTGCGAGGTCTATCCATTTTCCGTAATAGGCAAGAATCATGCGAAGAGATGCAGCGCCGCATTCCATGGCCTCCATCTGCATCACAACCGGGACTTTTGCAATTCCCTTATTCTTCGGTTTTTTCAAATTATTTCCGGACATTTCGGTATAAATCCTGTTTCCTTCTTAATCCTTATCTTATCTTAATCGTTTTTCCGCACCGGCTTATTTTTTAATCAGACTTTCCAGCGTCTCAAAAAGGGCATCCGGCTCCACGGGTTTGCTTAAATGTGCATTCAGTCCCGCCTGCAGACTTCTCTGTACGTCTTCGTCAAATGCGTTCGCCGTCAATGCTATGATCGGAATCGTCTTCGCATCTTCCTTCTCGGTTGCACGAATCCGCCTGGTAGCCTCAAGTCCGTCCATTTCCGGCATACGCATATCCATAAGAATTGCATCATAATACCCTGCCGGATGAGAGGAATACATATCCAGTGCGATTCGTCCGTTTTCCGCTATTTCCGCTTCGATTTCACGCATTCCCAAAACCATCACCATAATTTCGGCATTGACCGGCATATCCTCCGCAAGAAGGACTCTCAGACCGGTCAAATCCACCTTCGGTTTGGCGAATTTTTCGTTCTTTCTGCGGAATGCCTCCTTAAATTCATCCATAACGGTTCCCGCAAACAGAGGCTTTGCCACAAAAGTATCCACACCAGCATCGATTGCGGTCTGTGCAATGTCATCCCAGTTGTACGAGGTCAGAATAATAACCGGCGTTTCATGACCCACGATTTCACGTATTCTTTTCGTGGTTTCAACACCGTCAAGTCCGGGCATTTTCCAGTCAACCAGAATCAGACTGTAATTATCCCTTCTTCCGTGTCTTAAACGAACCGCCTCTATGCCTTCTTCTCCGGAGGTAACCGACTCACATTTCATTCCGACCTGACCGAGAACAACCTTTGCGTGTTCGCATGCCACCTCGTCATCATCAATAACCAGAACGCTCATTTCGTGAGGATGAAGTACATCGTCCTCCGTCTTAATCTCCTCATGATCCGATTCCGTTAAGGTAATCGTAACCGTAAAAGTACTTCCCTTACCTTTTTTGCTTTCCACCTCGATATGCCCGTTCATCAGTTCCACCATGCTCTTTGTTATGGGCATTCCGAGACCGGTGTTTCCGTACCGGTTTGTGGAAGAAGAATCTTCCTGACTGAACGGCTCAAAAATCTTCGGCAGGTAATCTTCACTCATTCCCACACCGGTATCCTGAATCGTAAAGCATAAAGTCGCTTTTCCGTCAAAGTGGTTTACATACTCCACCAGCATGGTAACATTGCCGCCTTCCGGGGTGAATTTTACGGCATTTCCGAGGATATTCAGTAAAATCTGGCGAATCTTTACAACATCGCCGATATAGTAATTATCGATTTTACCATTCAAACGACATTCGTAGTTGATTCCCTTTTCACGGCTCTGTCCGCTGATTAAGGTATTGACCGACTTCAGCATTTCGGGGAAGGAAAATTCTTCCTTCTTGATAATCATTCTTCCGGATTCGATCCGGGACATATCCAGAATGTCATTGATAATGCCGAGCAGATGATTTGCGCTGGTTCCGATTTTTTCCGAATATTCCCTGGTCTTTTCGGAGATTTCCCGATCCCCCAAAATGATGCTGTTTAATCCGATAATCGCATTCATCGGGGTACGGATTTCATGGCTCATATTGGAGAGGAACGCCGTCTTTGCGCGGTTTGCTTCTTCCGCCGCGGAAAGTGCTTCCTGAAGCGCGATGCTCTGTTCCATGGTCTTTCTGGTTTCCGCATCCACATTTACGAAGCAGGCACCGACCGCGTGGACGAGATGATCCTCCCTGTCTTCGGGATGACGTACTCCCGCAAAACGGATTTCCTCATAAATATCTTTCCCACGACGGTGAACCAGATAACGGTATGCAATGACCCGCTGCTCTTTTAAGCCTTCCCTTATATTGTCAGGCTGAACAAATTCCATAAATTCCTTCCGGAATTCTTCTTTCACGTTTTCATCCGCATAAAGCTGCAGTTTTTCAAGATAATTAAATCTGTCTCCGGCATTCAGTCCGTTTTCGATATCGGCATGCTGACGATAGCAGACACCGGTTCCCATATCAAGTTCAAGATAGTATACGCTCCAGTAATCCGAAGCAAGTGCCGTAATCATACGGTCCTGCTCTTCTCCCTGTTTCTTTTGGTTCAGGATTTCTTCCTGGAGTTTCAGACGTTCTTCCAGTTCCTCCTGCTTTACCCTGCTCTTCGTCTCGGCGGTTTCCTTTTCAATCATAAGAAGCGCATTTCTCTTTGTCTGATAAACCATGATTAACACCATGACAAGCAGAACCGCCGCCGTCAGAAGAGACAGCATCAGACATCTTACAACGGTTGCTCTCGACACGTAGGAAATACGGTCGCTCACAATGCTTTCCCGAATCAGGTATGTAAGCATCCAGTCCGTTCCGTCAACCGGATAATAACTAAGCGTTTCCTGAATTCCGTTATAGGTAAAAGAAATGACTCCCTGTTTCCCCTCGGCAAAATCGCGCTTTACGTTTTCCAGTGAAAACCCTTTGTCAAATTCCGCTTTTTCCAGTGCCGTAAAAAGATTGCTGACATCCGCCTGACCGCTTAAAATGATATCGCTTAAGGAAATACCCTCCGCAGAATAAATATTACAGAAAGTAGAATTTCTTTCGTCGGAAGAAATGGACACTCCCTAAAGCATCTCGTCCATTGTTTTTTCCATAAAACATGCGACAAGTTTCTGTCCTTCAAACGGAATATGATTGACCGGAACCGCAATAATGACCTTTTTGTTTTCGGTTTCAATGTCTTTTACAAAAATCTCCGCCCGTCAATATTCCTGTAATCAAAATCATATTCGTCAATATTGTCCTGCGTTCCCTGTGAGGTATAAATCAGACCGTTTTCGTCCACAAACGCGAATTTCTCAAGATGAAAAAGTGCCTTCATTCTTTTCTGGAAATCCTGAAGGTGCTTTATGTCGCTTAAATCATCCTCTGTCAGGGATTCCACGGCAATGTGAATAATCCGGATATTGTCATTTAAGTTCTTCTCAACAACCTGTTCACGCCTTCCGGCAAGCTCATCCAGATATAAAAAACTGACGGAATGAATGGCATCCTTCGTATCTTTCGTGGTACTTCTGATATTCCATGCAGTACCTGCGAAAAGAATGAGGGTTACCAGTATTCCACCGATAATCGCGATTCTGATGTTTGTATTCTTTGTCTGTGAATTTTTACTCACTTTTTTTCCCCCCGGCACCTGATTAAAGAAGATCCGCAAATCCCTTTCTGACCGCATTCATCTTTTCAAGAAGGGCGCTGTAATCGACATCCTGCCTGTTTCTTAAAAGTTCCGTAATCTCGCAGATAACATCGTAAAGCGGGGTGATGGAAAGATTTGCAAGCACGCCTTTTAATGCGTGTGCCGTCTCAAATGCAGCCTCAAAATTCTTTTCCCCGATCTGATTTGCAAGTTCCGTATATTTGCCCTCTTCAAGTGCCTTCGGAACCAGTTTTAAATAAAATGCCTCATTTCCGGCACATCTCTTTACGCCGTCTTCCGCAATGACCTTCACCTTCAGATATTCGGCAATCTCCAGGATGAATACCACAATTCTTAAGGCCTTTTCATCCAGGTGAATTCGTCTTACAAAAACCATATCCAGCTTCAAAATGTCAAACGGCAGGCTCGTCAGCATGTTGAGGGAGGAATATCCGGTACCGAAATCATCCATCTCAATGACAAATCCGAGACGCCTTAACTTCTCCACGATAATCAGAACATCCGCCTGATTTTCGGTATATGCGGATTCCGTTACCTCCAGATAAAAATCCTTCGGTTCGATTCCCGCCTCGTTTACAATCTCCATCATTTCCGTCGGGAGTTCCTTGTTTAGCATATCAACCCTGGAAACATTGACGGAAACCGGAATCGTTTTATGATATTTTTTCTTCCATTCGGCAACCTGCAAGGCCGCTTCCTTCCAGACATAACGGTCCACTTTGCAGATTAATCCGTTGTTTTCGAATAAGGGAATGAAAACACCCGGAGAAATCATTCCGAGTTCGGGATGGCTCCATCGAATCAGAGCTTCCGCGCTCGACAGCACCGGCTTCTCACCGCGGATATTGTATTTCGGCTGGTAATAAACCACCAGCTGTTTCTGCTCAAGTGCTCTTTCGAGATCGTGAACCAGTTTCTCCTCATATTGCTCTTTCTGGATAATCGCGTCGTCGTAATAGGCAATATGCCTGTTGAAAACACCGTTGATGCTGTTGCAGGCAAGGCCTTCCACGCTGCTGACGTATTCCTTGATTCCCTTTCCGACCTAGGCCAAAAGTTTATCTCCGAATTCCCTGCCTTCCATTGCATCAATGACATGAAAACGGTTAATGTTTACCGCGATGATATCCTTCGGTTCGTCCGGATTGTATTTGTCAAAAAACATGGAATATTCAAAAAAGTACTCCGGATTAAATAACGAGGTTACCGTATCGTACTGGGTTGCGGTAATGATGTGCTTGTCCTCGTAAAGCTGAATGACACGTCCGATACGGGCAAGAATGACTTCCGGCACATCATAGGGTTTCGGGATAAAATCGGCGACACCCATGTTCAGACTTTTAACCTCCGCTTCTTTTTCGGATGTTAAAACAATAACCGGAATATTCGCATGGGCGGCATCCGCTTTTAACAGACTGAAAAATTCATAACCGTCCATCACCGGCATCATCAAATCGAGAAGGATTAAGGAAATTTTACTTGCCTCCGATTTCACGATATCCAGGGCTTTCTTCCCGTTTTCCGCAAGGGTAACGTCATAATCAACGGACAAAATATTCTCCAAAAGGAGCCGGTTGATTTCCTCGTCGTCAACAATCAGAATTCTTCTTTTTTGTGAAGTCTTTTCTTTACAAAATCACTCATGCGTTTTCATCCTCTTATTTTTTCGTTACCATCACATAATGGTCGGTAAAATACGGAATCGTAACAATTGTGCCTTCCGGCATGTCACGCTTTTTATACTCTTCAAATGCTTTTCCCATTCCGTCCTCGGGCGGAAGTTCGGGTGGTTCTTCCGATGCATGTATCATCGACATCGGATCTTCTCCCTCCGAAACGGCTCCTTCTTCCGGGCCGGCACCGTCGGGGTTTTCCCCGGAGGTTCCTTCGGGAGGAAGTCCCTCCACGGAATTTCTGGTCCAGAATACGACATCCACATTTCCGCTCGAAAGCGAAATTGCTCTCGCGCCGCTGTCGATATTCACAAGCTCGATATTCTTTCCGATACGGCGTCCCACTTCTGCAAGAACTGCGGTATTGAATCCTCCGGGTGTTCCGTCGGGAGAAATGTAATCAAGAGGAGGAAGATCACCGGTTACCGCAACCCTTACGGTTTCCGCACCGGGAAATTCATCCATGGCTATCGTTACCGGTTCCTTTCCCGCAATAACGTCTTCAATATGCTCTCTTTCCAGTTTTTCCAAAGTTCCGTCATTTTTCATCTCCACAATGGCCTTGTCAAGCTCGTCGCGGAGTTCCTTTTTTTCTTCGGAAAGCATGAAAGAAAATCCGTCTGAATAGATTTTTCCGATTGCTTCCTTCGTCTCTTCTTTCGTAGCTTCCTCATACAAATCCCTGACCTGAAGAGAAGTGTTTGAGGAACAGATATATCTTCCGATACTGCTGTAAAGCTGTATTTCCTGTATTTCCCCTGAATTCAGTCCCATAACCATTGAGGTTAAATTATCGTAATAGACAAACTGCGGAGACTTCTCACCGGGATTGTTTCCGGCTTCGTCCAAACCGGCTATTTCTGCCGGTTCCTCTCCCGCTTCAATTCCGATGATATATTTTAAGCTTTGATTCTGAAATCTGGCATAATCCTCTTCGGTACTGTTAAGCAGGGTAAGCGTTCCCGCCTTCACCTCGGACGAATCTTCCGGACCGGACGTTTTTTTTGCGCAGCCCGCCAAAAGGGAAGCCGCCAGCGTCAAACTTAGGAATCCGAGTACAATTTTTCTTTTCATCAAAAAAAACCTCCGTTTCAGTAATTACACTGTATATTATATAACAATTTCCCTCCGTCGCTCAATTTTTTACGGCATTTTTTTCGATAAATACATTATTTTTTTCAAACCCGTGATTTATTTCCGAATAATTAAAATTGTAATATGGCGGTATTTACGATAGTATGGTAAAGATTGTAATAGACCAGGGGGGGACGGTGTTCGTAGGTCATTTAAAAAACAGCAGTTCAAAACTGAGCTGCTGTTTTCATTTTCGGTTCAAACCTGCCCTCTGAATCCGTCCCCGGATCCGTCAAAGCATATACACATCTATAGCATATATACATCGTCAGGCGTTATCCTGCATTCCTTCGTAAAAATAATCCAGTCCGTAACATCAGAAAACGGATATTTCCCGATATCGCCTTCTTTTATTCCGGAAACGTAATAAGCTTCCTGCGTCAGCTCGCCGATGATTCCGTCGTCATCCACATCCTTTACTTCAAACCAGATATGTTCCTTCTGCGGCACATCGTCATCCCAGTATTCCTCGTCCGTGGTCAGGCCGATTTTTACGATTATCGTATTGTCCGAATTTTCGAACGCCTTACGCAGATACGGAATCCTCTCGACTGCCAATTTACTCATTCTATCGGTTTCCGGCGTAGAAATCATATACATCGGGTTCTGCTGAAGAAACGGATCGAATGCCTGAATCGGTGTGTATTTTCCCGCTTCTTCATCCTCTTCGTTTTTATAAAGCATCAGTACGCATGTATCCACGCTGTGCACCTCATCATCCCTGTCCTCTTCGGTTCCGAGAGTTGCCTCGGGATAAAATTTCAGCGCTTCTTTCCAGTCGACCGCCGTACATACCAGATATATTCCCGCAGCCTGTCCGATGAAAACGCCTTCACCGGGTTGAATTTCCCCGTCGTTTTCCAGCATTCTGTATGCAAAAGTCTCAATCATTTTATAGTGGTCATTGCATTTTTCCCTGTCGGAACAAAGAATCTCGAGTTCATACATTCCGCATCTCTTCATTCCGTGGGTGTGAAGCCATACCTCGTCATTCTCGCCGGAAATTGCCTGAACTGTAAAAAGATATCTCGGTGCCGGAGGAATTTTGGATTCCGCTGCCAGGGCAACCCATTTTCCCGAAAGTAATTTTTCCGAAGGACAGTCTAAAACGGCAAGCACCTCCGGATACATGGCATGAATAATCCGGAGCTGGTCATAAAAACATCTTGCATTGTCCTCGTCAAAATCAATGCAGATGCCAAGGCCTGAGCGCACCTCGTCAAGTTTTTGAAATTCCTCTTCCGTAAAAGCATGCGCCGGACGAACCAGGTTGGGAATATCCACATCGGTCGGATTAATTTCCGCCTGATACTCCTTATCATCCACCAGGAAACATGCCACCAGACCTCTTTGCTCATCCGTTTCAACGGATTTCAGCCGGACATCTTCGCTCTTTTCCAGATTCCCGATAAAAATCATCGGATCCTTGATATCATCCTCTTTCATCGGAATAATAATCATGTACGACGGTTCTCTCATGTTTTTTCCTCCTTCTGCACTTTTACAACGGTAAAATTATTTTATCATAATTCCAAATATACATATACTTTTTTCGAAATCCGAAAACTATTATGATATAATTCACTCAAACCGGAAGAATGTCGTTTCCGGAAGTTTTCGCAGCGTAAATGAGCAGAAAGGCAAAGCCATGGACAAAAAGAAACAGTCTCAAACCACCGTTGTCCGGATCGTCATTCTTATAATCGCCGTTATTTTCATTCTCCTCGGAATATTAAACGGAAGTGCGCGTGATACGCTTTATAAGGCCGTCACAATCTGCACGGAATGCGTGGGACTCGGATGAATGCCCGGGAGAAATTAAAGCCTTCGAAGCGGAAAATCATTCAGCTTTACTGTGCCCTTTTATACAATGCTTACATAAAAGGCTTTATCAAAGGTGAAATTTATACCGGAAAGGCAAAGTATGCCTGTGTCCCGGGCTTAAACTGCTATTCCTGTCCCGGAGCCGTCTCTTCCTGCCCTCTCGGTTCCCTGCAGGCTGCACTTGCAGGCACGCATGACCGCATCGGATTTTATATTTTCGGAATTCTCCTGCTATACGGAATCATCGCGGGAAGAACCGTATGCGGATGGCTTTGTCCGTTCGGTCTTTTGCAGGAACTGCTTCATAAGATTCCGACTCCGAAACTGAAAAAAAATAAGGCAACACGAATCCTGTCTTATCTCAAATACGTAATTCTCGCCGTTTTTGCGGTAATTCTTCCGCTTGCATACGGTCTTGCAAAAGATATGAGCCTGCCGGGATTTTGCAAATATATCTGCCCTGCCGGTACCCTGGAAGGTACCGTCGGTCTTTTAATCAATCCGTCCAACAAATCCCTCTTCGGGGCGCTCGGCGGAACTTTCCGGCTGAAAATAACAATCCTGATTCTATGCATTCTGACATGCATTTTCGTCTATCGTGCATTCTGCAGGTTCATCTGCCCGCTCGGCGCGATATACGGGCTTTTCAACAGATTCTGTTTTATCGGGGTAAGAACGGATGAATCCGCCTGTAATCACTGCGGTCTTTGCGTGAAAAAATGTGAGACGGATATTCTTCACGTAAGCGACCGGGAGTGCATCCAATGCGGCAAATGCATCGATGTATGTGCTCAGGGAGCGATTTCTTTAAAGGCAGGAAAAATCGTACTGAAGGCGAATGAGATTGCTGAAAGTCCCCTGCCGGAGAATGAACGGGTTTCGAAAAATAAGAAACGAAAGCTGTTTTCCGTTATCGCTATGGTAGTTGCCGCTGCGGTTTTGATATTTGTGTTTGTATGGGTGAACTTCAGTAACCCGAATCCCGTCTCTCCTGAAAACGCCGGACAGTCCGTCGGATATGAACCCGGCATGCAGCTTGAGGATTTTTCCGTAGAATGCCTTGACGGCAGCACTTTCCGTCTGGAAGAAAACCGCGGAAAAACGGTAATCATCAACCTCTGGGCTACCTACTGCGGACCCTGTGTTGAAGAAATGCCGTATTTCTGCGACATAGCCGACAGGTACGATGGCGTCACGGTCATTGCGATACATCATCCGCTTACGGTAACGGATGTGGATGCTTTTGTTTCGGAAAAAGGCTGGAATATTCCGGTTGCGGTCGACAAAGAAGGCCCGGCATCCATATGGGACAAGGTCGGCGGAACAACTGTAATGCCGCAGACAATTGTGCTTGATAAAGACGGAATTGTGGTCGAAAACCACGTCGGAAACGTGACTGCAGAAATGCTGGAAAAATACTGTGAACCATGGGGACGGTGACACCACTTCCGTCAGCATATTATCGTTTTCCGGGTTTCAATTCCCCCGAGGTTCATTTCTGATTTTTCTTTTTCAGAGCCTCTTCAATCAAATCCGCCATTGTATACGTCAGGTGTTCTTCCTTATGTCCGTCATGCGCACGTTTGTAATACGGATTCAGGACAAGCGTTTCCTCTTTTTGCATCTTTGCAAATAAAAGCGCGGTATTCAGCGCATCTGCCAGTCCGTCATGCGCACGGCCGTCGGCACATACATCTGTCGCAATCAGCGCTTCTTCCAGCGAATACTGCCTGGTTCCCATGTCCATCTTTTCGGCGAACTGAAGTTGGCAGTCAATCCACGATTCCAGCAAAAGGTTAAAATACTCATCCGTCGGAATCGCTTTTGCTTCCGCTTCCCTGATTAACTGTGAACGGTCCGTCATACTCCAGGAGACCATGGTCATGTTTTCTTTCGGCAGCCACCCGGTAAAACGCTCAAAAACCGACGGAAGTTCGTCTGCACCGGAAAGATCGTATTTGGTAATTCCGGTCAGATTTTTGATAAAATTGTCCAGATCTCCGTATTTTGGTTTTACAAATTCGTTAAACCGGTCCGTAACTTCCAGTTCATCATTCAAAAGAACCGCACCAATTTGTATAATCTCGCTGTTATAAGGATAATCCTTTTTATAAAGCCTTTTGACCTTGCACATTTCAAGATCTATTACCACATATTGCATTTTCGTATTCTCCTGAAAAAAATAATATCATAATTATTATTGAGATTATATTCTTTCTTTGCTTACTTTTGCAAAAAAACACCCATAAAAACATTGCCCGGCAAACGTATCTTTCACAGGGGAACTCATTACGGCTTCTTTATTAGTTTTGAAAACAAGGAGAAAACGATGAATAAAAAAACAGTTTCATTGATTCTGATACTTTTTACCGCAGTGGCTTTCCTGACCGGTTGCAGATATGTTTCGATCAGTAATCCGTTAAACAAAAACGGTGGCTCTGTCCGGATTCCGGTTCTTAATACCACGGCTAATACCGCATTCCACGAAGTTACCGTGAACAAAATCGGAAATCACACTTATCTGGCAGATAATTTCTATACCGCACGGAACCGGAATAACGCCGAACAAGCAGCGATTGAAGCATGTTTAACCGACGCGGACAAAAGCCTTAAAGATGATTTGTATGTTTTCGGTGTCGGCGAAATACCGCCGAACGGAGATTACATTTTTTACGGCAAAGGCTATACTGACGGGGTAATCCTCGAAGAAATCACATATTCGGCAAAAACGACCAACGGCACTTCCTATACCTGGGAACGAATTGACTTAACTACTCCCGTTCCCGTTTTTGATAAGAATACTGCATTACCGGCATCGGAATTTTACGATACCGTATTTAAACTGGCGACGGAACACAAAAACCAGATGTTTTTATCAGGATACGAAAAACCGATCAGCGGCGAGTATGAATTAAAAGCCGGAATCCGTGAAGGTTTGTACTATGAATTCCGTATAAACGAATACAGCAGCGTAAAAGTTGACGCACAAAGCGGTCGGATTATTCAGCAGTATTTCTGGAACGGGGTGTATATAGACTGAAAACCCGGCAGGTAACAAATACCGTATACTCATTAACTTTGTCCGGTTTTCTTATTCTTTTTTACAATAATGACCGTGACGGTCACTACAATTACCAAAGCGGCCACAATGCCGATAATCGCCAGTGTTTTATAACGCGGGTCGGAAACCGGGATCATGATATAAGTTGCACCGTTATCAGGCAGAGGTGTCGCAATATAACTGCCTCTTTCTTCTGCATCAAGTTTCCGGATTTCTCCGTTTTCCCCGTCCTTGATTTCCCATACCTCACAGTATTCGAAAGGCTTATAAAGACGAAGCGTATAAGCAAAATCTCCGCCGGTTCTTCCTTCTTTTGTCAGGTTACTCTCCGTTACCCCGATATGATATCCCCTGAAATCCTTCGCACCACTCACTTCCGGAACCTTCGATTTCACGGAAGAACTTTCAACCGGCGTAACTTCAACGCAATCTTCCGAATTAAACTTACCGCCGATAAACGCCACCTCGTTTCCGTCATCCGTAACTCCGGAAGAAAGAACCGTAATACTCGGCAGATACTCTGCTTCCACAACCATATTGCCGAGCACGGTAACACCCGTTAAATCCGGCCATTTTACGAACCCGTCTTCCCTGCCCTCTGTTTCGGGACAGGATTCGGATGACAAAATCTCACCATAAGGATATTCTTTCTTTAATACGATTTCATCCTCTACACGATAGGTAACGGTTAAGTGCTTATATTCCGCCGGAAGACCGTCAAAAGTACAGAGTTCCGGATAACTGATTCTTTCCGCAATATCGTGATAGTTGACATCATCAATCCCGTAATGGTCTTCGGATACAAAACGGTTCCCGCGGATGTCCGCAAAATCTGCTTCCTTTGTCAGTCTGTCCCTCGGCACTTCTCCCGCAACGGCTCCTGTATTGACCCCGTTGCACCTGATGATGGGCATGGAGATGCAGTCTATGATTTTATTTCCGGAACCGGCAACTCCGCCGACATAATTTTCCCCCGTTATGGAGCAGAGCACATATCCTTTTTTGATACTTCCTTTGGAAACGCCGCACAGACCGCCGACATAATTTCTCTCTTCCGCACTGATTTCGCCGAACCCGCGACAGTCATAGAGAATTCCCTGGTCCATGTAGCCTGCTATTCCGCCGGTTTTATCCTTTCTGGAGGAAATAAATCCCTCGTTGGAACAGCCGCTTACCACACTTACCGTGGAATATGCCTCACCGGTCTTTAATCCGAATGTAATAATCCGGTTGCTTTCGAGGTTCTCATCGTCCACCGCCATGGCTCCGACGATTCCGCCGGTTCCGATATCGCCCTTCACCGTTCCCTGATTGATGCAGTTTATGGTTTTTCCGGTAATATCAAGATTAACTGCCTCCTCGGACAAATCGGAAAAAATGTAAGATGCGCCTTCTTCTTCCATGCCCTTTGTAATATCGTTTAAAAGCTGATAGGTGGAGTCCAGTCGTTCATCCAAAGCCAGGATGTCATCGGCTAATATGTCTTTGTTCTTTCCGGCATTTTTTTCAACACGGTCCGTTAAAGCTGCCATCCGGTCCATCTCCCGGGTAAAGGAGACTAAATCGTCTGTCCATCTTTCATTTCCTTCAACGGATGCGTTCACCCTGTTTTTTACGGTCTGTCTTTCGTACTTTTTCTGGTTAAAACGGACTTCCGGAATTTTCGGAATATCGGTAACGGGGATTCCGTTTTTCAGGGTTTCCTTATCCGTCTCAATGTGCTCTTTATCGGTTTCGGCATACTCATTCACGGTCTCCCCGGAATCCGTAATATCCCCTGCAAGGCTTCCGGCACGGTCCCTTATGGCATCGGCACCCGTTTTAAGTGCCTTTAAATCCGCATCTGCCTCTTTTCCGGCCTTTTCCACATCCGAAATAAGTGTATCGACATCGTCCGCAAGAGCGTTTGCCGCAATTCTGATGCTCCGGCTCTGATCGACTTCTATATACGGTTCCTGCTGTCCGATAATCCCGCCGATATCCTTCTTTCCGTATACGGTACCCTTATTGACGGAAGACATGATAATTCCTGCCTGACGTCCGGCAATACCACCGACATTGTAGCCGGCATGCTCATATCCGATAACGGCATCATTTAGCGAACCGTGAATGACTCCTGCGGAATATCCCGCAATACCGCCGGTATCTACACCGCTGTGAATACTGATTAAATCATCCTTATCCTCCGTGCTCTTCAAAAGAGAATTCTCGGAATTTTCATCGTCCGTCTGAATCCACCCCGCACTGTTATTTACATTTCCCAGATTTTTGCAGCCTGAGATCGTTCCGTAATTCTTTCCTGCAATTCCGCCGGTATAATAAAAACCGCTTATCTGTGCATGGTTTTCACTGTTCCGGATGAATCCGTCCTCCTGATTGATTCCGACAAGCCCGCCGACTTCCGTTCCTGCACTGACGGTTCCGTTCACCCTGCAGTTCTCGATTACTCCGGCATTGATTCCCGCCAGGGCACCGATACACTGTGCTTCCTCACCGGAATGAATTCCGGCATCCAGGGTCAGATTTTTCACAAGTCCTTCGCTTCCGATTTCATTGATGAAACCGTTAATATAATTATCACCGCTGTAACGGTAATTCTTAACGGTATGTCCGTTTCCGTCAAAGATTCCGTTAAAATACGGAATACTGTCAAAATGACCGACAATACTGATATCGTTTGTTAAGAGAATCGTCTTGTTTAAGGACCAGATATCATCATGACAGAAATCCGCCACTTCCATCAGTTCTTCCTGGGTGGAAACCTCTATTACAACCCTGTTCTCATTTTCTTTCCCTTCTTCCGGCGAGGCTTCCTCCGTTGTTTTTTCATTCTCTCCTTCGGCATGGACAACAGGTACACCGAAAGCGGATAATAACACGGAACATACAAGCATCATGATACAAATGAACGAGAGAATTTTTCTTTTACGCATTTTCTTCACCTCCCGGCAGTAATTTCGCCGTTTCCTCCGAAATCGTTTCCGTTATTTCTCCCATCGATACGACGGCATTGACTTCACCCTTGACAATGGCATGCATGGTTCCGACTACCGTTCCGTTTACATGCCCCCTGACGAGACCGTCCACACGAATGGTTCCGAACCTTCTGGTAAGCTTAATAGGCGAAGAGAATTTGAAACTGGTTTTTTCGATTATTTTCTCTCCGACCATGAGTACCTGGGGAAGTACAAACATAACCAAAACGATTGAAATAATCGTACCTCTTCCAAGGCATTCCCCGATTCCGCTGATTGCACCGTTGGAAGTCATTTTTCCGATGGCAAAACCGGATAAAATCATCATAGAACCGGAAGTAATAATTGTCGGAAATGCGAAGTTCATGGTTTCTATTATCGCTTCCTTCTTCGAACGGTATTTCCTTTCCTCCGTATATCTGCCGGAAATAACGATTGCATAGTCGATATTTGCACCCATCTGAATGGAACTTACAATCATATAACTTAAGAAAAACAGATTTTTATGCTCCAGTGCGGGGAATGCAAAATTCATCCAGATTGCTCCCTGAATGACTAAAATCAGCAGCACCGGCATGCCGGCTGAAAGGAAGGTAAACAGAAGCACCGCAAGAACTGCCAGTATGGAAATCACGCTTGTAACCACGCTGTCACGTTCATACGATTTCTTCAGGTCATATTCGCTCGTCGCGTTTCCGATTACCAGGACCTTATCTTTTTCATAATATTTTCCGGAAATCTCATGCATCTCATCCAGAAAAGCAAACGTTTCATCACCTTCTTCCGGAAGAGTCAGATAAACAAGCATACGGCTGTAATCTTCGCCCTGCAGCTGTTCCTTCGCCATGCTCATCTTTTCGTAGGCATCTCGAAGCTTCTCCTCCGTTTCGGAATCAAGGGATACATATCCTTCTTTTACTTCTTCATAAAGGAACATGACACTGTCGATCAGCGCAATTTTATACCCGGTGAATCCGTTTACGATCTTTGCATAATTCTCATCGTTCACGGCATAGCCCATATAAAGAAGTTCCGCCATCTCATAATCCACATCCATCAGTTCGGAAAATTCCCGGGCGGTAAGCATATCCGTCAGCATATATCCGTCCATCGCTTCCGTATTGCACAATCCCTGTGTATGGTCAACCTCAGGACGTTTTTCGAGTTCATTTAACAGTTTCCGTTCCGTATCGTAATTTCCCGAGGGCACGATTAATGCCACTACATTGGATTTTCCGAAACTTTCCGTAATCCGGTCCTCCGCGACCTGAACCTCGTTTTTCAGCGGGGTTTCAATCAGCGACTCTCCGTAAACAATTGGGCAGTTTCTCTGAAACAGGAATGCCGCAACCAGAATTACGACAAATAAAGGTGCAATGACGAAGCGGGAATGATAGTCGAATTTACCGACAAACGAAATCTTCGGAATAAAACTTTTATGCTTCGTTTTATCCATCAAAGGCCCGAATAAAACCAGAAGGCCGGGCATCAGCGTGAATACGGAAAGAAGACTTAAAAGGATTGCCTTGATCAGACAGATTGCAAGATCGGGACCAATTTTAAATTGCATGAACAGCATCGCAACTAAACCGCCGATGGTGGTAAGGGAACTGGCAAAAATCTCCGGAATCGCCTTGCTGAGTGCGATGATATCCGCTTCTCTTACCGGAAGGTTCTGATGTTCTTCCTTGTATCTGTTACAGAAAATAATTGCATAATCCAGCGATAATGCCAGCTGAAGTACTATTGTTACCGAATCGGAAATATAGGAAATGGTTCCGAGCAGGAAATTTGTTCCGGCTGACAGCAGTGCACTGGCTCCGAATGTCAAAAGCAGTACGGGAATCTCCGCATAGGTCTGGGACGTCAGAAGCAGAACCGTAAGTACAACTATCGCAACCAGAATACTTACAATGTCCATTTCGTGATTGACCAGTTCCGCCTTCTGGTCACCCATGGAAGTATTTACGTAAATGTCGTAACCGTTCAGTTCTTTCTGCACATCCTCAAGTGCGGCAAGCGCACGTTCATCGGTTTCCGGGTAAACAAACGTAATATTATAAAGGGCCGAGAAATTATTGTAATGCTCCGATGTGTCATCAAAGCTTACCATGTAAATATCGCTCCTGCCCTCTAATTTTTCATCTATTTTTTTTGCTTCTTCCGGTGTAATGTTCGTAACCATCACATCCGCCGATCCGTATGTTATGAACTGGTCTTCCATGAGGTTTAGTCCGATTGTGGTTTCCGCCGTATCAGGAAGAAATTTTTTCAGATCATTTTCCACTTTTACCCAGCGGGATGCGATCAGACTGAACACTATCGCAATTCCGAACAAAAGAAAAAACAGGTTTCTCCTGTCTACAATAAAAGTCGCTACTTTCAGCATTACATTATTTTCTGATTTCCCGTCTGGTTTTTTTTCTTTTATATCGCTCATGTCCGCTCCCGGCCGATTACGGTCATTCTTTATTTCTTTATTCATCGCTATATTATAGTCCTTATTTTTTAAAATTCAATCTTGTAATGGTGACACATGTAATGGTGCCTGACCCCATTACATCCGTAATGGGGTCAGGCACCATTACATGTCAGGCACCATTACATGTCCTCTTATAAATTCCTTGTAAACCTGCA
This sequence comes from Lachnospiraceae bacterium, assembly GCA_024681795.1. GTDB lineage: Bacteria > Bacillota > Clostridia > Lachnospirales > Lachnospiraceae > UBA3766. Next base: position 10,917 of record JAILAD010000047.1, on the reverse strand, counting down.
ATCCGGATAAGATGCACACCCGTAAAACATCCCGAATTTTCCGTTTCTTATTTTCAATTTATTTCCGCACTTCGGACAAACCGGAACTTCTTTCGCTGCTCCTGAAGAATTCTCTATTTCCTCCCGGAGACACTCGTAAACTCTTTGGTTCATCCGGCAGTCACCCAGTGCTCTGTGGGCATCCTTAATCTTAATATTGTAATAGCCGGCCAGATTCAGTAATGTATGATGTTCCAGTTCCGGAAGATATTTTCTTGAAAGCGGCAATGTATCCACATAGTCGTTTCCTATCGTCTTTCCCCAGTAATTCTTTGCATCCCGGCAGAGGAATTTCAGGTCGAACAACTGAATATTGTGACCAACCAAAACATAATCACCGGCGAATTCCAAAAAATCTTTCAACGCAACATCAAATGCAGGACTGTCTTTTACCATCGAATCCGTTATGTTATTTACACGCGTTGCCGCAGAAGGAATATGCATCATGGGATTTACAAGAGTCGAAAATTCCGAATCCACAACTCCTCCGATTACCTTAATCCCGGATATTTCAATCACCTTATCGGAAAAAGGATGAATTCCCGTGGTTTCCAAGTCAAAAACCACATAATCGGGAATGTAAATATTCAGTTTCTTTCCGGGGCTGTTGCTCAGCATAATTCATCTTTCTCCTGCTGTCTGGTATTTGCCTTCGCCATTGTCATCTTCTTTCTGGGTTAATCATTTGAAGGATTCCGTATTTCATTTTGCTTGTTATGACGGTACTTTCCGTCTTCACCATCCGGGGTTTGAAGAAAAACAGTTCTCTTTAAGAGTCATATTCCCCGTATTCACAACCGATATGAGTTGCTTCCACTTCATCAACCGGAATAAGCCTTCCGTTCGACTTTTCATACAGTTTTATGACACCGTACCCGTTTCCGCCGTTCCACAGACGGTTATGTTTTTTACTTCCGTCCGGTGCTTCATAATTAACCAAAAGCATATCCTTTTTCTTACAGAACACTTCTGTTTCCATCACGGCATGGAGATTCTCCTGACGGACATGCCAGACAACCGTATCTTCTCTCTCTTCGAAAGAAAAATCGGTTTTAACCTTCAGATGTAACTTCGAAAAGTTGAAATCATACTCTTTTCCTTCATAATAGAACACTCCCAGAAGCCTTCGATCCAGCGGGGCAAAATAGACTTTCGGTCTTCCTCCGCCTATGTCAAAAACACTGTTTGTAAGTTTCTTTCCGGTAATTTTGCTGACCAGACAGTTCGAGGAAAGCCACACCCAGGGACTTGTAAAATCCCTTCCCCAGTTTTTATCCGCATATCCATAGGAATTATCGGGAGAAACAATGTATTTTCTTCCGTTAAAAACAACCTCGCCGCTGTATGCACTTTTCATGCCTTCCGCATGCCAGTACATCGCAAAAGCCTCTGCCTCGCGAAGTGGTTTGCTTGCCCCGTATCCCACGTTAAAAGCAATCTGTTTTTTTATCCGAAGATCCCACGACATTTCCCCTGCATCACACATCCACTCCGGATGCGCCTTTGAATCCTCTTTTGAAACAGATACGCTCCCGACCAGAAGTGTTTCACTTGCATGACAATCGTCAGCAGAGATTCGATAGGGTGCCCCGTCATATACTTTTGCTTCTTTCAGGGAAAAGAACCTGTGTAACTGACAGTGATCTTCTCCCCAGGTTCCTGCTTTTACCATCAGGTACGAAGGTTTCTTTCCGGATGCCTGATTTTCCGGCAGTTGCCCGAATACCGGTTTTTTCTCCGCAAGTGCAGGATTACAGACAAAAAACTCGATAAAGAACGGTTTTTCTTCGCCTGTCTCGGCATCCCATGCAGTAAAAGAATGCCACCACCAGTCGTAACCGTGTTGTGCAAGCGGCCCGTGCAGCATAAATGCGTTTCGGCTTATATCATGATGATTGAACATAATACACACTCCCTGAAAAATGTTTACCGGAAAAACATGCTTTTTTCTTCTGATTGTATCCGCAGTATATGGTCCCGATTCCCGATACATATAAAAGAGCAAAAACTTTCGCTTTTGCTCTTTGCTGCACTCTCATTTATATTTGGCTTCAGTGTACAAAAAAGTTTAAGAAACTGAAATTTGTCGGTAACGGAATGGTTGCCATGTAAATGGTTGCAACCAAAAGCAGAACACCGGAAACAATCAGTACAATCATTTGATTGGCAGTTTTCTTGAATATTCCGACTATACCGAGAAGGAATAAAACAACGGAATAAAGAACCGACACAAGACCATATGCATCTCCGTTTGCATTATCCGCTTTTCCCTGTTCCAGAATGGCATCCGCTTCATCAAGCGTTTTTTCTGCCTCCGTGTAATAGCTGTCCGTAAATCCTTCTTTGTCGAAAGGAGTAACTCCCTCATCAATTGCCCAGTAAATTGCATCCGCAAATTCATCCGAACAGTTATCGGCAATCAGTGTTTCGATTTTTTCATCAATCAGTCCGGCTTCTTTCTGATTCCCGTTTAATTCGGCAACATCTTTGTCAAACAGGTAATCATTGATGGTATTCCACAAAATCATATCCTGCATGTAATTCTGCGCCGCTTCATTGTACATGGAATTACCCATTGCCGAAAGATTGTTGCTCTCCGTATAGTTGGTTGCCTGATTTCCGCCGTGAAGCGAACTGATCCAGCTGGCCCACGCGGTAAGAATAGCCGTAAGACCAAGCAATATGGCAATCAGCAATTCAAATCTTTCCTCATTGAAACCTTTTTTCTTCTCATCTTCTACGGTTTTCGTTTCCTTCCTTACTTCTTCTGACATCTCTTTTTCCCCTTCTGTCTTTTCTGTTTTTTCAGGTGTTACCCGAATTATAACCCGGCAAAAAACTGAATATTATTGTTTTTTACCAAATAATTATTATAGCATGACCCGGTCTTTGCATCCAGCCACTTTTTTCCGACGGGATTTTTCTCTTTACAGACAGAGTTTTGCCACCACTTCATTAATGACTTTTCCGTCTGCTTTGCCTTTTAACTCCGGCATAACGGTCTTCATAATCTGTCCTTTGTTTTTTGTAGCGATTACGTCCGCAAATTTCTCCTTTATGATTGCTTCTACTTCTTCCGCAGAAAGCATTTTGGGAGCATATTCCTCAAATACCGCAAGTCTTGCATTGTATTCCTCAAGAAGATCGGTTCTGTCCTTCGGGCAGGTATCAATCTGTTCTTTTACGCTCTTAAGTTCCTTAAGAACCGCCTGGTTTACGATTTCCTCGGAAATGTCATCTCTGCATCCGTTATCGATGGCAATCTTTTTTGCCGCGGATACCAGAACGGAAATGGATTCCTTTCTCGGTTTATCGTGCGCTTTCATTGCCGCAATCATATCTTTTTGTAACTGTTCAAACTGCATGGTGATACTCTCCTTTCAAATAGTTCTCCTATAATCTTAGTCATTTTGGCAGCAAAATACAACATCACCCGGAAGTTTTGAAAATAAAAAAGTCCGGAAATGCTTGTAAAATCAGCATTTACGGACTATAATACGCGGAATTGTTCAATGCTTTCGGTAAAACTTCCTCGAATGCATTCCATCCCTGATTCCAGTCATGCTCACCGGAAACCCTGTTGCGAAAGATATTTTTTCCTTCCGTATAACCATACTGCTTTCCGGTTTCAATGATGAGTTCCATCTGTTCCTCTCCGCCGTAAATCCCCCTGTAATTCTCCTCACAGCCGCTGTCCCCGCAGGTATTAAAGATTTTGATACGGTTTGCATCCTTTTGGATTACGGGAAAAGCATTTTCTCCGGAAAGAATGGTTCTGCACCCGATCGGACTCATCGGAATATAGGTATCCGCAAGGGTATTCAGATTCGAATCGGGAAGGATATTGTTCCAAATCCAGTATGCACCGTTGGAAAAGCCGGAAATAATTCTTCCGGAACTCTCCTTTTTCGTACTGTATTCGGAATCAACAACGGAAATGATTTCTTTTATGCTGAATTTGCTGTAAACACTCTCCGGAATCACGGCGACGATAATCGGCGCAAATGCCTCATCGGAAATGAGTTCACTCAAAAAATCCCGATACGGCTGATCAAGTGCTTCATTTTCGGTAGAATAAAGCCCTTCCAGTATATAAAGCGTTGTATATTCCCGGGAATACGCATATCCTTCCGGAGTATAAACATAAATATTATTTTCATCCTCCGTCGGGGCGGATTTCTCTGTTTGTACCTGTATCATGTCTATATTTCCGTTATAAGCATGTACCCGAATTCCTTCCGCCAGGAAAAGAGCCGAAAAAACTCCGATACATGCCGACAGAATGATGATTTTCTTTAAATGATGAAACACTTTTATAATTCCTTTTTCCTGTAAATCTTTTTATTCCCTTGTTCTCAAAAGTTGTTTAACCCGTTTTTATCTGCCCATAACCGGATTTCTGGGAATAGTATTCTCAATTTTACCGGGCTTAACCGGACCCTTAGTTGTCTCCAGTTTGGTATTTTCCGCTTCAATATTATTTTTTATTTTCTGGATTTTATTGATGATTCCGTCTCCCATAACCAGCTCAGCCATCTGTTTTCCGCTTATATTCTTCTTCACTGTGCATTCCGTAATAAAAGATTGGAATTCATTGTTTGCGGCCACCTTTTCTTTCAATCCCATTATGCCGTATTCTTCCAGCATTTTCTTTCCGTTCATTCCGGATCCGCCTGCAATTCTTCCTACAACAATATCCGCAACAAGGTTATATACTTTGTTTCTTCCGTCCGGGTCGGTCGGAAGTTTATCATATGCTTCCAGTTCCTGCATGCTTTTTGTCATTTTGTCCATTGCAAGATAGGTACGCATTGCATTTACATCCGATTTTGCCTCAATTATTCCGGCTTTCTTCATTTCCGAAAGCAGAAGGAGTTTTTGATCTTTGGCGAATTTGCCGCATTCTCTTGCCCCTGCAAGTCTTTCCTTTCCGCCGCTTGAGGAAGCAGTTCTGTGGGACTCGGAATATATGGAAGAAAGTCTTTCTACCGCATCCAGACGATTCATCATCATTCGTGCATATTTCTTCATTTCTTCCGGATTCCGTTCCTTCTTCGGATTCTCTTTTATAAAGTCTTTTAACTTGGCAAATGCAATTCTTAAATCCTTATGCTCCTGATTTTCGGACCAGAATTTGATATCCGTTCTTCTGGTATTTAATCTTGCCTCGATTGCCTCAATATGACGATTCCCGTCAATTGCCGGATGGAAAGCAAGTTCCTTTCCTTTTTCAATCAGCACATCCCTTACGACCCTCTGCTTCGAAATCTGATCGTAATAATTAATGATAAAATCTTCCTTGCCGAGATTTTGTATAACCTCATTACCTTCTCTGACCATTACGGTTTTAAAAAGATTTTTTTCAATCCCTTCGGTAACCATGGCATCCATGCGGTCTAAATAATTTTTTCTCTGTTCCGCACTCGTAAGCGGTGTTGAAATCATTTCTTCATAGAGATTGTTCATTTTTTGAACAAAATCCTTTGTTTCTTCACTTGCCCATTTGGGCGGATTATAAACCTCGTAATCCTCGGCCGCTAACGCTCCGTTTCCGAGCGCATTGTCTTCCAGGTGCCCGGAAATCAATCTGAATGCGCATAACATGGAAAGATCATCAATTGCCCATCCCTGTTCAAGTCCTCTTTTATACGTATCAAGACTTACCGCCGTTGCTTTGGTCCCCCGGTTGGAAAGCGGATGGATATGAAACGGATCGTTTCCGAGCAGATCATCTTCCCGTATCTGACGGGCGGTTTCCGGATCTTCCACCGCAAACATCATTCTATCATAAAGAACTGCAGCGGATACAACCTTGTCATATAACTTAATCCGGTGTTCCTGCTCTTTTTGAGGCGAAAGTGCTCCTCCGGCCTTCTTCTTTGCTTCCCAGTAATCCACCATGGTATCACTGATTTCACTTGTTTTTTTGGAATATTCAAAAATCGGGAATCTCTCGCCCCACTTCGTCATATCCCGGTCCAGTTTATGATTCTCAAGGATGGTTCTGGTATCTGCACCAATATTCGAATAGAGTGAAGCCAGGGGGGATTTATAACTCATGTACAGATCGGGATAACCCTTTTCTACACGATCCATTGCTTTCAGATAAACAACTGAAATCAGTTCTTTTTCCTGCTTTGTCGCATTGGAATTCCTCAGAATCCTCTTCATGTCCTCATTTACGGTATGTATTCTTTTCTGTACCGTATTTTTTGCTTTCTCGGACGGATACTTATGAACATCCTGCGCATTACCGTTGAAATCAATTGTATACTTACCGGTTACCTTAATTAAATTTGCATCGTCAAGGGAATTAAAATCAATATCATCTACTATCTGTTTATTGAAATACTCAGCGGTGAAATCAGTTCCAAAGCTGGATGCAAAGCCGCTTATAACCGGAGCGGCAGACCTGGTGTAAGCCATCTTCGCATTCTCGGCACGTTCCCTTTCCTCCTCAAATAATGTCTCTTCATCCCTTTTCTGAAGCATGGTTAATGCATTTCTGGGCGGTCTTCCGTTCTGAAAAAATTCCCCGATTTCCACTTTATGCATATCAACAGTCTGGATATTGAAAAGAATCACTTTGTCCATTACGTTTTGACTTCGACTCAATTCACTATCCACGAATTCAACGATCTGTTTCACCGCTTTTCTGTACTCGGGATTTGTATGGGAATTTTGGACTTTCTCCTTATCATCCAGATCCCTGTCATATGCCAGTAAAGCATATGCCTGATTCAGCTGATTCTTGTTTTTTATGTAAGCCGTGTTAAAATTGTCCACCGCTTCTCTTTGTTCAGGTTCAAGATCGTCAAGCAGAATTTTATGCACATCTTCTGCGGACTTGAAACCGGCTTCTCTTAATCCTTCAACAGCTTCAATCAGCTCGGCAATCGAAGAGTGTATACTATCGCTTACCTGGCTCCAATATAATTCAGAGGTCCGGTACTCGTTTATCTTACTTTTAAATTCATTGAGTTTCAGCACCGTATCGCTGAAATCAGGATTTTCAGGTTCCTTAATTGCATTGTTTTCATTCTGAATTGCATTGTTTTCATTCTGAGTTTCTTTGTTTTCATTCTGAATTTCTTTGTTTTCATTATTATTGGGTACATCCGCATTAATCTCTTCAATCCGGGCTTCATCCTCCAGTTCCCCTTCCGGATTATCGTTTTTTTCCTCTTCGTTTTTTACTTCTTCGTTTTCAGGCTTGGCATTATCATCTGCCTGATTCTCCGCTATGTTTTCTGCCTGATTCTCTTCTTTCAATTCCTGAACTTCCGGAATTAAGTTTTCCGTAGACATTTCAGGTGCATCAAAACGAATGCCGAGACCCAGTGTGGTATCAACATAATGAAGATCTTCCATGAACTTCTGTCTTTCCTGTTCATCCTTTGTATTCATATAGAGAATCTGAAAAATCGATTTCTCGCTGCCGTCCGGTTTTGTCAAAAGAAACTGTCCGAAATCGGCAACTTTATCAATATGCCCCTGAAGTTCATTTACAATATTCAAAGACAGACTGCTGATGGTACTCTGAATATTCTGGATGCTCTGCGCATATTCCTCCGTTTTTTTCGCATATCCGCCAATCAAAGACGCCGTATCCGGATTTTTGGACGCCTCCCGGATAATATTCTTCAATTTAGCACCAAAAAGATATAAATTAATTCTTTTTCCCGTCAGTTCACTTAATACTGTTCTTGCATTTTTAGCCATAGTTTTATCTCCCTCATAATGTGGTCAGGCACCATTACATTTCCGTAATGGGGTCAGGCACCGTTAAAAACCTACAGTCAAATCATAACCCCCGCTTGTCCATCAGATGTCCAACAAAAAAAATCAGAAGTTACCAAAAAGCCCGTAAATTCAATATTTTTCCAGTGACAAAAATGTGATACTGCATATGTTACTCTTTTATCAGAATAATCAATACTCCCTTTGAGGAGACTTATAAAATATAGATTAACAAAAAAGACGGAAAGGAGGAAGGGTTATGAAGAAGATATTTGGTTTTTTTGTCGGCGCAGCCATTGCCGTTTTCGTAATCAGCGTATTGTTCCCGAAAGCAGGTGCGGTCTTTAAAAAACATATCCCGGCGGTGGGAAATGAAATGGTAAGTATGACGGAAGAACTGGCACAGACCGGACTTGACGAGGTTGAGATGAAACCGGAAACCAGGGAAACGGCGAACCGGGTTGTCTTCCATATAGGCGATTGTGCACATGCCGGTTTTGATTATTACGCAACCGGAGATGAAGCCCATATCGACCGCGGACTGAATGACGTGGACGGCCTTATGATCATCGGGCTTGACAGTCTGGAACAGTTCATAGACACGCAGCTTACCGCTGAAAATCTGGAAAAACTCACTACCTCAATTGAAAATTCAAAATTGAAAGTTGAAAATTGAAAATATGCATTGAAAAAGAAAAGTCGCTGTGGTTTATCTGCAGCGACTTTTTTTGACACAACTAACTGACACAACAAACACATAATAAATCAGTAGGTTGAAATATCAAATATGATTTTGTCCTTTCCGTTAAACAAAAATAAATTGACCTGACAAGACTGAAAAAAATCGAAGTCCACATCGTCATACTCGTACCAGATATCGGAATAAAGCGGCGAAGTGTCGACATTCACAAAAGAAGGCAGGCTCCCTGTATATGTTTTCCAGGTGTGGGCATTGAAATAATCCTCACCCGCTTCTTCCTTTAACATAATGATTCCCCGGTAACGCGGATCCGACGGACCCATACTCATATTCATCCCCATGACTTTGTTTACCAGGTAAACACTTTCAAAATCCGTAACCCCCACCATATCAGGAGCCGTAAAATACAATTCCAGTTTTGATTTAAGCATGGGATACTGTGTTTCTTCCGCCGTCTTGCCATTGCAGCCCGTCAAGAGTATTGTACAAAGCATCATAAACGCTAAAACGACAGCTGTTATTCTTTTCATTTTTTCCTCCCTGAACCACTACTCTTTAGTATAACATATTTCCATAGCACTTAAAATCCGTTTATTCACACCGGACCGGGAAATATGCTATTATTACATTTGAAAAAGTGAAGAAAGAAACTGGAGATAAAAAAAATAATATACTGCGGAGAAAAGAATGGCACTCAGACAAATCAGCATAGCAGGGGCTCCGAAAATCGGGGGGGAAGGTGCCCACGGAGAAGTATATCGCATAGCGGAGGATACCATTGTAAAAGTATATCGTCCGACGGTTTCCATGGAAGCAATCCAAAGAGAAAAACAACTTGCCAGATGGGCTTTTGTAAAAGGGCTGCCAACGGCAATTTCCTTTGATATTGTTCAGGTCGGGGAACTGTACGGTGTGGTTTATGAAATGATTAATGCCCGTTCCGCTTCGGATTATATCAGCGAATCGGATGAGAATTTTGAAAAATTTATAACCAAATCCGTAGAACTGATGAAGCGGATTCACAGCGTCGGGGTAATGCCCGGAGAGCTTTCCGACATGAAGGAAAAGACGGTCGGATGGATCAAAATCTTGAAAAATACATTCCCTCCGAAGCCTGTTTGCAGCTTCTTAAGCTGACCGAAAAAATCCCTGACAGCCATACGCTTCTGCATGCGGATTATCATTTAAAAAACATTCTGATTTCGGATGACGAACTGATGTTAATTGACATGGATACACTCTGCGCGGGTGATCCGATTTTTGAACTGGCAACGATTTACAATTCCTATATGGAATTTCCTTCCATTTCCCCGGAGGCAGCGTTTTTCTCGGAATCAACACGGAAACGGCAAACCGGATTTGGGAGGAAACACTTAAATTATATCTGAAAGATACACCGAAAGCCGAAAGGGAAACGGAAAGAACGGCACAGATTCTCGGTTGTATCCGGATTATCGACTATATCGACAGACGCCCCGGACACATAGACCGGGATCTGATTATTAAAACCTGTAGGGAAGATATCCTTAAAAATCTGCAGTAGCTTAATGGGGTCAGGCACCATTACAGAATTAATGGGGTCAGGCACCATTACAGAGTATTCAATGATTTCCGTTTCCTGACAATGCTTGTTTTACCACCATGCCCAGAAACTTTTCTCATCAAATGTTTCGAGGCAACTACGGATATTTGAAAATCTTGAAAATCTCATTGTATCGATAATCTTGGAAAAATGATGCAAAACTTCTTCATCCACCGCCATATAATACTCTTCATTCTCCAGATAATAATGCAGTACAAATACATGCGGATAATCATTTACATTAACAACATCCGGATTTTCTGCTTCTTCCCATGTTAATTGTTTTTCAAATTTGGCTTCGCAATCATTATTGGATGAAACGATATTCTCCCTGTACACGGTCCCGTTTAAGTCTGCGATTTTATAGTAGTAACGCTCGGTATCCGCTTCCCTCTTCTCTTCTTTGCCGTAATGAATGACCTTACGGGTTTCATACACAACAACGGCTTCTGCAATTTCGGCTTTTCCTTCTTTAACGCATTTCAGAAACTGCTCGATATCTTTTCCGAAATGCCGGATTGTATATTTTACCGTAATATTGTTCATTTCCGACTCTTCGCCAAGTTTCGGATCAAGTGTTACAAAAGGCAATGTCGCAATACCGGGACGGTATATGTCCCTCTCGTATTCCGCTTTCTTTTTTCCATCATCATTTTCTGGCGTTCTTTCGACTTCTCAATATTCTCTTTCAATTTACTGAATAATCCCATAATCCTTCTCCCTTTTATTATTATTCTTTCCCTGTGCTGTTAAAATAAATCTGATTATACAAGATCATGATGTACTTTACAAATATCCTCTTCAATAAAATTATTTGCACATAACCATAAATCATAACCCATACCCCATAGATTTA
>JAILAD010000044.1 GCA_024681795.1 Lachnospiraceae bacterium | reverse complement strand
CTTCTTGCAAAGCAGTATGCCGACACCAGATAAAACGGGGTTGTCGGAAGAATCGGAAGCACTACTCCGACCGTTCCCAAAGCCAGACAAATACAGCCAATAACAATGAATATGATTTTCTTAACTCTCTCTTTATTTCTCAGTTCCCCATCTGTTAGTCTCAACTAACCATTATGTTTAAAGAAACGCGCCTATTTGGCACATTTCAAAGTTAGCCGCTTCTAACTATTCTATGACATATGTATGATTTTTTCAAGTGGAAACCATCCGAATTCTTCTGACATTTCGGTTCATCATATGCCTTCCGTAATGCCGGTATGCAAACCTCTTAATTGCCGAGAGTTCCTGATGATGTTCTTTCAGCATTTCATCCGGCGAATCATATACTCCAAAGTCCTGATTGATTCCTTCACTTTGGATATATGTATTATTCCTGTTAAAATCAATCACAGGGTTTTGGAAGTCACTGACTGCCACCCCGTATCCGCAAAATGCTCCGATGCAGTCTTTATTAATAATTTGCAGTTTATTCAGGTATTCTTTATCCAGAATAAACGCCTCCAATTCATACCATTTCCCTTCAAAGCAGACTTCCACCCAGCTGTGAAAAACATTCTGCGGAGCTTTTTTATAGACAAAACCCGTCATGGCACCCTTTTGCAGTTTCTTGTCAATCGTAAACCCGTGCACACGGCAAGGAATGCCACACGCACGAAGAATTGCCATGAATAAGGTCCCCTTGGTATTGCACTGTCCGTAACCGTCCTTTAAAACCTTCGATGCCGGGATGTCATCATCCGTATTGTAACCGAATACAATATCATCCCTGACATAATTATAAATCCCTTTGATACAGTCAAATTCGGACATTTCCCGCCATCCTTTTGAATCAATCAGTTTCTGAATCGAAGGATGACTGTAATCCAGCATTTTGGTCTCACTTAAATAATCACTCATTTAAAAATCGCTCCCTCCATGTTTCATGTTTTAACAATACACGAAACCTCGGGAAGCGACTTTCAAAAATCCGCTACAACATTTTTTATTTTAAAACATCCGTTATGGAGATGCCCATTTGTTTCTTGCAAATATAAGCCAGATGCGAAGGGCTTGCAAAACCGGCCTCTAGCGCTGCGTACGTCTTGCTTTTCCCCTCCATCACGAGTTTGTATGCATATTTCAGCCTCGCGATTGTAAGATATCCTTTTAGCGAAACACCCACACTTTCTTTAAACGCATGAGACAAACGGCTCTCTGAAAGATTGTATTCCGTTGCGATTTCATCAATCCTTTTTTCCAAATGCTTATAATCTCGAATTTCACGAATCAGTTTTACAAATCGGTAATCCTCTACCGTTTCATTCACATCTTTTCCAAACCGTAAACCATTCTCCGTAAGCCAATGGTTTACAGAATCCTTCAGGGTTTCTTCGTCCGCATCTTCTTCACACCGGAAGGCTTTTGTGGTTTTCATTCGTTTCGGTTTGTCACCGTCAAGAAGGTTACTTTGTATGTAAGCTGCCAAATCACTGGTCGGATCAATCATCAAAAACAGTTTGCACGCCTCCCGCTTCGGCATGGTATGGAGCATTCCGCTTCCGGTAACATAGATTTCATCACAGTCTTTATCCTGTCCAAGAAAGAAAATATGACAAAAGCTGTGTTTATGCCGCGCCACATCTTCAAATGACGGCACGACAATAACATATTCATTTTCAAAAAATATTCTGCTCATTTTTACCCGGTCGATACCCCATCATATCATCAATGCTTCCAAGCACAGGTATAGCATACTTTTCACCACCAAACAACCATTGTTCATGCTGCATGTCAAACTCACGAATATCAGGGTTTCGGAAATATTTTAAATACCGCTTCTTATATCGCTTGCCCATTTTATTGGCATAGATAAAATGAACCGCTGTTCCTTCCACAAATGTATCTTCATGCAAATGCGTTAACAGGTCTGTATAATACTCGTTCTTTACGGACTCCGGACTGAATCTCGAAAAGCATTCCGCAAAGATTTCCGCCGACTCATCATCCATATCAAAAAACTTCTTCAGTTTTTCTTTTGTTTTATTCTTCTTGGAAATGTTTTTGGTAACTCCGGTAAGAAGCGGCACCACCAGTAACGATTGCAGTTTTGCACTTACTTTTCCGCTTTGATCAAGATCGCTGCTTCCAAAGATTCCGTGGTCAATGTGTACGTTTCCTCTTGTAATCAGCTGTCCCACAAAAGTTCCGCCAAGGGATGAACCAAGTGCTCCGTCAAGTTTTCCGCCAAAGTTTTCAAGGATATATGCTTCTATCTTTTCCGTAACCATTAATATATCCGGAAAAACTGAATCACTTCCGTCGAAACCGTCGTAATTTACGCAGATCAAATGATACTTCTTTTCCAATTCCGGAATCACCCGCATAAAATTGGTCTCCCAATTACAGCACGTGCCGGGGAGCAGCATCAAGGTTTTTTCGTTTTCAATTCCTTTTTCTACAAACTGCATATTTTTCCTCTACGCTTTCTCTCTTTGATTATTGCTCCCCCGTGCTGCTAATAACCCTTTACACTGCTATTCTTCATTGGGTTCTGCATACTCAAATTTCCATGCGTAATCATACTCTTTCGAATAGCGCTCGCTCTTTGCAACAAAAGATTTAAGAAAGCGGTGTATGAATTTCTTTTCCAGTAAACGATTCAGCAATCGGCTGATTCCCGACGAAACTTTTTTATGTTTTCTCTGCCATGCCGTGTGAATCAGGCGACCGATTTCATTCTCTGCAATTCCATACCTTTTCCCGACAACAAAAAATGCCGCAAACTCACAGCAGGAAATCAGATTCGACGTATCATTCGAATTCTTTTTCCCACCGACATACGGCATATCAAGAAGCAGTTTCGTTTCAAAGACATCCTGAATCTCACGAACAACACTATCAGAATCCAAGGAAAACAATTCTTCCAGTTCCGATCTGATTACAGAACATAAACCGCTTATCTCTTTGCGATATTGTTTGTTATGTGAATTATAATACGGGTGCATCAAACAACCTTTCCCTTATATTTTTTTGCAAATCTGCTTTTATCCGGTACATACCAGTAATCACAGGAATCCGCCCCTGTCGCTACCGTATGCGTCCGGATTAGTTTCGCATGCATCAGTTTCGCATAGGCATGATCCAATGCACACATATGCGGCATAAGGTCCTCATATCCATATTTCCTTGCATACTCCCAAAGCGGACATCCTACAAGCGTGAAAGCAAAACCACGTTTCTCATTGTTTGGATTGACTATCATTCCCCAGGTATCAAGCCACTCTCCGCGACATCGCTTTTCCGCAACTTTATCAGCATATTTTTGATAGTTTTTATAAAGATAATTTCTTAATAATTTTAAAACTCTCGGATTATTTATATTCAACACCTTCCCGAAAATTTTAAGATGACGATATAAATCATCAATGATCTCATCAATCGCCTCACCGCCCATTCTGTGATTCGTAGCCTCATAATATGACAAAAAAAGAATAAACATGTTCAGATTATTGGCAAGTGAATTCTCTCTTCCGCCGAGATCAGGTGCTTTCGCCATAAGCTTCGGCTGAATTCTTTTTGCTCTCGCAATAATCTGTTTCCTGTGTTTCGGATAATGTTTTTTTAAATATCTTTGAATTGCACGTTTTACAAGCCATTCCATGCAGTTATCTCCCTACTTCATTATGAAACTTTTAATCAATATAAAAACAGCGGCTATTATCAAACACAAAAACGGATATGCAATAATCCGAATGATCTGGTTCTTATTATTAAACCCACGATTCTTCCACCCTTCACAATCGGCAGTTTCCGGATAAATCTTTTTAAAATAACCTACCGTCATTACCAGCCATTGATCCTGAACGACGATATCAAAGACTTTCATGACATACAGCATCACGATAAAACGAAGTGTCAGCTGCCAATATCCAATGTTATTGCGAACGCTGTCCACTCCTATGAATATCATTCCTGCAAACATTGCTGTCAGGAAGAAGCCCAATAACATATGCGCAATCACCTGTTTGTGTTTCGGCGGGTCCGCATAATCTTTTGCCGCCAGTCTGACATCCTCCGGAAGAAACCGAAGCACAAGGGATGACTTTGCCATCGGACTTGCGATTACTATAACAAGTATTTCTATGACACACAGTATTAATGCTACAATAATTGATTTTATCATCTGCTATTTCCCGGCTATAGAGTTAGTTTTTATAAGCTCCACCATCTGATTCCAGCCTTCCTTTGCTTCCTTCACAATCGGAAATACCGGGTAGCAGTGGAACATTCCTTCCCCGATAATCATTTCATACTCCACGCCGTATTTCTTCATGGCATTTTCAAAAGAAGGTGCACATGCATAAAGGGTTTCATCCGAACCGTAAATAAATGTCACCTTAGGACAGTTTGTAAAATCGCCTCTTTGAAGCCAGATCATATACCCCGGAACCGACATATCCCCATGTCGCATAACTTCTACTGCGGTTTTCATGTAAGAAGCCGGTATCGTGAGATCTTTTTTATCCAGTTCAACCATTCTCTGCCATTCTTCATCCGAATCGCAACAGGATCCCGGCGAAATCGCTAAGATATATCCCGGCATAGGTGTATCGTCATGACCATCGTTGATATACGCGATCGTTCCGAGCGCAAGATTGCCACCCGAAGAAGTTCCGAGAATCGAGATGTTCTGCGCCTCATATTCTTTCAGCATTTCTTTATATGTTTCATGAATCATTCCGTATGCTTTCGTCAAAGGATAATCCGTACAAAGCGGATAATATGGGACAAATACGTCCACTCCCGTTTCCTTGGCGAACTTAAGTGCTTTTTTCACCGCATCGGGTCTCGGTGCCGCAACCATGCCACCGCCGATAATAAAAAGATTTGCTGATTTCACCCTGCTTTTATGAACCAGTTTTATAACCGGAAATCCGGCTATCGAAATCCTGCTAATTTCAAAATTCGGATCACTTAATTCCGGAATCTTGATTTTGGCATTCTCTTTCTTTTTCTTCTCAACTATCTCCGCAGCAGATTTGCCCTCCCAGGATTTCTTAAGATTTATTGTCTTTACGATTCTTTTTAAGAGTTCATATTTAAAGCTCATTATCACTTCTCCTTCGACATTTCCTTCGATAGTGACAAATCAGTTTTTCCAGGTCTTCCTTCGGATTACCTCATCATAACAAGCCGGACCGTTCGAAAGATCGGAATGTCTGATAAAAACCACATGCCTGGGCAAACCTGCATACGCCCACTCATCCGTCATGCAAAAGATTTTGCAAAGCCCCTGTATTCCGTATGTTTTAAACATCTCAACATACATGCATTTCGAAATACTGTACTCTACTTTATCCTTTGTCACAGTGAAATAATCGTATGTGATGCTCCCGTCCTTCGTACGTTTCGCATGATCGTTTAAATTCCATTTTCTTGCAATGTTAAAGCTGTTTGGAAGAATGTTGACAAAAGCAATAATCTTCTTAAAGCGGTTTCTTCGTTTATCAAATCCTCTGTTTACAATTTCTATGATTTCCGGATCGGAATATCCGAAAGATTTTAATTCCAGGCACATCGCCATTACGGCATAAATGTAGGTTGCATCTGTCGTGGGATAAATATTATGCGTCTTAAAATTATCGGATGCATACATTTCCTGAAGCCTGTTTTCAAAAGCAAACATTTTATTATCGATATCATTAAAGCCGGCTCTTTTTAATGCTTCCTGATAATACTTCCCATAAGTTTTTATTGCCTTATTGGTATCCATACTTACCTCTTATATATCTGCCTTCTTCATCGTTACCAATAATCCGCCGAATGTCCATAATGCACCAAGACTAATCCACGCAGTCGACAAGGCATACGCAATCGCTACGTTTCCCATGAATCTCGTAATAACTACAACGATTAATCCCGCCAGGAATGTAAAAATACAGCACAACTTCGGATACGGTGTCAGTCCTTTTACAAACGCAACAAACTGTGTAATTGCCGCTGTTAAATAAAACGGCAAAAAAAGTATCATTACGGGAAGAAGAAAGAATTCGGCAAATCGAAGAGTACTCTCCGATGTTGCAACCGGATTCAATGCATTTACGGAGTTTAAACATCATCAACGTTATTGCAACACAAAAAATGATTGCAAGAAAAACTGTTAAAAGCATTATTTTATCCTTCTTTCTTTACCTTCCTGTATGATTATTTGCATTCCGCCAAATGCATTTCGGTCCTTAACGCTTATTCCTCCGTTTTCTCCGGCAACAGTTTTGTCATACTGTTAAGTCCCAGAGCCAATGTAGATCCGTTATGCAGCATTGCAGATACAGCAGGTGGCAGAACTCCGAACACGCCCAGTATTATTAATGCTGTGTTGAATCCCACAATTGTTCTGTAATTAAAACGAATTCGTTTCATAAGGAGCGTACAGATTTCCCTTAATGTAACAAGGCTCTCCAGATTTGATGAACTGATTGTGATATCAGCAATCTGTCTTGCAATCTCCGCGCCGTCGCTGATGGCAATTCCGGCATCGGACGCAGATAATGCCGGCGAATCATTAATTCCGTCGCCTACCATGATGACCTTTCTGCCTTCCGCTTTTGCTTTTTCAACATACCCTGCTTTATCTTCCGGAAGAACCTCTGCATAGTATTCCGTGATTCCGGCTTCGGCTGCTATTTTTTTCGCTGTTCTTTCGCTGTCGCCGGTCATCATCACGATATGTTCGAATCCCTGATTTCGAAGTTTTTCAACAACAGCGCTCACTTCTTCGCGCATCGGATCCTCAATTAAAATACATGCCGCAAGTTCTCCGTTCTTTGCAAAGTAAAGATGAGAATATTCATCGGGAAGGTTATTGAAGAGTTTCTTTTTACCTTTTGGTATCATGACATTTTCATCTTCCATCACAAAATGATAGCTGCCGATTACAGCTCTTTCATCATTTATCATGGAGGCTATTCCGTGAGCCACAATGTATTCAACCTCGGTATGAAGTTCCTCATGAAGAAGTCCTTTTTCATTTGCAGCATCAACAACCGCACGTGCCACAGAGTGGGGAAAATGTTCTTCAAGGCAGGCAGCCTGGCGAAGCAGTTCATCTTCCGATTCATTATTGAAGGATATGACATTCACAACAGTCGGTTTGGCTTTGGTAAGCGTCCCTGTTTTATCCAGCACAATTGTATCCGCATCCGCAACGGCTTCTAAGAATTTACCGCCTTTTACGGTAATATCGTTCTCTGCAGCTTCCCTGATTGCGGAAAGAACCGAAATCGGCATTGCCATCTTTAACGCACAGGAATAATCCACCATAAGAAACGACATCGCTTTTGCCACATTCTGACTGAATAACCATGTTAATCCCGAACCGAGCAGTGTATACGGTACCAGTCTGTCTGCAAGTCTTTCCGCATTGCTCTCAAGAGATGATTTCAGTTTTTCGGTTTCCTCTATCATCTTTACAATCTTGTCGAATCTTCCGCAGCCTTCCGTCTGTGTAACCTCGATAGTTATTTCTCCTTCTTCGACAACCGTGCCGGCGAACACACTCATCCCGGGATTCTTATGTACGGCAGTCGATTCTCCGGTCATCGAAGCCTGATTTACCATCGCTTCACCATTGACCACTTCTCCGTCAAACGGAATCATATTTCCCATTCTGACGATAACCTGATTGCCTTCAACTACTTCCGAAGAATCTCTCAGTTCTTCTCCGGAATCCGTAAGAAGCCAGACTTTGTCAATATTTAAGGACATCTGTCTTGCAAGATCATCGATTGAACTCTTATGCGTCCATTCCTCCAGAATATCTCCAATCTTTAATAAGAACATGACACTGGAAGCGGTGCGAAAATCTCCCGTCAATACTGCCGCCGTAATTGCTATGGCATCAAGCAGTTCCACCTGAAGGCGGTTATTTTTAAGCGTTTTCAACCCGCGCCATACATATCGAATTGTTTTAATAACAATCCAAACCCTTCTTACTGACACCGGAAGAACAAGCCTTTTTCCGTAATGAAGAATTATCGTCGTAGTCAATTTATCAAAATACCTTGCAGAAAGCTCTCTTCCGGAGCATTCATATACCTTTTCCGGTACATTAACGGTATCAAAAGAAAATCTCCGAATAATATTGATTACGCGGGAACGATCACAATTGTAAAAAACAACGGCATCCGCCGTTCTTTCGTATACCTTAACTTTTTGTATTTCATCAAAACACTTAAGATAATACTCAAAGGTATCCGCCTCCCGGAAACTTAGTTTCTTCATCGGAAGGTGGATTCTCATTCTGCCTTTGAGTTCGTGTCGAATCGAAAATTTCATGTTTCTTATGCTTCCTTTTTCTTTCTGCTTCTCTTCGGTTTCGGCGCCTCTTCCTCTGCAGCTTCTTCCGTTTCTGTTGCTTTCACCTCTGCTTCTTCCGATTCAGATTTCTCAGTTTCAATATCTTCGGTTTCTTCCGCATCATAAATCTCAGCTTCTTTTTCTTTTCTTGCTCTCTCTTCATTGATGGCTTTGGCTTCTTCGTAGATATCCGAGCAATTCTCACGCAGAGTTGTAACCTGATCCAAAACAGAATCCTTCGCTCTTAAAGCCCCTGCCGTACAATGTGCATAAACCTTCTTTGCATCCTTGGAACATAAGAGTTTGATTCCCTCAAAACCGAACAGTGTTCCTAATGCAAAAATACCAATCCCTTTCCATACATTCATAACAAATACCTCCTTTTAATGATTCAATGCAAAACACCACTTCATTTTTAGTTAGTCCAAACTAACTCCACTTCTTAAAATTAGACGCAAATATGCGCCCAGTTAGTTACAACTAATATATTAAGTCATCCTTCCTGCTTTTTCAAGTCATTCTGTGTTTATTTAAGTCATTTTCTGTTTTTCAATATCTTTCTTTTGTATATCCTTTGCTGCCCCCGTAGCCATAATAATAGTTGATGCTTTTATTCTTTCACCTAAATCCAAATCATCCGGATTAATCAGCAAAACGCCTGCCGAGCGTGTGACGCATGCCATTATTTGTCTTATATTCTTAACAAAAAACTTTGATGTTGTAAAAAAAATATCGCAAAGCGTAGTCGCCAAACTAGCAAATACTCCGGCAAGTGCGCCTTCTCCAAATTTAGCCAGTACTTCTTTCCAATTCGACAATCTGCTATTATCTATATCGCAAGCAGTGCCTCGAGATAT
>JAILAD010000018.1 GCA_024681795.1 Lachnospiraceae bacterium | reverse complement strand
CGGGTTAGTGGTCCATTTAAAAAAACTATGGTACAACCCCCATAAACAAGGTTTTGGAGTTTTGTTTTTTTAATCGAAAGGACAGTGAAAAATGACAGGAATCTATTTTAGCGGGACCGGCAATTCCAGGTATGCAATTGAATTTTTCTGCAGGGAATACGACAGAGAAATTAAGGTATTTTCCATTGAAAATCCTGAGGCAAAAGATGCAATAGCAAATGCAGAAAGCCTTGTATTTTCCTATCCCGTTCAGTTCAGCACGGTTCCGAAAATCGTGCGGGATTATGTTTCGGATCACGGAGAGCTTTGGAAGAAGAAAAGAGTATTTATCATTGCAACGATGGGTCTGTTCAGCGGAGACGGAGCAGGTTCGCTTGGCCGTTTGCTTCAAAAACACGGTGCTGAGATTATCGGCGGGCTGCACCTGAAAATGCCCGACAGCATCGGGGATGAGAAGGCGCTGAAGCGTCCGCTTGAGAAGAACCGGGAGCTTGTAAAAGCTGCGGAACGAAAGATTTGCGATGCGGTAAAGCGACTGAAAGAGGGGCATCCGACCAAAGAAGGGCTGGGGCCGTTCTGTCAGATGGCCGGCTTGTTTGGGCAGAGGCTGTATTTTGGTCATAAGACGAAGAATTATACGTCCGGACTTAAAATCGATGCCGAAAAATGCATCGGCTGCGGAAAATGCGAAAAATTATGTCCTATGAATAATATAAAAACGGAGGATGGAAAAGCAGTTTCCGGTGAGCGTTGTACCATGTGCTATCGCTGTATCAACAATTGCCCGAAGCAGGCGATTACGCTGCTCGGAAACCACATCACGGAGCAATGTGTAATAGAAAAGTATTTAGAAACTTAATTGTCAAATGGACCGGGAACCCTAAAACCCTGTATTTTAGGGTTTGCCATTGGTCCAAAATTTAGTTCTCCCAGTAGTCCGATGCATAGGCGTCGGAAAAATGCCAGATGCGGTCGCCGTATCCGCTTAAGTCAATCTGTTCCCAGTTTCCGCTTTGGGTTTCAATGTACCAGTTTCCATTTTCATATTCCATCCAGCCGGAGTCTTCATAATTGGAGGAAATCCCCTCGTACCAGTATTGCCAGAGGGACGGATCCATATCCGTATTGAACCAGACATAGCAGTCGGAGTCGGCATTATAGTAGCTTTCGTCATAATCGCTCCAGGTCAGATTTAAATCATAATCCGAGGAATCGCTGATTACCATCCCGTCTTCGGAAGATTTTAAATACAGCTCATGACCGAAAATATCCACATTGCTTATATAATCCGGAACTGAAACGTCCGGCTGGGTTGTGGAAGTCGTTGGCTGTGTCGTTTGCTGTGTTGTCTGCTGTACTGTATTTGTCCGGTTATTTTGGGCATAGTTCAGCATTTTCCTGATTTTTAAAAAAGGACCAAACACAGCGCCAATCGTGGAGTAGAAGAGTACCGGCAAAATGTATATTCCGCCGATAATTGCAAGCGTAATGATTAGTGTCTTCCGGTTTCTTTTCACAGGGATTGCCGGGTTCCTGCCTGATGTATAGAGGGAGTCGGCCGAAGTAACATCGGCTCTTTCATCCAGAATCGCGTCAATAGTCATATTGGCACCGCAGTGAGGACAGGCCATGGTTTCAGTGTCGTCCGTTAAATCTCTTACCTGCGTGGTATCACAGTATTCACAGTGCATGGGAACATTTTCATATTTTTGGTTATTCTTCAGAATCAGGTTGTCATAGCGGTTACCCTGCTCATCATAATAACCTTTCTGATATGTCGTATTCGTGTTTTCGTCATTCCAGGCAACCGGATAGAAAATGTAATCATGTTTCCTGCATTGGTAGGTAGAAGTCGGATGGGTACTTCCGTAGCGGTAGTTCGAAGGCTGATGGGATCTGGTCCTTAACGGCTGTGTCTTCCGGTATGTGCCGCTTCCGGATGACGAAGAACGACTCGACCGGTAGGAGGAACTGTGGGAAGATGAACTGTGGGAACGCCTCGACGAAGAATGGCTCCGGGAACTGCTCCTCGAGCTTGAATGCGAACTGCGTGACGAACTGTGACTGGAACGTGAATGACCGCTGGGTGGCATTTTTTACTCCTTTAATTGCTGAAAATAGTATCGGTTTGCCTGTGAAAATATACAGGTGTGAACTAAATAAAATCACTATTATTTAACCACAAATTGCACATGCTGTCATCCCCAAAAACCGTACCAATCGAAAAGATAGTACCGAACAATTTGTGACAGAAAAGAATTCAAACAGGAATATGCAAAAAAACTTGAAAAGAATTTTTAATTCGTTTAGCCTTTTCTTAGGACGTCCGTAAACTATCTTGGAGGAGGCTTTATCAAATGAATAAGGAACAATTGCACGCTTTTATTTCCGGAAGTACGGGAAACGAAAGCAATATATGTCAGATTTATTCAATCAGGGACGGAAAAACGGTATTCGATGACTGTTGGCACGGATTTAAGACAGAAGACGCTATGAATGTCAACTCGGTAACCAAGGGAATTATTTCTCTTGTTGCCGGAATTGCTCTGGATAAGGGGTGTATTGAGAGCATAGATCAGAAGGTTATGGATTTCTTTCCGGATTATACGGTAAAGCGCGGGGAGAAAACCATTTATGACGTTACAATCAGGCATTTGCTTACAATGACTGCACCGTATAAAGGAAAATCAGAGCCGTGGAAAAAGGTTTGCACCTCCGAAGACTGGACCCTGACGACATTGGATTATCTCGGAGGACGAAACGGAATCACCGGAGAATTTAGGTATGCGACGCTGGGAATCCAGATTCTCGCAGGAATTATTGAGAGAGCGACCGGTGAGAAGTGCATTGATTTTGCCAATAAAAATCTTTTTGTACCGCTTGGGCTTTCCGGGAGAATTCCTCATGGTGACAGTTCCAAAGAAGATCAGTTTGATTTCTTCATGAATAAGAATCCCAGAAAACCCGAATGGTTTGCGGATCCGCAGGGAACGGTTACTGCAGGATGGGGAATCTGTATGTCTGCCAGAGAAATGGCTGTAGTCGGAAATCTTGTACTGAATGACGGCTTGTGTGAAGGAAAAAGAATAATCTCCCGGGAATATCTGTGTGATATGCTTAAGCCTTACCTTAAACTTGATGAGAGAATGGGATTTATGAATTACGGATTTCTGTGGTATAAGCCGTTTGATGACAGAGATGTTTATGCCGCAATCGGCGACAGTGGTAATATTATTTACATCAATAAAGAGGAGAACATATCAGTAGGGATAACCGGTACATTTAAGCCCCGGATTTATGACAGGGTACGGTTTATAGAAGAGAAGGTTTTACCGCTTTGTATCTGAAAGCGGTTTTTGCCGGTTAAGGTCAATAAGGGAAGAAAAGGTGAAAAATGATTTATCTCCTTGGACAGCTCCGCCGATATACGGAAACCTGCTGAAAACAATACCGGAAACGAAAACGTAAAATATCAGTTAAACGAATCCGTCACCTGTTTAAGAAATTTTTCAGCGATAGGTGTAAAAGTCTGGTACTTGTTCCAAATCAGATACAGTTTTGTTTCCTGCTTCGGAGACAGTGGCCTGAATGTCAGCTCGCTTTCTTCGGAACAGTTAATCAGATGTTCAAAGGTTAAAAGGATACCAAGACCTTCTTTTGCAAACATAGAAGCATTATAAGAAAGCCGGAAGGAACCTTCAAGGCGGAGTTTTGAGAAATGTTCTCCGGCCCATTCCGGTATTTCAATGTTCCAGCTTTGTTCAGAGCAGTAGAGCGGCTGACCGATCAGATCAGTTGCTTTAATGCTCTTTTTCTTTGCAAGAGGATGGTTTTTCAGCATAACAACACCCCAGCGATCGGAATCAGGGAACGCGAGACATTCGTACCTGTCTGTGTTTGGAGACTCGCAAATCACGGCAAAATCCAGAAGCCCTTTGTCCAGTTTTTCCGTTACCTGTTCCGTGTCACCGCTTGTAATGTGATAAGTAAATCCGGGATATTTGTCCTTCAGCTTCTTTATTTCTCTGGCAAGAAGGCTGATTTGATAGGATTCAGCCAGTCCGAAATAGATATCTCCGCCGGTGATGTTATCGAGGGATATGAATTCCTGCTCGATTTTATCGGCCATTGACACAAGGTCTTCCGCCCGGTCACGGAGAAGCATACCCTCATCCGTGAGCTTAATGGAGAAACTGTGTCGGGTAAAAAGTTTCTTTCCCAGCTCATCCTCAAGGGATTTGAGCGCTTTTGACAGTGTCGGCTGAGTCACATGCATGATTTCTGCAGCATGGGACATGTTTTCTTCTCTGGCTACCGCAAGAAAGTAGCGAAGGTTTTTTATCTCCATTGGATGTCCTCCCTGTGATATGCCATTTTAGAATATCACGATATTCATTTTATTTATTAGCGCAACTCATGTCAATCCGTTATACTGAACTCAGATGAAAAAACAACGTATTTATACGGAGAACCGGCTATGGAGTTAAAAGTGATGATTGACTGGTTGTCAGATATCGGATGTGACGACAAGCAGAAAGAAACGGCAAAGATGTTTTTGAATTCCGGACAGAAATCCGAATTAATCGGGTATTTGAAGAAATGCCGGTGCATTCTGATGGATGAGATGCATGAAAGCCAAAGAAAAGTGGATCATATGGATTATCTGATCCGACAGGCAGAAAAGGAAGCAGCTAAGGAAAAAACATATGGAGGACAAAGCAATGATTAAAAAAGAAGATCTGAAACTTGTGCAGGAATGGGACAAAACTTTCGCAAAGAGTGATAAGACAGAGCACAGCAAGGTGACCTTTGTAAACAGATACGGAATCACCCTCGCGGCAGATATGTATGTTCCGAAGAATGCGGAAGGGAGACTTCCCGCGATAGCAGTAAGCGGACCGTTTGGAGCAGTAAAAGAGCAGTGCAGCGGGTTATATGCACAGACCCTGGCTGAGAGGGGATTTCTTACGATTGCATTTGATCCCTCTTTTACCGGAGAAAGCGGCGGAAACGTAAGATATATGGCATCACCGGATATCAATACCGAAGATTTCATGGCGGCCGTAGATTTTCTTTCCCTGAATGAAAAGGCAGATCCTGAAAGAATCGGAATCCTTGGTATCTGCGGATGGGGAGGAATGGCAATCAATACAGCCGCTTTGGACACCAGGATAAAAGCAACGGTGGCTTCGACCATGTACGATATGACCAGAGTAAATGCAAACGGTTACTTTGATTCGGCAGATACTGAGGAAGCACGCTTCGAGGCCAAGAAGGCGCAGTGTGCGCAGCGCCTTACAGATTTGAAGAATGGTGAATATACGCTTGGAGGAGGTGTGGTGGATCCTCTTCCCGAAGATGCCCCTTTCTTCGTTGCGGATTATCATGATTACTACAAGACAGACCGCGGATATCATGCTAGATCGCTTAATTCAAACGGAGGCTGGAATGTGATCGGATGCGAATCCTTTGTGAACCAGCCTATTCTGAAATACAGTAATGAAATCAGAAGCGCAGTTCTTCTTATTCACGGAGAGAAAGCACATTCCTGCTATTTTTCCAGGGATGCATACGCAGCGATGATAAAGGACAGCAAGTATACGTCAAATAAGGAACTGATGATTATTCCCGATGCGGTGCATACGGATCTGTATGACGGCGGCGGGAAAGACGCGATTCCGTTTGATAAGCTGGAAGCGTTTTACAGAGAGTATCTGAAATGAAAAGATAAAACGTTACAGATGCAGAACATCTGAAAATGAAGAGCGCCTTGTCAGGACTTCGAAAGAGGTTGTGAACAGGGCGCTTTTTTATGAAATAACTACAGGGACAAGGATGACAATTCAAAGTCTGCACCGGAAAGAGAAAGTAAAACACACGGAATCAGTTTACGAGATATGACCGGAAGTATAAATTGTGAAAGAAATACACCTTTGTTATAATAATATATGCGTTAAGCAGATGAAGCCGGAAATTATGTATTTTGCTTCTTAATGATACCGGCATGTGACTGGAGAATGGATTTATGAAAAAGGGACAAAGGAAAAAAATAAATCCCGGAAAATGCTTCCGGTTCTGTTAAGGAATGACGCGAACCTTTCAAAAGAAGAATGGCGCACATACTGTATTTTACAATTGCTTTCCGTATCTTCGGATGCGGTTGCAAAGGAGGGCGCAGTAATTAATCTAAACAGAAATGCTGCATGGAATGAACTTAAGGAAACGAAAGTTCCGAAACTTTACATTTCATCCAAAGACGGAGATTTGGCGGATGAGAAGTGCAAAGAAGCAAATGAAAAAGAGCTGATTCCGTATCTTGAAAAAATGGGAAATTATGAAATAGCGTATCTTCCGGGCAGTCATTTTATATACAAAACAGAACCCGAAAAATGCAGAAGTATTATTGAAGAATTCCTAAGTGACCTAGCAGGGAATCCCATAAAATAAAATTTATTGAGGAAAAGAAAATGAAAACAATCTTTAATGCGGAAACCGGATAATGAATAATTACGTTTACAAAGCCCCCTCCGGATATGTCATGATCGATACGGGGTATGAACACAGCATGAAAAATGTGGAAAGAAAACTAAGATCCCATTCGGTATCCTGATATACGGGTAATTATTAATCCAAAATCCATACCGGTTCTTAAGATGGGGCAGAACAGTTTTGACGGCGGATGCAGCAGTTTGCAGGCATATATGATCCCGGGAAGCCGAGGATATGTACCATTCACGGTGGAAACGGAATCACATCATTGGACCTCAAACTGTTTCTTCCGTTACTAAAAGACTTTTACACATGTAGGAACCGAAAAAATAGAAACCGAACGTTTGATACTCCGTCGATTTGAATATTCAGACATTGATTCAATGCTTCGAAACTGGATTGCCGATGAGCAGACTCAGTGGGATTACGGCGAGCCATACTATTCAACGCCAGAGGCTGTAAAAGAATTATTTGAAACAAAGTATATTGTTTCGTATTCCAAAGATGATTATAATATGTGAATAAAGTGAATAAAATTTTGCAGAATGATAAGGAGAAAAAATGGGTTTATTTAATTTTTTTAAGGGAGAAGAGAACGGAAAGGAAAAACCGGGTACCGTCGAAACACAGGGAGTACAGAAATCAAACAATCCGTTTGCACGGCAGGAAGGGATGTTGGACAGTTACACCTGGCTTGAAGATGTCAAGCATTCAATGAATGGTAACTGGCATGTTTATGATGTTACGTTTTATGCCGACGGGTATGACTGGGATTATGTCAGAAATTCAGCAGAATATATGATACTGAATGATGTGACGAAAGTTGTCGAAGTCAAGGTCGCGGATACCGTAGAATATAATATTACGGATGAATTTATGCAGTACGGCTCTTTATTATCAACGCCGTCCATGAATAATGAGTATAGGGTAATGAGTGTTGCCGGCTTTAGCAGAGTATTAAATAAAAACATGATGATAATCTGGTTTACGAATGCAAGAGTTCTTAAATTCATCACTGAATTAGAGGATGAAACAATGCTTAGAAAATATGCGGAAACCATGTTAAGACGCAATTTTGGTACAGAGAATGAAATGAAAACCGGGAGACCGATATCGTTATGAACAATCAGCGGAAAAAATTCAGGCAGGGGAAAGATAAATCAATGATTAAAGTGCTTTTTGTCTGCTGGGGTAAGAGATTTCAGCAAAGCGGAAAGCCTTGAAAATATGGCATTTTGAAGATTTATCAAACGGATTTATACCTTTTGAAGGTGAGCTACCCGATGAATGATGAGAGCACTCTGCGAGATGCAGGGTGCTTTTATTAACATCTGGTGATTGAGGAAACATTGCAAAAATCGTAATGTTCCATAATGTTGTGGTTGAAAATAAATATAGCAAATTCTTGCCAAAGATAGTTTATTTAGTGAGTTTGCAATGTTTTCGAAATGTTCTGCAATGTCCTTGCAATGTTCCGCAATGTATGATATGTTTATGGAAGAACAGTCTGGAGGTAGAAAGGTGAAGATAACAGAAATATATAATGATGTGATTATTGAAAACTTGGATTATGAGTTTAAATCTGAATTGAACCCGGAGAATCCGATGAAATGGGCAAAAACCATAGTTGGATATGCTAATGGTAAAGGCGGCGTGATGTTTGTTGGCGTATCTAATGAAGGTGAAGCCTTTGGCTTGTCCTTAGACGAAATAGACAAGACAAAGAATTTGGTGGCAAGAATCAATGACAGAAACATTTTCCCTCATGCAAAAATCAAATATTCAATGCGAAGCGTAGATGATAGGGCAGAGCATTTTGTTTTAGGTATCCATGTTTTGCAGGCGGACTCTATTCTGCGTTATCGGGAAGGTGATTATAATGAAAAAGTTTTTACAAAAGGTGACGGCAATGCGGTTCCTGCAACACCTGAAGAGATAATTGCGTTAGCAAAGAGAAAATATGGTGTTGATAACGAGACGACGGATATAAGGTACGATGAAGCAAAGTGGACAGAGTATACTGACCTTTGCAGGGAGTATAGGGATGACTCACATGCTCCAACATTAAAAGAACTCCAGAATGAGGAGATTGTTTCAAAAGACGGATATGTTAAATCAGGATTGGTAATGTTCCGGGACAATTACGAAGGGGACGACACTCTATTATGCTGCCGTTTATGGAGGGGAAAAAAGAAAACAGGCACTGTACTTGATAGTGATAGATTTCGCGGATCATTGGCAAGCGTTTTCCAAAACACAATTAAGTTTATAGAGCGAAATACTAAAACCGGCTGGAGAAAGACTGAAAATGGTGGAAGGGAAGCAATTCGTTCTTATCCCAAAGATGCAGTCAGAGAAGCGTTGGTTAACGCAATG
>JAILAD010000078.1 GCA_024681795.1 Lachnospiraceae bacterium | reverse complement strand
GGTAAAACGACAACCACTGCAAAACTTGCCGGAAAGATGCTGAAAAAAGGCAAGAAACCGCTTTTGGTCGCATGTGACGTATATCGTCCGGCGGCAATCGAACAGTTGAAAGTAAACGCGGGCAAGGTCGGCGTGGAATTTTTCTCCATGGGAGATTCCCATTCACCCGTGGATATTTCAAAAGCAGCAATCGAATATGCAAAGAAAAACGGATTGAACGTTGTAATTCTGGATACGGCAGGTCGTCTCCATATCGATGAAGAAATGATGGCGGAACTTCAGAATATCAAGAAAAACGTGGAAGTTCACCAGACGCTTCTCATTGTCGATGCCATGACCGGTCAGGATGCGGTTAACGTAGCTACATCCTTTAATGAAAAGATCGGAATAGATGGAATTATCCTGACCAAGATGGACGGTGATGCAAGAGGCGGTGCGGCGCTTTCCGTAAAAGCGGTTACCGGAAAACCGTTATTGTTCGTCGGTATGGGCGAGAAATTATCCGATCTTGAACCGTTTTATCCGGACCGTATGGCGAACCGTATTCTCGGAATGGGCGATGTTTTAAGCCTGATTGAGAAAGCCCAGGAAACGCTTGAAGTGGATGAAGAGAAGGACCGCGAAATTGCTTCCCGGATGAAGAAAGGGAAATTCGATTTCAACGATTATCTCGAAAGTATGAAGCAGATGCGTAAAATGGGAGGCCTCGGTGCAATTCTCGGGATGATGCCGGGAATGGGGGTTTCAAGGGATGAGCTTGAAGGCGCGATTGATGAAAAACAGCTTGCCCGTCTGGAAGCCATCGTGCTTTCCATGACACCGCAGGAAAGAAGCAATCCGAAGATTCTGAATCCAAAACGTAAGCACAGAATCGCAAAAGGTGCGGGTGTTGATATAGCAGAAGTAAACCGTTTTATCAAACAGTTTGAGCAGATGCAGAAGATGATGAAGCAGATGCCCGGTATGATGAAGGGAAAAAGAAGAATGAGGTTCCCTTTTTAAGAAGATAGTTATCTGAGCAATTTTCTCGGACGATTATAAATTTATGAATCTAGTTTATTTTACAAGACGGAGGAAAAAGAAATGGCAGTAAAAATCAGACTTAGAAGAATGGGTTATAAGAGAAATCCCATTTACAGAATCGTTGTGGCAGATTCCAGATCTCCCAGAGACGGCAGATGTATTGATGAAATCGGAACCTACAATCCGAACACCGATCCCAGCGAATTCAAGGTAGACGAAGAAGCAGCAAAGAAATGGCTTGCAGCAGGCGCACAGCCTACCGAGACCGTAGGAAAAATCTTCAAACTCGCAGGTATTGAGAAATAATCAGATTCAGAACGGAATCGTTAATATGCCGGAATAAAGGCGTATTATGCTCAATTTAAGACCTGGAGGACAAATGATGAAGGAATTGGTAGAAGTTATTGCAAAAGCGCTTGTTGACCATCCCGATGAAGTTGTCGTAAATGAAAAAAGCGACGGAAAAGGAACGAAAATCGAACTTCACGTGGCACCTTCCGATATGGGTAAGGTGATTGGAAAACAGGGCAGAATTGCGAAGGCAATTCGTACCGTTGTAAAGGCTGCTTCATCCAAAGAGGATGAGTATGTCGACGTGGACATTATTTAGTATTTTTGGGCAGTGTCATAAGATTAGCCTCTTTTGACACTGCCTGCTTTATAATTGAATCGGAAATTACCGATAAGTATTGGAAAACAAAAAATGAACGGAATGAAAATGAAAGATACGGCTTTCAAAAAGAAAACCTTAAAAAATAAAATAACGGCAGTTTTCTGTCTGATTGTTCTTCTTCCTGCATTATTTCTGCCCGGAATAAAAGCAGATGCGGATACCACCATGAAAGCTCCTGAGCCGTCATATTATTGCGATAAAGGGGAAGTACAGGCGGAATCGGTCGATACGCTCTGCAACTGGGGAGGGGCATCGGCTTTGTTTGTGTGGGTATCCCTGATGCAGCTGTCCGAACAGGGGAAAATCAGTCCTACGGATGCGGCAACGGATTACCTGCCGGAAACTTTTTGTGCACAGGCCGGTTTTACGGAGGATTTCACAATCCTCGATCTGATGAATCATACGGCGGGATTCCAGCAGAATCAGGCCGGTCATATCCTGATGTCGGGTGAAAAATTTACTTCCCTGGAAGACTGGCTGATTACCAATAAAACGGCACAGGTGTATACACCGGGTGCGTATATGGCATATTCCGATTACGGGATTACTCTTTCTGCCTATGTCATTGAAAACGTTACCGGCATGTCGTATACCGATTATGTACACAGTCATATTCTGGAGCCTCTAGGAATGGAGTATACGTCCGTTTATTACGATTATTCTGACAATTCATTTGTGAAATCATCTTCGCCGGACGGGGGAACCTACCTGTTTGGATTTTATCCGGCATATTCGGCAAGAGGCAAGCTTTCGGACATGGCGCTTTTTGTTTCGGCTTTAATGAGCAAAGAAGATGATGAACTGCTTAAGGCGAAAACAAAAGAGGAATTTTTTTCAACATCCCTTCAGTACAGGGATGCCTCCAAAATGGGAGACGCAAGGTGCGCTCACGGGATGGCGGTTTATTACCAGTTTGAGAAGCCTGTTTACGGGATGTATTATGCCGACTTAAACGGTACCGGAGCAATTTATATTACCGAAGACAGGGAGTCCTGCGCGATTCTTTATCATCACGGTGCCGACGGATTTGACAGTGTTGAAAATGCCGGACTTTTCGGGCATTTAGGGTATTGCGATACGGGTAAGAAAACGTTTCATAACCGGTTGTCCGATCTGGAAGGCTCATATATTAAAGCGGATACCGTAATTAAAGGGCAGTACAGTTTTTCTTCGTTGTTCAGCGTCTATACCCTGAAAGCATTGGATGATGAACATCTTGCTCTTTCTGCAAGGCCGCAGGATGTCTATATGACACAGATATCAAGTGACAGTTTCCAGACCGCGGACGGTGAGGTAGGGCATTTTTATTCGCTTTCCAACGGAACAAGGGTGATTGAATTCCCCTATTTTGACCTGATTTCCTATCCGAAATGGATTCAGACATCAAAGACGATCCTTCTGGTATTTTATTTTATCGGCCTTTTATACAGCAGTGTTGTTCTTTTGATTGCTTTTATCAAACTGATTGTGAGGCTCATTAAAAAACAGGATGCCGGTGTTGTCCCGAGATTTCGGAAATATCACTATATTCAGAGCGGCGTCTATTTATTTCACGGAATCATTTTCCAAATGATGGCATTTTCGTATATGATGGGATTAAACGGCGGAGTGGCTTATACTTCGAAACTGATGTTTTATTTGGGAACCGTAATGAGTTTTGTATACGGATTGTTCTTTTTCAGGAACGGCATGAAGGAAAAATGCGGAAAGACCGAGAAGGAAATGTACTGGATTACGTTTTTCTGCGGAGTGCTTCAGATTGTTTTCTCCGCGGTATTCGGACTGATTTTTTCAAAGTAGGGGAATCGAATGGAAGAGTATTTAATAGTCGGAACAATTACCACAACACACGGCATACACGGAGAAGTGAAAATTTTTCCGCAGACCGATGATGTGAAAAGATTTAAGAAACTGAAAGAGGTGTTTCTGGACACGGGGAAAGAAAAAAGACTCCTTCATCCCGAATCCGTGAAATTCTTTAAACAGTTTGTTATAATCAAATTTAAGGAATTTAATTCCATGAATGAGGTGGAAGGGCTTCGCGGAAAGAATCTTCTGGTGGACCGGAAAAATGCGGTAAAACTGCAAAAGGACGAATATTTTATTTCGGACCTGATCGGATTAAACGTATACCGGGAAAACGATCTGCCTGTCGGGATTTTGACGGATGTACTGCAGACCGGCGCAAATGACGTATATGTTGTGAAAAAAGAAGACGGAAGCGAAATTCTTTTGCCGGCCATTAAGGAATGCATTAAGAAAGTCGATACGGAAGAAGGGAAAATGGTTGTTTTTATGATGCCCGGACTTGAGGATTAAAGGATGAATTTCTATGTGATGACGCTCTTTCCGGAAATGGTTATGGGCGGTTTAAACAACAGCATAATCAAACGGGCAATGGACAATAACCTGATTCGTATCGAGGCCGTAAATATCCGGGATTATACTCTTGATAAGCACAAAAAAGTGGATGATTATCCGTTCGGCGGAGGCGCGGGAATGCTGATGCAGGCACAGCCTGTCTGGGACTGCTATCAGGCAGTACTTGAAAATATTTCGACAAACGAAGGTAAAAATCAGAAACCGCGCGTATTATACATGTCCCCTCAGGGAAAAACGTTTCATCAGGAAATGGCAAGGGAACTCTCAAAGGAGCAGAATTTGATTTTTCTTTGCGGGCATTATGAGGGAATCGATCAAAGAGTACTTGACAGAATCGGGGCAGAGGAAGTATCCATCGGCGATTATGTATTAACCGGCGGCGAATTTCCGGCAATGGTTATGATTGACACGATTTCAAGGCTGGTACCGGGCGTGTTAAATAACGATACTTCGGCGGATGAAGAGTCTTTTTCGGACAGGAATCTTTTGGAATACCCGCAATATACAAGGCCGGAAGAGTGGGAAGGCGAGGAAGTCCCCGAAGTGCTGTTATCGGGGCATCACAAGAAAATAAAGGAATGGCGGCTTCAAAAAGCAATTGAGAATACAAAGAACAAAAGACCGGATTTGTATTTAAAATATATAAAACCAGATGTCGAATGAAAGTTCATTAAGAAGATTAAAATTGATTTAAAAATGATTGAAGCAATTCATTTGAAAAAAGAATTCATCCGTCCGGTGAAATCGTTTGGAAAAACCGGGGACGCGAAAGAAAAAGGAGGACTCCGTTTCGGGAAGCAGACCAAGGAGTCTTTTCTTGCCGTGAACGATTTGTCATTTCAGGCAAAAGAGGGTGAAATTCTTGGGATTTTAGGCCCGAACGGAGCCGGAAAAACGACGCTTCTCCGCATGCTCGGCAATTTGATGACCCCGACCGAAGGGGAAGTAAAAATATACGATAAAGACGGAATCGTTATCACGGATTCCGTTTCCAAGAAAATGAAAACCGGTTATCTTTCCAATAATACCGCACTTTACGGCAGACTTTCCCCGCGGGAAATGTTTCATTTGTTCGGGGAACTTTACGGTATTTCCGGGGAAGACTGTGAAAAGCGTGCAAACGAAGTTTTTGCGCTTTTGGAAATGGAGAAATTCTGCGACCAGAGAATTGAAAAATTATCTACGGGACAAAGGCAGAGGGCAAGTATTTCAAGGTGTCTGATTCATAATCCCGATATCTATATTTTTGACGAGCCAACCCTGGGACTCGATATCTTATCGTCCGAAACCATCATCAATTTTATGAAAAGCGAAAAAGAAAAAGGAAAAACAGTGCTTTATTCCACACATTACATGGAAGAGGCGCAGTATTTGTGTGACCGGATTCTGATGATTTACGAGGGACGGAAGGTTGCATTCGGAACACCGAAGGTGCTTATGGACATTACGGAGACCGATAATCTCAGGGATACATTTAAGGCTTTGATTAAAAATCTGACCAGGTATGAGGAAATCGAAACATGAAAAGAAAACCTGTCCTGACACTTTACAAAAAAGAAATCATGGATCTTCTTCGTGATAAGAAGACCATTATTGTCATGATTCTGATTCCGATTTTTCTGTACCCCGCGATGATGCTCGGGTCCTTACTTGTCATGCAGGGGATTGTAAAAGAGTCGGAAAGTAAAGAATATAAAATTGCAATGGTGGAGTCCGGTGTATCGAGCCGGGTTTTTGAGATTCTTTCGGACGAAGAGGATAAATTTGAATATAAGTTCAAAGAAATTCCGTATACGGATGAGGAAAAGGCAAAGGAAGAACTGAAAGAAAAGAAAGTGGATCTTGTAATTGTTTCCGGTGACTATAAGACGAGTGATATTTTGACCAAATCGGACAAAATATCGGAGCTTTATGATACGGAGGACCTTCTGAAAGTAAAATGCTATAATCTTTCCTCTAATACAAATTCAAGCAGTGCTTACCAGTATGTGTCGGAGATACTGAGAGCATATTCCTCGAATTTAAGGAAAGATGCATTTGATACTCTTTTTGATGATGCGGAGGGTATCTTAAATCCTGTGGATCTTTCCGTGGAGAGCATTTCCTCGTCTGAACAGAATGCAGGTTCCATAATCGGAATGGTGCTTCCGTTTATTCTGATTATTTCCATTTTAACCGGTGCAATTTATCCGGCCATTGATGCAACGGCAGGTGAACGGGAGAGGGGAACACTGGAAACGATAATGACTCTTCCGGTCAGGAAAAGTGACATCATGATTTCCAAATTTATGTCGGTTTCCACGATTGCGGTGTTTTCAGCGTTTTTGAATCTGCTGTCAATGTTTGCAATGACATTCTATATGTATAAAACGTTTGATATGCAGAATCTCGGATTTAAAAATTTTGACTTTAAACTGTTTATTCCGGCGTTTCTTTCACTGTTAATCTGTCTGCCGGTATTTTCCATGTTTTCTTCGGCAGTCAGCCTCTGTGTCTGCATATTTGCAAAGAGTTTCAAGGAGGCAAACAACATTACTTCGCCGATTCTGATTGTTTTCATGTTTGCGGCAATGGCAAGTATTTTACCGAATGTTGAATTGTCCTCAGCGACCGCACTTATCCCGGTATCCAATATTTCCCTTTTGATTAAATCCGTCTTTTCCCTGGATTATGATTATCATCTGATGCTGATGGTGCTTTTGTCGAATCTTGTCTACTGCATCCTCCTGGTTGTCATTATGAGTACGCTGTTTTCCAGTGAGGAGGTTCTGTTCGGAGAAGGAGTTAACGGAATTCATCTGTTTGAAAATTTCGCCAACCAGAAACGCGGGCAGATTCCGGGGTACGGGGATTTACTGTTTTTATATGCAGCCCTTCTTCTGATTATGGTATTTACTTCCTCCATGCTGGTTTTAAAATGGGGGCTTTGGGGCTCGGCGGGGGTGCAGGCGATTATTCTGGTGATTCCGCTTTTGTATGCGCTTTATTTAAAATGCAATATCAGGGAATTGTATTCGTTAAATCTTCCGAAAGTTAAGGAGATGCTCGGAAGCGTATGCCTCTGGATCGGCGGATTTACAACAAATCAGGTGATTTTATCGGGGCTTTCCAAACTGATTCCGAGTATGGTTGAGAATTCCGATTCCTTAAACAGTACGATTTTTGAAGCGGGATTTATCCCGGCAATCATTGTGGTCGGAATTTGCCCCGCGATTGCGGAGGAAGCCGCATTCAGGGGATTTTTATTCGGTTCGTTAAGGAAAAGAACGAAAATATGGATTGCCGTTATTGTTTCCGCTGCGGCGTTCGGACTGTATCATCTGAATTTTCTGCAGTTTTTTACCGGTCTTTATCTGGGAAGCATAATGGCGTATATGGTGTATAAGAGCAGAAGTATTTTTGCTTCGGCTTTATTCCATCTTTTAAACAATTCGATCAGCGTTATTCTGACATTCCATCCGGAAATTTTGACGCGTATTCCTTTAATCGGAGTCGAGAATCCCGGAATCGGAGAGAATCTCGGTATTGCTGCAGTCGGAATTGTATTTCTTGCGCTCGGACTGTTTCTGTTTGGGGCGTTTTCCAAAAAAGGAACAGAACAACTGTGAATAAAACGGAAGGAAAAAGATAAATGCAGATTGTGGATGTTACGGTAACCTATACCGAATGCAACACTACATAGTGTATTTGTGAAATAATAGTCACAAATTCGTTTTTATTATGCAAAAACATTGTATTTTATGCAAAAAAATGTTAAAATTAATCGATTATGGGAATCTATATTTTGTGGAAAACCGTAATCGACTTCTTGTATTTTGTAAGCCTGAGAGAAACAAAAATTCACTCATGGCTGATTTTGCGTTGTATTTATGCCTTTTATCATGCATAAACGTATTGGAAAACAAAAGAGGGAATTGTAAAAGGGGCGTATGGGTAAGGTATCGTTTGAAGAGGAAGAGTTAATACAAATCGTGACGGATTCTTTGTGTGCGTCTTTTCCGGAAATTGACTCCAAAAAGATGAAAAGGGAAGTCAGGAAAGCTATTCACAAAACAGAGAAGGAAGAGGCAAAGCACGGGAAACTTGCTTTTATCAAAACATTCGGCAATTTTGATGTGTTTGTGGGCGACAAAACCGTTGTGTTCGGAAGGGCAAGAGCAAAGGAACTTCTTGCATATCTTGTGGACAGACAGGGAGCAAGCATTACGAGAGCGGAGGCGTTTGCGCTTCTTTGGGAAGATGGTTTTTATGACCGCCCGATGCAGAAACAGCTCGATGTCATTATCCGGAATTTAAAGGATACACTGGTTCAGAACGGAATCGGAGAAATTCTGGACATGGAGAGGGGAACGCTAAGGCTTGTAACCGATCAGGTGGAATGCGATTTGTATAAATTCCTTGAAGGGGATTTGAATACCATTCGTTCCTTCCGGGGAGAATATATGAGCGCTTATTCCTGGGCAAGCCTTACGGAAGCATACGTAACCAGACAGCTGGACGACTGAAATTTTTTCGGCTGAGTTTGTTGGACATCTGATGGACAAAGGGTGTTAATGTGTTATCAGATAACGGAAAAATGAATTCATTTCTGCGGAAATATGGTAATAACTGTATTCCGGCAGGTTGAAGAATAATTTATTTTTCGTCCTGAAGGGCCTGAAAGGACGAAGAATGGCAAAAAATGAAAAAGAGTCATAAGAAAACGGAGGAAAAAACTTATGAAAAAAACCAAGAAAAGCCTTATTTTAGCAATTGCACTGCTTACCTTTATGGCAATCATGTTTCCTGCATTCACTGTAAAAGCAGCCGGTGCGGGAGATGCAACCGCAATTCTTGCGGGCAACAACAATAATAATAACAATAATAACAATAATAATCAGACTCCCGCTAACATGCAGGAAGTTGTTCAGCCCGTTACGGACCTGATTAAAACTCTTTCCGGTCCGGTACTCGGTGTTGTGGTAGCTCTCGGTTCCGTATACTGCATCATTCTCGGTGTTAAGTTTGCAAAAGCGGAAGAGCCGCAGGATCGTGAGAAAGCAAAAGCTCATTTAAAGAATGCAATCATCGGGTTTGTTCTGATTTTCGTTATGCTTGTTGCATTAATGAGACTTACTCCTTTCCTTGTAAACTGGGTAACCAAGAATCAGATTGCACAGACCAATTACAACCTTTAATTACATAATCCGGCAGTGAGTGCAGGATTTTTAATTCCGGTTTCGATTGATTTTGGTTTTGGCGGGTGGAGGTAACTCCACCCGGGACCCGCAAAGCCGAATCGTTTTGCAACAGGAAAAAATGAACGAAACCGCACGGGATTGTAGGACGGAAGTTATGAAAAAAACATTTTCTGGGAAAATTGCATACGGAAAAAGATTCATGAAGAAAATCTTGAGTAACAGAAGACTTGTAAGGGCGCTGAAATTTGGTATTACGGCTGCTTTTACCGCTTTGGTCCTTGCTTTTTCCGGAATAAAAGTTGTGGATGAAGTCACGGCGGCTCCGAATGTCGAAAATTTCGGCATGAAGATTACGCTTTTGGAGTGGTATCGTGTTTATGAACTCGGTACGAATGATTTTCGCGGCGCTTTGGTATGGGGAAACGGAAATCCGTATTATTTTACATCGGGAAGAGACATCGGTCTTAGAAAAAATGGTGATGACCGTCCTGATTACTGGGTTGGAAAACCGCATACAATCGATCCTTATCTTGATTTCGGAAAAGACAAGTTCGTAAACCGTGATTATCACGACATTCCGTGGTTTATTAATGCAAAATCCCTTGACAGCAGTGCAGCTGCAAGAAGCGGAGACTATCTGGCAAAATCTGCCAGATTCAGTATTAAATTATGTCCGGATGTAGGCCATACGCAATGGGTTCATACTCCGAAAAACAATATTGTCGGTTCAAATGACAGATCGGTTTTCAACATACTGGATTTTAAACATGACAATAAAGGCAACAACACTGAAAACATGCACCGGGCATCCACGTTAACTTCGAAAGGATATGTTCGCCTTCTTACCTATCACGGCGAGGCCGACTGTCAGGATTTTTATCAGAGCGGTGATACTATATCCGTTCACTGGAAGGACAATTGGCCGACAGATGATTTGATGCTGTATGATGTGAAGGAAAAGACTTACAGTGCGATGTCCGATTATACGATTACAAAAGGACAGATTTTTGTAAACAAGGATTCTTCGTTCCTACTTGACGGTAAAAAGCTGAAAATAGAAGAGGACGGAGTCTTATCCGTACAGGGAACTTTCTACTACAACGGTGATATCGAATGCGCCGGTACGATTATTCTTCAGGAAGGTGCTACTATGTGCCCGTATTATGCAAATCAGGCTGCCGGCAATATTACTCTCAGGAACGGCGGTACGATTATTATAATGCCGAAAGCCAGACTTTTTGCAGGGTATCCTTCTGCGGTTCTTGGCACCAAGGAGGAAGCGGCGCTTGCGGTTGAGAACGGATCAATTATCAACTACGGCTTGCTGGTTTCCGGCCATTCAGCTTTTAAAGGCGATGCGGTTATTGAAATGCATGACGGTTCGCTTATGTATACAGGTTATTGTCCGAACGAGAAGAATATTAACGGTATGTTTAATGCTTTTAATTCCGATTCCACGCCTAAAGATCTCGGTTTGGTAAAAACCAGAAACGCATATTCTTTTGAAAGTCCGGCATTATACATGAACGGGAAATGCCGTGTTTATTTAAACAGTAACCTCGGCGGAAATGTCCTGCTTTATAATCGTATAAGCAATACGAGCAGCGATATTTCTATTCCGCCATTATTTCAGGAAAAATGTGTAATGAGTGTGAACTGATAAAATATTGCGGCATTAACTTTAAATATTTTTTATTACGACAGGGATCCGGATAAATGATAAAAAAGTTTATTGAGAAAATTAAAGAGATAAAACCGTATGTATGGGTGATGATTATCATCGGCGCACTTCTGGTAGTTGCCATTCTGGGCTTTGTTTTACGCGAAGTTTGGGATAATATCGGAAATGTCATTGAAGGCGGCAAAATCATATACAAGTGGGGATATCTTCTTGACCCGCTTACATATGCAATCGGTTTCGGAGCGGCATGCCTGGGCGGACTGATTTATTATATTTCCGATTACAAACTTTTCAGCGCCGGATCCATGAAAGAGAAACAGGGCCTTGATGCCAGAACGGAAGGTGCGTTGGAAAACAGCCGTTTCTTAACGGATAAAGAACGGGACGAGTATTTTCCCTGCTATACCTACGATCAGCTTAAGAATACAAAAAAAGACGGAATTCCCGTCAGGGCATATGAAGATAAAACAGGCGTTATGAAAGTCAATTTTTTATCCGGTTCGCATTCGCTTATTATCGGTGCTACCGGTTCCGGTAAAACGACAACTTTCATTAACCCGATGATTCAGATTCTTGCCACCACTTCGGCAGGAAGCAGCATGATTATGACGGACCCGAAAGGAGAGCTTTTCAGTCTGCATTCCAAATATTTAAAGGAACGCGGCTATGACGTTCAGCTCCTTGATTTACGTGATACCTATTCCTCCAGCCGATGGAATCCGCTTGGGGGAATTTATGATATGTATCAGGAATATCTGGAGGCCGGAAAAGAAATCAAAGCCCACAGGGATTCCATGGTGAATTATCCTGATTTGAACCAGATTGACGGACCGGCGAAAGACGGAGAAGTGTGGATTGAATGGAGAGGCACGGCTTATGCGGATATTTCCCATTGCCAGGATGATATTTCCGTTACAAAGCAAAAGGTTTTCGATGAGATGTATGAGGATTTAAACGATTTGATCTCCGTAATCTGCCCCATCGAAAATGAAAAGGATCCTGTCTGGGAGAAGGGTGCAAGATCCATTATTCTTGCTACCTGCCTTGCGATGCTTGAGGACAGTGAAGATCCGGATCTCGGTATGACCAAGGAACGGTTCAATTTCTTTAATCTGAATAAAATCCTTACCAATTCCGAGAACGAATTTGCGGCCCTCAAAGATTATTTTATGGGAAGAAGTCCCCTGTCACAGGCGGTTACCTTATCGCGTCAGGTTCTTTCGGCAGCGGACACCACGCTTTCTTCCTATATGTCTATTACCTTTGATAAATTAAATATGTTTAATGACCGTGGTCTTTGCGGACTTACCTCGGCAACGGATATCATTCCGGAAGTATTTGCAGAGAGACCGACGGCATTGTTCTTAAAGATTCCGGATGAAAAAGATACAAGACACGGTCTTGCAGCGGTATTCATCCTGTGTATGTACAAAGCGTTAATTAAAGTGGCAAGTTTCCGTGAAGATTTAAGTCTTCCGAGAAATGTATATTTTATTCTGGATGAGTTCGGTAATATGCCGAAAATTGAGAAATTCGACAAGATGATTACCGTAGGCCGTTCCCGTAAAATCTGGTTTAACATGGTTGTTCAGAGTTATTCGCAGTTAAACAATGTGTACGGCGAACAGGTTGCGGATATTATAAAGAGTAACTGTGGTATGAAGATGTTCATCGGATCGAACGACATCGGTACCTGCAAAGAATTCTCCGAGCTTTGCGGTAACATGACCGTTCGTACGGCGAATACTTCCACCAATGTAAGTTCAAAGGAAGGAGATTTCTCCGTTTCCGGACAGAATCAGGTACGTCCTCTTATCTATCCTTCCGAACTGCAAAAACTGAATAATAAGGAGTCTACCGGCAACGCAATTATCGTTACATTCGGTAACTATCCTCTGAAAACGAAATATACACCGAGTTATCTGTGTAAATATTATAAAATGGGAACAATGGATATGGGACAGCTTCGTAATCATATGTTCCGTGCAGATGAGGTGTTTTATGATATCAATCGCCGGAATAAATTAATACTCGGCGATAAAGACCAGCAAGAGGGAGCTTAAGCATGAAGAACGGCAAAAAGGCATTTTTATTTACAATCGGATCCGTAATGCTTACTGCATTGTTCCTGTTAAGCCCTTTAAATGCACTTCCGGTGTATGCGGACGAATACGATACATACAGCGGGGAACTGGACCCGTTTACCGGAGAACCGATGATTCAGTCATCCGGAATCGGTGAAGTATCGACGCTTTCCAATCGGAAAATGATTACGGAAAAAATGTATTTCGATTTTTCGAGAGGAGAGTTTGCGTATCCCGTGGATAACGGAATGGCGGATATTTATTCCAATGCCGCAGACGGTATGATTCTTACGGACCCCGTGAAAATCAGCATTCCGGAAGGTTACAGTGTTTTGGTGTACCGCGACGGAGTTCTTTTGGATACCGCAATGGAATATAAGGCCAGAGGCGGATATTCCGTAATTGTAATTCTTAACGGCG
This sequence comes from Lachnospiraceae bacterium, assembly GCA_024681795.1. Lineage (GTDB taxonomy): Bacteria > Bacillota > Clostridia > Lachnospirales > Lachnospiraceae > UBA3766. The sequence continues at coordinate 196,080 of JAILAD010000078.1, read as the reverse complement.
ATCAGGTGGAAGTTTTTACATTCCGGATTGTCGGATCCAGAACGGGTGAGACAACCATGTACAAAATGCCTCCCTATTTCCGCGTAGATTCCGTTATGATCAACGGAATTGAACAGTCTCACACCAGATCGGAAGTTGATATGCAGCAGGAAGGACTTTATGAGATTTCTTACCGCTGTGAAAGAACGGATATCAGATACAGTTTAAGAGTCACCGTGGATCATACTCCTCCGCAGATTGTATTTGAAGGAATTGATGATGACGGAAAAGCAAGAGGTCCGGTTTCCTGGTCCGGACTTGAAGCCGGAGAGGTTATACACGTTTTTAAAGACGGAGGTGAGTTTTTGTACGAAGGTGACAGGCTGACACAAAGCGGACGTTACGAGGTAATTGTTACGGATGACGCCGGAAATACGGTAGATCGTCAGTTTACCATTCTGATTTATCTTGACAGGAACGGTTTCGTTTTTGTAGGAATCATTGCGCTGGTAATCGGCGGACTGGCCGGATACTTAATCTGGCACAGGAGGAACATGAAGGTAAGATAGTGTTTGTAAAAATGCTATTGAGACAGTTAACGGGAGAGATGATGGCTTATGATGGACATACTTGAATCCGTAAGCGATAAAATCAGCAGTGCACTCGGCGATGCCATTCAAAGTGCATTCGATTATATTCTCTATAATTTTATATATGTTGTTTTCTATTATATTGAATATGGATTCTGTAAGCTGATTTGGGTTGCGGATAATACTTATGAAGTTTTCACCGGTTCCAGAGAAGTATGGTATAACGGAAAAACCTCTTTTCTGACTAATGTATTTTTCCAAAATTCCACAATTAATAAAGTTTATTGGGGAATGGCGCTCCTGGGTGTTGTATTTGCATTCGGATTTGCAATTATTGCAGTCATTCGTAAGGTTTTCGACCTGAGGGATAAAGATCAGAGGTCTGCGGGACAGATTCTGGGAAGTTTATTTAAGACAATTCTTTTAATTTTAAGTATGAACTTTATCATGATTGTGGTACTGAATGCAACCAATATCCTGATGCAACAGATAGATTATGTTTTTAACAATGCCGGTTATTTCGGTCAGGATGATGAGATTGTATATACGGATGAACAGTATGCGGCAATGGCCCGTTGTCTGAATACCATCGGTAATTATTCCACCAATCCGGCACGGGAAAGCCATTACAATGTTAACGCATGCTACAATGCAATCCGTCCGGACCTTGATTATTTATGCAGAACCGGTGTGTTTGATTTCTATTATCCGGACAGAGAAAAAGTAACGGTTAATAACGATAATAACGGAGTCATAGCCAGTGCCAGTAATTATAAAGATACAACTTCCTGGCAGAGTGTTTTGCAGAAAATTGTGAATGCTCATAATGTCCAGGTGGACCTCCCGGTTGACGTTTTTAATGATAATGTGCAGAACGCCGTTACCGATGCGATGGATATACTTGAAAGAAATCCTCATTTAAGACCGCTTAAGAGTTTTAAGAGAAGTTACAAAGCTTCGAGAGAGCATATTCCTTTGGATCGTTATGTATTCTTAATCGGTACGCTGGAAGCGGCAAACAACCCGGCATACAATACAAATCCCGAAATGACGGATGCAATCCGCGGTCCGTATTATTACGGAGAGAAAGATATTTACAGTTTGAGCCAGGTAAAAGAAGATTTTGATATCAGCATCATGAAGACAAATTACCTGATGGTATATTTCATGGGCGTTACCCTTTTCGGTGACCTTGCAATGATTATTCTTACCTGTGTATCCAGAATCTTCAACATGCTGATGCTTTATCTGATTTCTCCGCTTGTATTTGCTGCGGAACCTTTGGATGACGGTGCAAAGAGAAAACAGTGGACAACCGCATTTCTGGTTCAGTGCTGTGCAGTATTCGGTACCATTGTTGCAATGCGTACTCTGATGGTATTCATTCCGATTATCATGAGTTCCGATCTGGTATTCTTCAAGCATGACGATCCGACCGGAAGCGTTGCCGGATTTGGTTATGCAATACTGAATTTGGCGGCAAAAATCATAATGATTTACGGCGGATTTGAAGTCGTAAAGAAAGCGAACGGTATTATAACCGGTATTCTGGCGGATTCGGCCGGATGGCAGTCCATATCGGCCGGCGATATGTCACAGGCAGCTGCGGCAGCCCAGGGACAGTTTTCCACATTTGTCCGTTCGCCGTTTACAACGACCGGTACATGGATGAAAGGTTTCGGAAATTTTGCAACCGGTAAAGATGCCAAAGATGCGTATAAAGCCCAAAGCAGTGAAAGCTCCAAAGGAGGGGGCGGCGGAGGAACAAATCTGCCGGGTTCCAAGAGATAATAAGAGAAAGAGAAGAATAATTCAAATAAGAATCGCCTGACGAGGCGAATATCAGGAGAAAAAGATGCGGCTGATACCCGGAAAAACAAAAGTACAAATCGAATTGTTCAGAGGAGTTACATTATGGGACATCCTCGTGGGCGCAATTGCACTTATTTTAATCATTTTGGTTGTTATTTCGAGCCTGCCGCACAAAATCCCGTTCTGTATAGGAATCTTTTTCCTGACGGCCCTTCTGGTAATCAGACTGGATGAAAAACCGAATTACCTGATGATTCTTCATATGTTTCGCCATTATTCTTCGGTCAGAAGATACAGTAAAGTCTACGATGACGAAATGCTGAAGAAGAAAGCACAAAATGAAGTACTCGGTGACTATCTTGATGAATACAAAGAGGATGTCAAACGTCAGGAAGAAGAAATAGAAGAAGATCCCGATGCGGAATATTACGAAGAAGATCTGATTCCGGAAACAATAACTCCGATTGATACCGGTGGTGATTATGAGGAATATGAGGAGTATGAAGAATATGAGAATACGGAATCCGTTGATTACGATTTGGACGGGGAAGAGGATTTCGATATTCATTATGTGGATGATCCGGATTATACAGAAGATTTAGACACAGTTTCGGATAAGAACAAGGCTTCAAAGGAAAAAAAGAGAAAAGGTCTTTACACGATATCTTTTGGGAAGAAGAAGGACGAAAATGGCGAAGGCTAAGAAGACAAATGAAAAACCGAATCTGAAACCTACGGTTGAAATCGCACCCGAAGTTGCTGATATTCTGAAGTCGGCGGCAATGCCGGAAGACAAAGCCGAGCTTTCCACGGAAGTATCTTCCGGGGACAGCGGGGAGACCGCTCTTAGCTACAAAGAGCTTTTAAAGATTGACAAAGAGCTTCGAAAAGAAGAGGAGAAAATCTTAAGAAGCCGAAAAGCAAGCGAAGAGGAAAAGGATGCAGTCTGGCTTGCGAGAGCAAACAGAAGTGCCGAATTAAAACGCGCCAAAGCAAGAGCAAAAAATGATGCTGCCCAGAACAAACCGACCGAGTTCATGGAGCAGATTATTGCGTTTACCGGAATAAAAGACGGCTATATTGAATATGCAGGCAAGTACTACGGTGCAGCAATTGAGATTGAGCCACTTGAATTTCGTTTCTTTTCCGAAAGCAGAAGAAAGAATTCGATTGAATCCGGTCTCGGAAGAGTTCTTCGAAGTGTCCATGTCGGATTCAGCTCGAATATTATAAAGATTGAACGTCCCGTAATTTACGATAACTATCTTGCAAAAGAAAATACAAAACTCGAGGAACTCCGGAAAGCATTTGAGAGCGGAGTTATGACGGAGGAAGAATTCAAGGGAAGAGTACAAATCGTCCAGGATCGTATCGCGGAATTAAAAGATTATTGTTACGATCATAAAATCATTACTCCGTATTATTATCTTGTTTTATTTGAAAGTGATAAATATCAGCTTGATCTTCAGATGAAATCGGCACTTGATTCGCTGACTGCGGGAGAGATGGTTGTTCACCGGCTTGACACCAAGGAACTTGCCGTATTCTTAAAATACACGAATCAGATTGATTTTGACGAACGTGAAATTGATCAGATTGCACCGGAAGATTATGCACAGTGGGCAATGCCTCAGTCATTGAATTTTAAATTCCGGACCACGGAAGTCAATAACATTGTTACCCACAATTTCCGTGTTGTGAATTATCCGACCATGGTCGGGGATGCATGGCTTGCAGGAGTAATGTCTCTGCCGGCGACCAAGGTGGTCATTAAGTGCTCTCCGATGGAAAGAGGCGTTTCCGTTCGTTCTATCGACCGTGCCCTTCAGGAACTGCGCGGGCAGTTAAATGCGACCGGCGTTGATTCGAAGAGAATTGAACTGGAAACGCATATTGCATCATTGGAAGAACTTCTCGGAACCCTTCAGGGTGAAGGAGAAGAACTGCTTGCCTGCAATATTTTTGTTACCGCATATGATATCCAGCAAACCAGAAATACGCCGGCGATTGTGAACCAGCCGGAATCCATTCTTCCCGTCATCAATCAGATGAAGAAGAATTTGAGAAGAAACTGGCAGGAACAGAAATTCCGTTTAAACAACCTGGAATTCGAGCAGATTCAGGGCTTTATCGCCCAGCAGGTATCCGCATATGATCCGTTCCTGAAAGAAGGACGCGGAATCCCCAGTAATTCCGTTGCTGCATCGTTCCCCTGGATTTATGCGCATATTTCCGACGAAGGCGGATTCAAACTCGGAACTTCGGACGGGGTACCGATTTTTGTAAACTTCTTCAGAAGAGATTCCGAGCGTGTTAACTCCAATATGGTTATTATCGGTAAGTCCGGTTCCGGTAAATCCTATGCGACCAAGAGTTTTCTGGCTAATCTTGCCGCGGAAGACGCGAAGATTTACATCCTTGACCCTGAGAACGAGTATTCCGAACTTGCGAGCAATTTAAACGGAAAAGTCATCAATGTTGCAAATGCCCAGCACGGAAGACTGAATCCGTTCCATATTATTACCGCTCTGGATGATGACGATGCGGAAGCGGAAGGTATGAACGTAACCGGAAGTTTTTCCACTCATCTGCAGTTTTTGGAAGAGTTTTATCGTCAGATTCTGCCGGAAATCGATAAGGATGCGCTTGAGTATTTAAATACATTAACCGAACGTTTATATACCAACAAGGGAATTACGCAGGAAACCAATCTTTCCAAGCTTTCCCCGAAGGATTATCCGATTTTTGACGATCTTTATGACGAGGTATTGTCTGAATTTGAAAGAACCGAAAACGAATATATCCGTTCCCTTCTTCGTTCCCTTGTAAACTATGTTTCCAAGTTTGCATCCGGCGGACGTAACGCGAATATCTGGAACGGCCCCAGTACGGTTACTACAGATGAGAACTTTACGGTTTTCAATTTCCAGTCGATGCTTTCAAACCGGAACACGACCATTGCCAATGCGCAGATGTTGCTGGTACTTAAATATATCGACAATGAGATTATCAAGAATCGTGATTACAATACGAAATACAAATTAAACCGTAAAATTGTTGTAGTAATCGATGAGGCACATGTATTTATTGATGAAAAATATCCGGTTGCTCTGGATTTCATGTTCCAGCTTGCAAAACGTATCCGTAAGTATAACGGTATGCAGATTGTAATTACGCAGAACATTAAGGACTTTGTCGGTTCCGAGGAAATTGCCAGAAAGAGTACCGCAATTATTAATGCCTGCCAGTACAGTTTCATTTTTGCACTTGCACCGAATGATATTACGGATCTTTGCCGGTTATACGAAAAGGCAGGAGGAATCAACGATCAGGAGCAGGAGCAGATTACACAGGCTCCCAGAGGTCAGGCATTTACCGTTCTTTCCCCGCAGAGCCGTTCGATTTTCAAAATCGAAGTGCCGAAGGAAATGGTGAACATGTTCCAGGAACAGGAATACGAATCACCGTTATATTCCGGAGAAGAAGGCATTGCAAGATGGAATGAATTTGTCGGAGAAAGCCGTATTCTGAATTCGGAGAACTTAAAACTTAACAGACTGGAACTGGCAAACTTCAAAGAAGCTGAAGACGAATTCAAACCGGAACGCAAGAAGGTTATATTTGAAGAAATCGGAGAAGAAGAAGCTCCCGAGATTCTTGATTTCTCTAAACGTAAAGTCAATGTATCCGTGGAAGAGATTGATGATATTCCGATGAGCCTGTCTTCGGGTAAATCACTCGGAAATGTAACCTTTGATGAAATTGACGATTTCGGAGAGATTCCGGAACCGCCTGCAGCAATGGCTGCAGCAGCTGCTCCGGCATTTGATTATAACCAGTTTGCAAAAGATTTAAGAAAGCAGATTCTTTCGGAAGTAAGAGAAGAACTCGCATCCCAGAAAAATATGTATGCGGACGTTGCGGCTCCGGCTGCAGGACTTGCGGCCGTTGCGACGGTTTCATCCGCTACACAGGAAGATGATGAGGATTTCGATTTTAATTTAAATAACCTTTTTGATGAAAAAGATGAGGATCTTTTTGCCGGGCTCGATGATGAAGAGGAAGAGGCGAACATCCCTGAATCCGGTAAGGCAGAAAAACTTCAGGAGACTGCTGCAGTCTCAGGTGATTTAACAGAAGAGAATGACGGACTTCCCGATGATTTCGATTTCAGTCTGGATGATTTGTTTTCAGACGAATACGAATCGGAAGGAGAAAGCGAAGAAAACAGCGGAACGGAAGAAGATGATTCCGATGATGACTTTGACTTTTCACTTCTTTTCAGCGGAGACGAAGAAACGACGGAATCTCTGTCCGATTCCGACGGAGGAGATTTGGATATTCTTTCCCTTCTTATGGAAGAGGCGGAGAATTATAAAACGGAAACCAGAATTAAGGATGTTTCCGATATAGTCGGGGAAGGCGAAGTTGTAGAAATATCCATGGAAGAACTTGCTGCTTTGGTGAAACTGCAAAGAGAAAAACGCCTTGCCGAAGAAAATTGATTATTAAAACGGAGATAGAGAAAAATTGGCAGCTAATCTGGGAATCAAATTGATAAATCGCGGAGACGAGGGAGAACTGCTTCTCATCGGTCGTCTGGATGCGAATACCGTCGAGGAGGCACAGGCGTACTTTAACGTTGCGGCGGATCGGTTTGATCATTTAATTTTAAATATGGACCAGCTCGTATATATTTCAAGTGCCGGGCTTCGTGTTTTAAAACTGATTCATATTAAGATGCAGAAAAAAGGTGGTCAGTTATCCATCCGGAATGCAAACAATTATGTTATGGAAGTATTTGAAATGACCGGTTTTGCGGGACTTTTGAATTTTATTTAAATATTTCAGGTAAGAGAATAATACCGGACCGGGACACTGTGAATCGTAAAAGAGGATACAGCTATGAAAGAGAACAGATTAAAAAACAAAAGAAAAACAGCATATGAGAAATTATTCCGTACGGGAATCCGGTTTCTTGGCAGGGTAGTTGCGGCTTTCATTGCGTTGCTTGTTATATTTGAGGGAATTTCCTTCCCGGCTCATGCGGAGTCAGTGGCTAACGGTGAAGTTCCGCAACATATCGAGAAAAATGGTTCCTCAATTCCAAATACCTATATACTCGAAACGTCAACGGGTGCCAGTACGGGCGATTTTATTGAGTATTTTCTGATTAAATATACGGATTCTCATGGAAAAACCAAGAGAAAATACATCTTCCCCGGTGCGGACTCATTGCAAAACGGATTGGATATCGCGAACAGTATAGGCAATGACGATGCTGTTCTTTCTTCCGTGCAGACACAGCTCGGTTATGATCTGACTACCGATTATAAAACAAAGAAAGCGTTGGATTCCTATAATACGGACCAGTTTCTGTTTTCCGTTCCCGATGCCATAACTGACATTCAGGATATCAGAATTCTTTCCAGTAAGAACGGCTCCTGGACATGCCTTGGATTACGTGTTTTTGCCGTTGATGAGGTTTACGGAAATTATTTGGCGGGTGTCTGGTCAAGTTGCAGTTATGTAGATTTTAAAGGAACTCTGATTGCAGAGCTTGATCGTTCCGGCGGAACATCAATCGGTTGTGACAATGTGAATGATATCAGTGCCGGAACACTGGTTAATAATTTTTCCGGTAAGAGTTATGCGCAGCATGATACACAGGATTACAATACTTTCGGTTTCCGTCTTGACTTTTCCGATTTCTATAAAGCAGGAATGGAAGGACAGATCAGTGATTATACCGATAATAAGGCATCCATTCTGAACATGGGAATCGCCGAAACAATGACTTTAAATCTTGTTTATGAAGATGTTTACGGTCAGAGCAGAATCTTAAATCTTCCGATGAATACATCTACGGCTTACTGGCTGAGTGACAGTAAGAGAATCGGGAATACTCCGGTTCTCGGATTCGGTCAGCAGGGCGGATCCATGGGCTTTACCGCAGAAATTCCCGATTGTACCAAAATCATTACAGCCTCTATTTCCGCAGGAGCCACCGATGCGATGAAGGCTGCTAAAATTCAGCACAGCGGAAGTTTTTCCAAAGCATCCAGAAGAGATAACAGGGAGAGTTATTCTGAAAAGGATGAAATGAAATATACATGTTTTGCTATTTATGACATGAAGAAATCCGTCTTTGCAACCCGCGTGGAAGGGGCTCTTTTAAAGTATACTTATATCGGCGATCCGATGAGCTTTAAAGTATCGTCTACTGCCGACGGCGACGGAATTTTGAGTAAGGGTGATACCCAGATCATGATTCGTGATTATAACGATCAGAATAAAAAACCGCTGGAGTTTGAAACCGGAAAAATCGAAGGTTATTTAGTTCAATTAACCACCGATTCCATAGCTGCGGCTGCGACGGCAGGTTCTCTTAAAATTAAATTTAAATATAAGACCATGACCGGGCTTGATAAAGAAACCGGAGAGTATGATCTGAAAGATGCTGCAAACAGTTTTTACGGCTACTGGCCCGGCAATGTGGATAACTTCTCTTATTACTTCGGGTTTGCACCCGGTCAGACGTTGTCCTTTATTATTCAGGTTGACAATGTGGATTATTTCACAGGTGCCACGCTTTCTTTAAGCAATGACGGGGATGACTATCAGTTATCGTCATTCAAAATATACAATCTGAGCAACACCGGAAGGAAAGTGGCCAACTGGGAGGAAATCAATACCGGTGGGTATGCTTCACGTGTTCGTGTTTCCCGTGTTGTGGAAATTGAAGGAGAGGAGATTGATCTTTCGAAGCCCGGAAAGATTATTGACGGGAAAAAGGATGATCAAATGAAGAAACTTGAGAAAGCCGGAGCTATCAATATTCTTAATATTGACGAACCGGTACTTCTTCTTCCCGATGATCACAGAAAGATTGATTTTGTAACCAATTCCGTCGGAGAACTCGAAGACAATACTTTTGATCCGAATAAGTATTCCATGACGTACATGGAAGCAATGCAGGATTATAATTTTGCAAAAGAGAGAAAGAATTATAAGGTCAGTATTAAAATTGCGGATGATGAAGCGCCTACGACGGGAAATGTAAACAATACAACGATTCTGACCGGGGACGGAGATTCCGGATCCAAGAACAATTTCTATTTCCAGCTTGTTTTTGAAGACGGTTCGACTTCTGCATTTGTGCTTGCAAATCAGCAGCTTATGGGTGATTATTTCAGAACCGGTTCTTCTCATACGATTTATATCAAGACGAACCGCGATTACGGTGATATTACGGAAATTCGCGTGATTCCCGACGATACGACCGAGGATGAGCTGAAAAAAGATAAATTAAAAATCCAGAGCATTACGGTTACCGAAGGAAATACCAAGGGTACTCATAAAGCATGGAATTTTGAAAATATCAACTGGATCGGAACGGATTATTCGGACAATATGGAACTGCTTTCCATTTCCGGTAAAGCCGGACGTTCGCTGTCCCAGGTGGCAAAGAAAATTCCGCTCAGTTATACCTCCAATATTATTGATGTGGAAGTGTCCCTTCAGACCGGAATCGGCAATTATGATACCGGAAGAAATGCGGCTACGGGAGGAATTGACCGTGTATACGCAGATCAGCTTCAGGGTCAGGTTAAAGTGAAATTCGATTATATTAACAATCAGGGCGAAACCAAATCCACCGATGAAATCGATGCGGTAAAGAGCATGTATGATTATATGGGTAAAACGGCTGTTTATGCCGACGGTCTTGCCACATCCAATCCGCAGTATATGTTCCGTGAAGGCCATACGGACAGATTTACGGTTCAGTTCAGTAATGTCAAACAAATAACCGGAATGGAAATTATTGCCAAGACAGATAATCCGTACCGATGGAACATTGCCGGAATTTCCGGCAGAATCCTAAAATCGGAGGGAAGGCTGCGTATCAATGCAAAAGAGGAATACCAGTATGAGAATCTGGGCGCAGGAGAGGACGATATTATTTTCGAACAGGGAACGGAAACGAATCCGGCATATTCCTTTGATGTAAATAACGTGGAACAGAGATTGAAATTCAATCTGAAATCCCAGGAAATTACCGAGAATACCCAGGGTGAATCCGTTGTTGCTTATACCAGAACACCGGCTTCAAAAGATGATACGTTAAATATCTTTGTATTCCCGTCCGGCGGAACTGCCGATCCGATGAGCATGTATGATTTAAATGCAAAGGTTCATTATACAACTGCCCTTACCGATTATCAGAAATATACGGATTTGGCGAAATATAATGCGGAAAACGATCCTGAAAAAGGAAGAGGTATGTTCTTTGCATTCGGCGTGGAAGCCTCCAAGATGGTTGATATTTCAAGGCTTATTCTGAATTCCAATTCCGAATATTCCAATCTTCGCAACATTGATTTTGCGATTATTCAGCAGGAAAGAGGAGCCGGTGCAGGAAGTACGGGAACCGTTGTAAATACTTATTTCTTTGATATACAGGGACAGAATGCAAAATACGGAATTACTGCGTATCCTTCGAAAAACAGAGATGTTTTGGGATATACGGAGGAACAGGTGATTTCCGTTGAATTCGGACCGGGTACGGAAACCGCAGGTTTGTATCCGGAACGTAAGGATATCGGATTTGCGCTGGAATATAAGAACAGTTTTGATCCGACCGGTCCTTCCCACAGAACCCCTATTGTATATCTGACGGATCAGAATATTACTAATATCCGTGAGGGTAAGACGGTTGATCTGGTATTTAATCAGCTCTTTATCGGAGAAATAACCGGTCTTCAGGTAATAGCAACCGGTGGAATACAGGCCGTTGTGAAATGTGCAAGTGTTGCAACGTATCGTCAGGATACCGGAAGTGTTCGAAGAAATTTAGGCTGGTACAGTTTCTCGCAGCCGATTCAGTTAAGTGCGGCACTTACTCCGATGACGAGAACGGCAACGGAACTCGGCGCAGAGAATTCCTGTGCACCTGTTACGATTAAATTTAAAACGACTGCTGCCCAGGATGACATGGAAAGCGGAACCCAGACACCCGTCAGGGTCGGCGTGACATGCGTGGATCATACGGGATTTGTTCTGCCGACCTACGAGATTATGGATCTTCGTAAATATTTAACGGATGATTCGACGAACTTTAAAACCGGAGAGGAGCAGACCGTCAAATTTATGGTTACCAATGCTGCAGGTATTCGCAGAATTACATTGGAACCGAAGAGCGAATTATTTGACGGAACTGCAGGATGGAGCATTGATTCTGCGGCACTTATGCTCGGAGACGGCGATTTTATCACCAGAAACGTGAAGAAGAGATTTTTGGAGAATCATCCTCTAAGCATCAGCTTCAGCAATATTACCGTCAGCGCTACGGTACATAACTGGAATGCGCAGAAGGGTGCCAATGACGAACACCATGTAAGCAATGACAATTTAAATATAATTGTTGCTCCGGGTCAGTCGGTTTATGTAACACCTTCCATTGCAGGTTCTGAACTCGGATATTCGGTAACAGCCGTAGAAGTAACACCTTCTGACAGAACGGATGAAGAATTTACATCCGGTGCACTTGTTAATTCACTTGTACCCGAGAACGGTCGTTACAGATTCACTCCTCCGACGAATGAAACAATGACCTCGAAATATTATCGTGTAATTGTTGAATCGAATGAGGCTCCGGAATCAAAGGCAGTTATCAATATTACGATTGACGGTGCTAACCAGAATGAAATTTACTCCAAGACGATTAAGGATTATTCCGATAAGATGACGGAGGAACAGAAGAAACAGCAACAGGAACAGAATAAAGCAAACTGGGCAAACGTTAAACAGCAGTCCATCAGCGGTTACCAGAGTAATATGGGATTTGTTTCACCTGAAACCCAGAAGCTTTATAAAGAAATTATCGATGAACTTGAAAAATTACAGTATGACGATAACAAGTCTTATGAAGATAACGTTGCTGAGATTACAAGAATTGTAAAACAGTATTTAAAGGATACGGAAGAAGCGGCTGCTTTGGAAGAATTTAATAATTACAAAGCAGGAAAAATAAATGATATACAGTCAATGAATCCTGATTTCGATACTTCGAGTGTTGTTGCGAAGAAAGAGGAAGCAATAAATACCATTAACAGTTGCACGGATTATCATAATGATTACCAGAAGATCGGCGATTTAATGCTTGCTTTACCGAAAACACTGAGAGATGCGTATGTAAGCGATAAGAACTCGGAAATTGATTCGCTTGTTCCGGATATTGAGGCTTCATCGGAAAGAAGCGAAGCAAAGTCCAAGATTGATCAGATAGCAGCCAAATATACCAGTGAAAACTCTTTGGTAATCAATGACAGCTCGATACGCAGCGAGTCAAATCAGGTAATCAGTGATTTGGAACCCGAATTACAGAGATTGCTTGAAGAACTTAAAAAGTATAAGGAATTAAAGGATCCGGAAGTTGACAGTCTGGTTGCTGCATCCACCAATCCGGATGCAGACAAATACGGACAGGAAGCGAAAGAAGCAATTGCCGCTGCCAGGTCTATCAGTGCTGTTGATGATGCAATCGAAAAGCTGAAAGAGCAGTTAAATGAGAAGTCAAAAGAGAATCCTTAAGGATTCTTGTGAAAGAAATGATATTTACGAGGAGAATTACATTGAAAAAAAGGATTTCATATCTTCTTGCAATGACAACCGTGTTTCTGCTTACGATTCTGTTGGCGGGCTGTAATAAGAACACCGTACAGGGCGGTGCGGAAACAGGCTATCCTTATTCCTTCAGCATTGCCGGAAACGGTACCGTGACAGTGAAACTAAACGGAAAAATCAGTCCCGATTATTATTGGTCTGCTTCTTCCGATAATGAGTCGGTTATTACGGTTTCACAAAAAGGGAAGGAAAGAGGAGGAAAAGCCACTTTTAAATTACTTCCCGTTTCGGAAGGATCGGCATATGTAACATTTGTAAGAGAAAGGGAAACTGCAAGCACCACGGATAATTTGGAGTATACCACATCCGAAGAACTTGCATCCTACGAGGCAGAAATTTCGGGAAAAGACAAGGATGCCGTTACAACCGTTTTGGAGGTGGAATCGGCAGAAACAGATGAAAACGTGATTCCCGTTCCGGAATCCTCGAACAGGGAAGAAGTCGAGCGAACACCGAAAGACAGGGTTTGCTTAATTACCATTCGGTTTACGGTTACTCCGAACAAAAAGAAATTAAATACCGTGGCCGAAATTGTTTCCGAAGAAAAACTGGATGCGATTATCAGTGATGCCGGAGAGAATATCTCGTATCAGATCTGGCCGGAAGATAACGGTGATTATCGTTTGAATTTACCGATTGTATCAGGCGGATGGCTTATTTCGAGTGAAACGGAATATACCGGGACACCGGAGGAAATTATTGATTCTGAGACCGGTGAGCCGACAGGCGCTTTCGTTGAAAACCTGGCAAAGGATGATAAAGGAAACACTATTATTATCGATGCCTATACAATGGGCGGTGTAGGAGATATATCTTTTGAAATCGTTCCGTTGGCTCAGGGAAAAGGTGTTTTATATTTCTCTGCTCCGCAGGAAAAGAAACGCCTGGAAATTCAATTTGAAATCAATGAACAAAATAAGCTTTCCGTACAGTCCCATTCAGTTGTTACTTATGAGCCGGCAAAAGCGGAACTGAGTCAGACGAAGGCGGATGATAAGACTGACGACGGAGATGATGAAAGTCACTACAGAGACGACAGTGCTTCTTATGAAGCATTCCTTGAGTCTTTAAACAGCGAAACTGCGAGTGAAGGCGAGGCCACGGAAGGAGTGTCGGACAATCCTGACGGGGAGGAAACGGAAAAGCCATCAGAGCCTGAACCGGTTTCGGACCCGACAAGTAATGTTTTCAACGGATAAAAATTAAAACAGGCAGAATAAGGGAAGTGCGAAATGCGTACTTCCTGTTTCTGCTTTTTTAAGGAGTAAGGATTTGGATGAGGTTACAAAAGAAATCAGGCAAATTTTAATAGGGAATATCATTCCGAAGGGAAGATATTATGAGGTTCCGGAGAAGGGAATTGCCGGAATCAGAACAGGATTAACCGACGGTGCGGACATGATTCTGCTTTTCGGTGTTGCCAGACATACCAGATATTATAAAGTCACGGGCAATCCGAATAAAATCAAAGCGGAGGGACACAGATCCTTAATGAATATCGGCCGAAAGGTTATTATTCGTTCCAATCCGGATGCGGAGGTTTCTTTCTGCAGGTATATGGTAACCAGGCCGATTGTGATTTTATTCGAAGTAGACGATATCGGTGCGAAAGTGGAAACCTATACGGCGAGAGGTATTTCCGGTTTGATTTCCGAAGCGTGGATTCGATGGAAATTCATGAAGGAATTGCCGGAACTTGAACGAATTGACCGCAACGTTCTGAATGAAATTTACAGAAAAAAAGCAGAAGAAGAGAAAAAGGCGAGGGAAGAGCAAAAGAAAGCCGAAGAAGAAGCAAGAAAAAAGGAAGAGGAAGAAAAGAAAAAAGCAGAGGAAGAACGAAAGAAACAGGAAGCTCTGGATGCCATAGAGAATGCGGAGTTATCGGATGAGGAAATCGAAGAGATTATTGCTTCCAGGCGGAAAAAGAAAAAGGACAGGATTGAGAATTCTTCAAAGTCTTCTGTGAGTGCAGATCCGGAAGATACAGCGGAAGAAACATCGGAAGAAATTACGGAACCAACAGTGGAAGAAATTGAAGAAGAAATGCCGGAAGAAATACCGGAAATTTCAACTCACAGAGGCGGACAAAAGAAGCCGGGACTCAGAGGCGTAAAGAAACGGTTTAAGAGAGCGCCCAAACTATCCGATACAGAAGATATTCAACCGGAAGTCAAAGAAGAAATCAAAATGAATGAAGATGATTCATAAGCAAAAAGGAGTATTTGAAAAAATACTCCTTTTTTAAAAAAATATACTTGTTGGACATTTGATGGACACAAGGTGTTAAATTAAATGCGTAAAGGAAAAAAATATGCAATCTGATTTGCAAATATTATAATGAAAAATGTAATTTGTTATAATTACTTGTCAATTCAATGAATAAGGAGAAATGACTATGGATGGCAACAACATTATCAATGAAGAAATCATTAATCAGAATGAACAGGTGGATAAGTATGACAAAAATGAAAATGAAAAATATAATCAGAAAGAGAAGAAAGCAAAGCGCCATACAGTAGGGTTTGAACCGACGGATATTGATTCCGTGTATTTGGTTGGTACAAATATCGCTTACGATAAAGACGGAAATTTTTACGGCTCGGCAGAGGAAATTGATGAAGCACTGAAAAAAGACGGAGTCATGCTGTTTGTTTTCGATATGAATACAGGACTTCCCTATGCATACGAAAACCGGAACGGAAGTCTGTTTGTTTCCAGTGAACCGATTTCCGCTACGGCACAGCTTCCCGGAAGTAATTTCGAACCGAAAAAGTCCGCATTACCGGAGGATATTGCGGAAGGTGCAGATGCATTTGATATCGGAAAGAAAAGCAGGGAAATAAAAAATAACATTGAGTTTGTAAAAGGACAGGATATATTAAATAAAAAATACAGTGAAGGATTTAATGATGTCAGAAAAAAAATCAGTGATCTGGAGCAAGAAATAAAAGCATTGCCGGAAGAACCAAAGGCTCCGGATGAATCCAAAATGCACAAAAAGCCGGAGTATGTTCCGAATAAGCCGAAATTACCCGTAAAACCGCAACCTCCGATTGCACCGGTTAAACCTAAAGCACCCAAAAAACCGGATATTCCGCAGCCTCCTTTTGAAATTAAGAATTTAATGCATTATAAGCATCCCGGTAATGCACCTGAAAGAAAAGATTATATACAGGAAATCGGTCAGCCTCCCAAATACAGCAAAATAGGACAGTTTTTTTCGAGGGTTTTCAGACGTACGGATTCGGATGATTATAAGGAATTTGTGAAGTATCAGGGGAAACGAATCGAAAACGAGGAAAACATAAAGAAGTTTAAAGCGGATCTTGCCAAATATAAGAAGCAACTGAAAACATATAACGACAGGGAAGAAGAGATTAAGCAGTATAATAAATTTCTTGAACAAAATAAAGAAAAATATGATGAATATAATTTAAAAGTGGAGGAATACAAAACTGCTTTAGAAAAATATAAAGCCGAAGAAGAACAGTACAAAAAGGAAGATGCCGAGTATCAGAAGAAAGCGGAAACTTTTAAAAAGGAACTTGATCTTTATTCGAAAACTTCCTTTCAGGATTATTTAAAACAAATGGATCAGTACGAAAAGGATGCGAAAGCGGAAGCCCAGCGTTCGAAAAAGTATGATGCGGATTTGGTTCTGTACGAATCGGACGTGAAGCGTCTTGAGAAAGAGAACGAAAAATACAAAATCAGAAAAGAGCAGTATGAGAAAGAAAAAGAAGCGTTTCTTAAGAAATACGGCTCTTTGGAGAATGCAAAAAAGGAACTTGCTCTGTTAAAGCAAAGAGAAGCCGATCTAAAGGAAAACTTAAGAAGAGAAGAAGATCGTCTGGCGAATGCAACCGAAATAGTTAAAGAGAATAATACCGAAATAAAAAAGGAGAAAGAAAAAGGTAAAGACAACCTGAAAAAAATCAATGAATACAGAGCGCATACGGAGGTTATCCTCGAAGGAATTTCCAATATGATACAAAAAGGCAAAGTCACCAGAGAAAACTTATTTGCAAATAAGTGGGTACTTAAAAATGCCTGTAAAGGAAAAACTCTTCAATCAGAGGAAGGTTTGGACAATCTTTATAAATATCTGGCAAACATGAAAGCGGAAAGAAAAATTCTCAGTAATACCGATAAATATATGATTTCCAATCCTCACGCAGAAGTGGCTGCCATCGTAAGTCTGAACGATGATTCCTTTTATCGTGAACTGAAAAATGACAGAAAACTGAATGAAATTCTGAAAGAATGGGGACAGAAACCAATTGATCCGGACGCAATTTCCAATCTCTATTTTGCCACTGATATGAGAATCCAAAAAAAATACGGCAGAATGGTGCAGAAAACGGTATTTACGGATTTGAAAAAATATCTGGAGAATGACCACGGCAGAAAGGAAATCGGAGAGGAGGCATTCGAAAACTTTCTTCGTTATGAAACATTAAGAAAATTTGAATATTTTAAATCGACGAACGAAAAACCGGCAACAAACAGTGAACTTACCTGCCTTGAGGATTATATCTTCGGTAAACCCACAAATAAGGATTTTGAAAAAGAGTTCGAAAAAAATATGAACAGTTTCAGAGAAACCTATAAAGAGGCATTTAATGAACTGCTCAGAATTAAAAATGAAAAAGATAATGCATTGAAGGATCTTCCGGAAAGTGCCAAGATTACCATGAATATGCTGTCGGTGTATAAGCTTTCCGAATTCGGACAGGCGTTGAAAGACACTCAGGAGCGTCTGATTAAAGAAGGAAAAATCGATAGGGACGGTAAAGTTCTTCCCCAAAAAGAGGAGCAGAAGGAAATAAAGCCGAAAGGAAAGGGATTCTGAATACAAAACCGGGAATATGTTTTGACATGAATGTATCGGTATGATAGTATTTTAATTTGAAGTTTTGTTTACATAAATTTCAAGGAGGAAAATGATGAAAAAGGGTTATTTGGTGAGAGGTTTAAGCCTTGCTCTTGCCGGACTTATGATGGTTTCACTGGCCGGTTGCAATATGAACAATGCTTCCGTTGCTGCTGAAGCCAAGAAAAATGCGAAAAATGCCGTATTTCGCATGGATAAGGAGATTACTCCGGATTTTTCGCCGACAGCTGCGGACACGGATGCCAACCGCTTTATCTTAATGCGTTCCGATCCCGGTGTCTTTCAGTTTTCATTGGGCAGCAAAGACGGAAATTTAACTCCTTCCGTATCTTATAAACTTGCATCGGAGAATAATTATATTTCCACGCAGACTGTAGAAATCGGTGCGGATGGTTCGGTTTACGGTATTGACGGTCTTGCCGATTACGAAAATGATGAGTTTTCCTATGACCTTGTTCATATCTCATCTGACGGAAAAGAACTCGGAAGAGCGCATATCGGAGAAACCAGTCCTTTCGGCCTTACATGTATGGCAGACGGAACAATTGTTGTCCGTATGGAATCCGATCTGGAAATATTTGATGCAAATCTGAATAAAAAGAAAACAATCAGCAATACAAATGCTTCACAAACATGGTCGGATACTCTTGAAGACGGAAAAGACCTGCTTATATTTGTGAACGGCGATAACGGAAATACGGTTCATAAGGTAGATCTTGTAAACGGTACAATCGGTGAGGCCATTCCTTATCAGAGCAAGAACGGTAATGCAATCAGCGGAGAAGGATATGATTTCTATATCGTTAACAGCGGAAACGGTGTGTCCGGCGTTAATTTAAGCCAGAATAAAACGACGGAAGTGTTTAATTTTATGGACTCCGATGTTGATGCAAGTGAATATGTGAATGTATTTATGTTTGATGCCTCCACGGCACTTGTTATGACGGATTATTTTTCGGAGAACGCGTATACCGGGATTTTCAAAAAGGTTTCGCCTTCGGAGGTCCCCGATAAAGAGTTTTTAACACTTGGCGGATTCTATATAACTGCCGAGACCAAAAAGATTATCACAAAATTTAATAAAGAAAATACAAAATACAAGATCCGCGTAATTGATTACTCCGAGTATAATACTCAGGAAACCGATTATAAAGGCGGAGAAAAGATATTTAAAGGAGACGTGGCTTCCGGAAATATCCCGGATATCATTATGACAGACAGTCTTCCGAACGTGGAATCTTATATTAACAAAGGTCTTTTTGCGGATATGACTCCGCTTATGGAAAAGGCCGGATTAAATAAGAGCGATTATATGGAAAATATTATCGAAGCCGGTTCCAAGGACGGTAAATTATATAATCTGATTCCGTTCTATTATATTCACGGTTTCCTGATTAAACCTGAATTTGTTAATGCCAACAACAGTATTTCGATTGACGAATATATGGCGCTTGAAAAGAAATTCAACTGTTCCGGAACCAGTATGTATTATCTTACAAAAGACAATATAATCGAGAATTCCCTGGCATTCAATACTCCGGATTTCCTCGATGTAAAGACCGGAAAATGCAGTTTTGACACGGATGATTTTAAGAAAGTACTGGTATTTGCAAATGAATTTGCCGCAGATCAGAATGAAGTCGAAAAAAGATTTGCCTCCATCAACTATCTTGGTGCTTTTGCAAATGATCAGATGTTAACCAACAATATCGGTATGGGTTCGTTCAGGGAAACATGTCGTCTGGAGCAGAGTATGTACGGCAGGGAAGTTGCTTTGATCGGATTCCCGAATGCTGCGGGCGATTCCAAACCTGTTATCCATCCTTCCGTTTCTGTTGCAATTTCTTCCAAGAGCAAAGATAAAGACGGTGCATTCGATTTTGTAAAAATGTTAATCAGTCCGGATTTCCAGACGCAGATTGATAACGGAATGAGCGGCCAGAATGGTCTTCCTGTTTTGAAATCCGCATTTGATGCCATGGGAGAGTCTGCAAAGCAGCCTTATGCAACGAAGAATTCTTCCGGAGAATGGGAAACGGTTGATCCGGAGTTTAATACTTATGAGATTGGCGGCAAAGAATTTACTTATAAGGAAATCAGTGACGAACACCTGAATTATTTAAAAAATGTTGCCAAGAGTGCTAAAAGCGTCAAGTATAAAGAAGATAAGATTTTAAATATTATCAACGAAGAAGCGGCACCTTACTTTGCAGGGCAGAAGAGTGTGGATGAAGTTACGAAAATCCTGAACAGCCGCGTGGATATCTACGTTAAGGAAAATCAGTAAATTTTACTTGCATTCTGCCATATAGTGTGTTACTATACTAAAGTTGCATTAGATTAAAGAGATGGTCCGCTGTACCAAAGGGTTCAAGAACATCCGATGAAATAAGGAGGCAAAGAAATGAGCGAAATTATCAAAGAGCTCGAAAAAGAGCAGTTAAAAGCAGAAGTGCCCCAGTTTAATGTCGGCGATACCGTTAAGGTTCACGGACGTATCAAAGAGGGTAACAGAGAAAGAATTCAGATTTTTGAAGGTACCGTTATCAAGATTCAGGGCGGTTCCAATCGTCAGACATTTACCGTAAGAAAGACTTCCAACGGTGTCGGCGTTGAAAAGACCTGGCCGATTCATTCTCCCAACGTAGTTAAGGTTGAGGTTGTTCGTCTCGGTAAGGTAAGAAGAGCAAAACTGAACTACTTAAGAGACAGAGTAGGTAAGAAGGCTAAAGTTAAAGAAAAGGTAAACGCATAAGTGAAAAACCTATTCGTTTACGGTTGATTTTAATGAAAACAGGCGGATGTTACGACATTCGCCTGTTTTGTTATATTATCGTTTCGGCGTTTTGTTTTGTATGGTAAAATATACAGGTAATTTTCATTTTGATTCGTTTATGTTAAGAAACCGGTTAAAGAAAAATCCGGAGAAATGTACTGTCCGTTTTTTAATTATGGTTTTTGATTTTACGGGAGGATATATGAAACGCAGAATTGCAGCAATTTTAGGAGCGTTATTACTTCTTGTTACAACGGCTTCGGCACCTGCCACATCCGAATCCGACGATGCGTCGGCGAAACTGAGTGCCCTGTTTTCAAATGCCGGCGGAATGCAATGGGTAAATTCAGATATTTCCGGAACGGTAAAAGCTTCGGATAATTTTCGCGCGCAAGATGATTTTAACGCATTTGTAAACAAAGACTGGCTTGTTTCGAACGAAAGCTATTCCGGAACGTTTCAGCAAACGCTTGACCGGGTATATGAAAAGAAGGTTGCCGTTCTGGAAGAACTTCCCGAAAGGAAGGGGAAAGCCGCGGAAGAACTTCTGAAATACTATGAACTTGCTTCCGACTGGGAGGAAAGAAACAAAGTCGGCATTGAACCGCTGAAACCTTATCTTCAGGCAATTGACAATATCACAACAAGAGAGGAACTGTATGACTGGATTTGTGACCCGGAAATGAATCCGTACGGAATCGCACCCGTTATGTACAGTGGGAATTACCGGTCCGAAAAGGATCCTTCATTATATGTCTGCGGCCTTGATCAGCCGGATTTATTTTTGGAAAGCAGCGGTTTATATTACGATTTGTCCCAGGTTCCCAATCTGGAGAAAAAAGAACTGAAAGAGACGGAATTTACGCTGATTGCTAAAGAACTCGGGTACACCAACCTTCAAATAAAGTCTCTGTTCGCCGATAATTACAGGTTTGAGAAGAAAATGATCTCCGCACATTCTCTGGTGACCAAGGAACATGTTGATGATTGCACATATACCAGGAAAGAAGCGATTGAAGCCGCAGGAAATTATCCTCTGGAAAAATATCTGAATTCCCTGGGAATTACCGAAGAAGTTCCCGTAAAAACGGATTTAAAATATTTAAAGAAACTGGATAAACTCTGCAAAAAAGGAAATATCGGTAAAATTAAGGCAATGCTGAAGATACAGTTTCTGAAGAATAATTATTATAATCTGGACCGTGAACTGTACGATTCCGTAAAAGACGTGAATGTTGAACTGGGAACCGCCAATGCTACACCGTATGATTATGATGAGGAACGGATTGAAAACTCAATCTTTTTGGATGAGTATCTCGGAAGATCGATTTTGATCGGAGCTTTTGACGAAATATACCTTGAGAAGAACGTTCATCCGGAAGACAAGGAAGTTCTTGAAAAACTGGTACAGGACGTAATTGACAGCTACAGGGAAGTATTGATGAACGAAGACTGGCTTTCCGATGAAGGAAAGAAGGCGGCGGTTGAAAAACTGAATCAGATAATTCCGCATATTCTTTATCCGAATTCCGAACTGTTAAATTACGATGAACTCAATGTTGTGTCAAAAAGCGAAGGCGGAAGCTTTGCGGAAGCGCAGTTGGAACTGGTACGATTCAAACACAAAATTGATGTGAAATCACTTTATCAAAAGTATGACAGAAACATCTGGAATCCGTATAGCCCAGATTTCAGTACAACGGTACCGAATGCTTTTTATTCCGCTGATGACAACTGCATTTATATACTGGCAGGGATTTTTGAAACACCGTTTTACTTTGAGGGCATATCGGAAGAAGAATTGCTCGGAGCACTCGGATGTGTTATTGGACACGAACTGACACACGGATTTGATGATGCCGGGATTAAGTATAACGCTGAAGGAATCAAAACGGAATGGTTACCGAGTGTTGACAAACAGGTTTACAGCGAAAGAGTCTCAAAACTTCAGAGTTACTATACAGTGATGAAACCCGTTGACAATCTTCCTTATAACGGTACACAGGTATCCGGTGAAGCAACGGCCGATATGGGAGGAATGAAAATTACATTAAATATTGCTAAAAATATCGACAATTTCGATTATGAACGTTATTTTTCGTCGTATGCGTCTTTATGGAGAACGGAATGGGACTACAAGACGGAAAAAACAAGATTCGAGCGTGATCCGCATCCGTTGGCTTATCTGAGAGTAAACGTTACGGTACAGCAGTTCGATGAATTCTATGAAATTTATGATGTAAAGCCCGGAGACAAAATGTATCTGGATCCGAAAAAAAGAATCGCAGTCTGGTAAAAATCACGGAGGGAATTATGAGCGAAGCGGTAATTAAACTTGAAAATGTAAAGAAAGCCTACGGAAAACACGAAGTCTTAAAAGGCGTAAACATGATGGTAAACAAAGGCGACATTTACGGACTGATCGGAAAAAACGGAGCCGGCAAAACGACCATTTTTAAAATGATTCTCGGTTTATCCGTGATGAATGAAGGAAGTGTTTCCATTTGCGGCAGTACGAATCAGAAGGAATTGTATAAAAACAGAAACCGGATCGGTTTTCTGGTAGGACAGAAATTCTACGGCTATTTAAACGGACGTGAGAATTTAAAATACTATGCGATTGCCAAGGGCTTTCACGGGAAAGAGATGAAAGATGAAATTGACAGGGTATTGGAACTGGTTGGTTTAAAAGACGTAAAACAGCCGTTTCGTAAATATTCCCTCGGTATGCAGCAGCGTCTCGGAATTGCCAATGCCATTTTGGGAAATCCGGAACTTCTGATTCTGGATGAGCCGACAAACGGTCTTGACCCGCAGGGTATTGCGGATGTCCGTAACATGATTCACCGTTTCAATGAGGAATTCGGAATGACGGTTATCGTATCCTCCCATATTCTCGGTGAACTGGAGCATACCGCTCATCGTTTCGGAATCGTAAACGAAGGAATCGTTGTCCGCGAAATATCGGAAGCGGACTTAAAGGAAACCGAACCCGTTGTGGAAATTGCTTTCTCCGATCTTGGAAAAGCCAGAAAAGTCCTTGCGGATGCCGGCATTCAGATTACAAAAGAGGTTATGGAACGTACTTCACTGGAAGATTACTACTTCCGTCTGATAGGAGGGGGCAATCTATGATTAACCTGATTCGTGCGGATTTAAGAAGAGTGCTGAGAAGACCGGTGATTTATATTTTCGGCGTTCTCATGATGTTTTTTACACTTGTCAGCGGTTTTTCGGAGGATGCGATTCAACAGCTTTCCACCGAAAAAATGGTGGTGGCTTATCTGATTGCGATTATGGCTTCCGTACCCGTTCTGATCGGACTTTACGGAGATGATTTTCGTTCCGGAACTATGATTACAATTATCGGAAGAGGAGTATCCCGGACAAAACTGATGATTTCCAAACTGATTTCAAGTGCCGTTCTCCTTGCCGGTTATTATATCGTTGCATTCGGAGAATTATATGTTTTGCACACATTCGCAATAGATGCCAATTATTCACCGAATCAGAAACTTATCTTTGTTATGATTATGTTTTTGGGATGGTTTCGTAATGTTGCATTATTTGCATTTGCATCCATACTTATGTATGCCTTCTGGAGTGTTGCGGCAGGGCTTGTTACAATACTCGGTCTGATTGGTTTTTTAAGAATTATTCTGAATGCAGTCAATCAGAACGGAAACTTTGATCTGTATTCCGTAACAACCGACGGGTTGATTGATAATGCCGTTACGGCTATGACATCACACGATTTTCCTTACCAGTTAATTATTGTTGTGATCTATTTTGTTCTGTTTATTATTGTCGGAAGTCTTTTCTTTAAAAGAAAGGAGCTGGACTTATGAGAAATCTGATTCGAGCTGACTTAAGAAGAGTATACCGGAAACATATTTACTGGATTATACCGGCCCTTTTGGTCATAACGGGTGTAATAGGTATCGCTTCCTCGTTATCGGTTGGTTTATTAAGTAAAAGTATTCCGATTCTCGCGTTATTTGCGAAACAAAATCACAGCGAAATCATTTCGTTTACCACACGTATCGGATTTCTGGATTTTGCTCTGACAATTATTGTTTTTCTGGTGCTCTATGTGGATGATTTTAAATCCATGTCCATGATTGGAATGATCGGATACGGACTTTCCAGAAAGAAAATAGTCATTTCAAAATTCATTACAAGCTGTATTTTGTGTGTATTATTTTATCTGATCTTTATTCCGTTAGTGTTTGTTATCTGTGCGATATTCAAAGCGCCGTTAAACGGAGACTGGGCGAGATTTGTCTTCATGACGGGCCTGTTTTCCATGCTGAAAACCATTTCAAACATTACGATAGCAGCATTGGTTCTTTATATTACGAACAATTATCCGCTTGGTATTTTTGCGGTTATTATCCTTAAGATTATACCCGTGGGATTGACAATGGCGTCTGCGTCTCCGTTGATCGGACGTCTCCATCTGGATCGTTTCTACATGGAGGGAATGTTTAATATGGCGAGTACGTATTTCCTTATGGGACTTGCTCCGGAGGGAATCGGAATGACCCTTCTCTGCGTATGTTTATATATCGGCCTGATTCTTTTGGGTACGATTCTGTATTTTGACAGGAAAGAGCTGGATTTTTAGTTTCCTTAAGAAACGGAAAACGGATATACAATTTTACTTTGAATTCCGTATAAAACAGGAATATTTTGGGCAGGTTGCGACCTGCCCTTTTCTTGCCATTAAGGGAGTTTGATAGTATAATATTTAAGTTAAGTATATAAGTTTGGTTAATTGAAAACAGGTAGGAGGAGAGCAATGAAAAAGAAACAGCTAATTTCAAAAGCATTATGCGTTTTGCTTTCAGGAGTAATGGTATTTTCGCTTACTTCCTGTAATAAAGGCGGAACTGCTTCTAAAGGAAATTCTTCAGGACTTGTGGCTGAAGCTTCGGACGCAAAAGCATCCAAGGATGCAGTATTCCGTCTGGATAAAAAAATAGAACTCGATTTCGAGCCCGCTTCCATGTATGTTCAGGGGGATCAGATTTTGTTCTTTACCCCTTACTACGATGACGGATCCACTTACGGGGAGGAATTCGAATTTGAAGAAGGCGGGGAAATTACAGAGGAGACAGAAACTTCCGAATCTTCCGAAACGGAAGATGCGGTAACCGAAGAAGGTTCTGAAGAGGTTTCCCGGGAAGAGGAGATCACCGAAGAGACGGCAGGAGAAACTTCCGAAACGGAAACACCGGAAGATACGGAACCGGCAGATACGGAACCGGGTGAAAGTACCTTTAGATTCGCCTGGGTGACCGGTGATATCAACGGCAATATCGGCGATACGGTAGTATATGAGGGAACATACTCATCGGATATGTCATTCTCGGTTGAGTCAAGTGCATTAACACCTGACGGAAAACTGGCGCTTGTTTTGATGTTTTACGATTATGTCAAACAGGAATCCGCTTACAAACTTTATAAAATTTCTACGGACGGAAGCGATGCATCGGAAGAGGATATCAAACTGTCCGGAATTACCAATGTGGACAGAGTTATTATGGCTTCAAACGGAATGCTCTGTGTTTATGGTGACGGAAAAATATTGCTTTTCGATGAAACCTTAAAACAGATTTCAGAGATTCCGGCTGACCGGATTAACGGTTTGAATACGTTCGCCGTTACGGACAACGGAAAATATTATATCGGTGTCTATACGGAGAGCTATGATATTGCAATTTGTGAACTGGATTTGAATGCAAAAGCAATCGGACCCGAAATCAACCTTCCTTCCGGACTTGGTTACAATATAATGCCTGCCAAAGGACATGATTTTTATATCAAGAGTGACAAGGGCGTAAGCCTGATTGATATTCATGACAATGTTGTGGATTCAAAAATGATTTTTAACTTTACGGATTCCGATATCATGGGATATCTTGCCAGAAGTGCATTTCTTGTGGATGAGGAAACGGTAATCCTTCTGATTGACAAGGAAAACGGTGACAGCGGAATCTATAAGAAAGTTCCGCCCGAGCAGATTAAGGATAAAAAGATTATAACACTGGGTTCCATTTATTCCACTTCTTTTGATGTTCAGAAGCGCATTCTTGAATTTAATAAAAAGAGTGAAGATACCAGAATTCGTACCGTCAGCTACAGTGATTTTTATACGGAAGACGATCCGCTGGCTCCGGAAAAACAGTTCAGAAACGATATCCTTTCAAAGGCAGGCCCTGACATTATTATTACTTCCGGAATGATTGACAGCGGTGTTTATGCAAGTAAGGGTGTATTTGAGGATATGTATCCTTATTTTGATAAAAACGGTATCAACAAAGAAGATTTTCTTACCAATGTTCTGGATGCCGGAAGCTACGACGGTAAATTATATATTCTGATGCCGCAGTTCTCCATTGAAGGTCTTTCTGTAAAGGAATCAATGCTTAACGGAAAACCGGGATTTACAATGGATGAGTTTATTAAACTGGAAGAACAGCATAACTGTAAAGGTTCCGGAATTGTCGGAAGCAACAGGAACGATCTTATTCAGTATGCCCTGGTATTTTCTTCCAACAGTTATTACGACGTAAATACGGGAGAATGTAATTTTAATTCCGAGAGTTTTATCAATACATTAAAGTGGATTAAGGAATATCCGGAAACGATAGAGGAAGCCGATGATTACAGAGAATATATGAAAGATAAGGAACTATCCGTCCGTAACGGAAAAGCTCTTGCCAAACTTGAATATTTCTACAGCTTTCGTGATTTTAACCAGTTGGAACAGGTTACGTACGGTGACAATGTTGCTTTAACAGGTTTTCCGGGATGCGACGATCCTGCTTCCGGAGTCATTATGGCGGATCTCGGATTTGCGATTTCCGCGCTTGGAGACAATCAGGACGAGGCATTTGATTTTATAAAATATTATTTATCCGATGAATATCAGATGCCGAAGGAAAGCGACTATTCTCTCTATTACATTCCGATTTCCAAAAAAGCGCTGGATGCCAAAATCGCAATCGAATGCGATAAGCCTTTCGAATATGATGAAAAAACCGGAAAGAAAAAATATTACGATGAAATGGCATATTCTTATGCAAAGGGTGACGATGTTAAAATTCAGCCGCTTTCTCCGGAACGTGCCGAAAAAGTGAAAGAATTTATTTACAATACACATTACTGCACAAATTACGATCAAAAGATTATCGATATCGTAAAAGAAGAAGCGGCTCCTTTCTTTAATAACCAGAAGAGCGCGGAAGATGTTGCAAATATCATTCAGAGCCGCGTAAGTATTTACGTACAGGAGAATCAGTAATTTTATTATGACCTGACCGTTATTCCGGTCAGGTCATATGCGGAATAAATGGGAATCAGTATTTATCGGATGGCTAAATCAAATTACAGAAAAAGAAGAGATCTTCAATTTTATAAAAAGGAAATTCATCTTCCCAAGGGATTGTTCCGCAATATTATCGAGTATATTCTGATTATTCTTATTACTGCGTTTATTGCTTATGTTTCGGTCCGGTTCCTCGGAATGAAAACCGCAGTCATCGGGAACAGTATGGAACCGGTTCTGTATAACTCCCAGGAGGTTATGGTGGACCGTCTGATTACGGTAATTAAGAATCCGTCCAGAGGGGACGTAATTGCCTTTCTTCCGAAGGGAAACGAAAAGACGCATTATTATATTAAACGTGTTATCGGACTTCCCGGTGAAACCGTTCAGATTAAAGGCGGAAGGGTTTATATTGACGGCAGTCTCTATGACGATCCGTACGGAAACGACATGATCATGGATCCGGGAATTGCCGAAAACGAATTTGTTTTGGGAGATGAAGAATTCTTTGTACTGGGAGATAACCGGAATTATTCGGAAGATTCAAGATCCGGAAATATCGGTGCCGTAAAGAAAGAGGATATTTACGGCAAAGTCTGGTACAGGAAAAAGTGTGATGCCGCCAAAGGCGGATTTGTAAAGAAACAAAAGAATTAAATTACAGAGAGATTCAATATGAACATTCAATGGTATCCGGGTCATATGACCAAAGCGGTTCGTATGATGGAAGAGAATATGAAACTAATCGATCTTGTCATCGAGATTCTGGATGCAAGAATACCCGTTTCTTCCAGAAATCCGGATATTGACCGTCTTGCAGGCAATAAAATGCGCATGGTTATTTTAAACAAGGCGGATCTGGCGAATGATAACGTGAACAAAGAATGGATTTCATATTTTGAATCGATCGGTGTTACAGCCGTAAAATATAACTCCAAAAGCAGGGACGGAATGGGCGCTTTGCTCGGGTCCATTAAAGAATGCTGTAAGGAAAAAATCGAAAGAGACCGAAGAAGAGGCATTAAGAATCGTTCCGTAAAGGCAATGATAGTCGGAATTCCGAATGTTGGGAAATCAACATTTATCAATAATCTTGCAAAAAGGAATGCCGCGGTGGTGGGAAATAAGCCCGGTGTTACCAAGGGAAAACAGTGGATCCATATCAGCAATGAACTGGATTTGCTGGACACTCCCGGAATTCTCTGGCCGAAGTTTGAGAATCAGAAAACAGGTCTTCATATCGGTTTTATCGGTTCCATTAATGATGAAATCCTGCCTTCCGAAGATCTTGCCTGTGAACTTGTCCGGTGTCTTTATGCAATCTCACCCGAATTGCTGAATACCAGATTTTCACTTACGACGGAAGATGTTCAATCCGATTCGGACTGCATGGATGTCTTAACACAGATTGCAGTATTCCGGAAATGCTTTAAAAAAGGAGAAGAACCGGATGTAAAGAAAGCAGCCGATTTGCTGCTGGATGAATTCAGATCCGGAAAACTCGGCAGAATATCGCTCGAGAGACCGGAATTGTGATTATAAAAAGAATTGAGGCGTAGATTAAAAATGAGTCAGGAAACAGAAAAAGAAATTCAGAATAATCAGGAAGAAAACACATCGGAAGATGTTGAATCCGTGAAGAATCTGACGGAAGAAACAGCAGTAGAAGCATCCGAAGAAACACCTGAAGAAACACCTGAAGAAACACCTGAAGAAACTTCCGAAGATACTTCCGAAGATACAAAAGAAGACACGGAAAATGCGGATAAAGAAAAGGAAAAAGAGAAGGATAAACCGTTCTGGCGGGATATTCTTGAAATGTTTATTTACTTTGTTGCGGTTTTCCTGCTTGCATTCCTGATTGTTACTTTTGTCGGACAGCGAACGGTTGTGGACGGTTCCTCAATGAGCCCTACTTTATCGGATAAAGACAATCTGATTGTGGATAAAATCTCTTACCGTTTTACGGATCCGAAACGTTTTGATGTTGTTGTTTTCCCGTATCAGCATGCAAAACGGACATTTTATATCAAGAGAATTATCGGACTTCCCGGAGAGACCGTGCAGATTGATCCGGAAGGCAATATTTATATAGACGGACAAATTCTTGACGAAGACTACGGTGCGGAAACAATTTTAAATCCCGGCCGTGCCGATGTTCCGATTACACTGGGACCGGATGAATATTTTGTAATGGGAGATAACCGGAACAATTCCTCTGACAGCAGGGATTACATGGTAGGAAATATTAACCGAAAGGATTTAGTCGGAAGAGCATTTGTCCGTATTTATCCGTTTAAAGATTTTTGTATTATAAAACACGGAGAAGAATAAAATGGACAGTATCGGTCAGATTACAAAAAGATACAAAGAGACCTCCGGAATGGAGGAATGGAATGCTTTTATCGAAGAATATCAATCGGATTCCAGAAGCGGAGTAATGAAACTGGTGAATTCTGCCAAAAAGCAGATTCTTGCTTATGAAAATGAAGTACAGCGGACAGAATCGTTAAAGGTATATGAAAAAAACTATGAGGATTTGGGTTATATCTGCGGAATCGACGAAGTCGGCCGCGGACCTCTGGCCGGTCCGGTTTATGCAGCGGCGGTCATACTTCCGAAGGATTGCAAAATTTTATATTTGAACGATTCCAAACAGCTTTCCGAAAAGAAAAGAGAAGAACTGTATGAAATTATTATGAAAGAAGCTGTCAGCGTCGGAATCGGAAACCGTTCTCCGGAACGTATTGACGAGATTAATATTCTGCAGGCGACATTTGAAGCGATGCAGGATGCGATAGCCGCATTATCCGTTGAACCTGCGATCCTGTTAAATGATGCCGTAACCATTCCGAAAGTTACAATAAAACAGGTCCCGATTATCAAAGGAGATGCAAAGAGCGTTTCCATTGCAGCTGCGAGCATTGTTGCCAAGGTTACGAGGGACAGGCTTATGGCCGAATATGACAAAAAATACCCGGAATACGGCTTTGCATCGAATAAAGGTTACGGAAGCGCTACGCATATAGAAGCAATTAAAAAATACGGTCCTTGTGAGATTCACAGAAGATCGTTTATCGGGAATTTCCTGAAATAAGGTTGCTTAAGTAACGCGATTTCGTTATCATACAGTTGGAATTTATCCGGGATTTCGTTCACATACGGCAGGAACTTTGAATGAATAATCGCGCATTGGGAACCGAATACGAAGGAATGGCGGAAAATTACTTAAAACAATACGGAGTACGGATTGTTGAGAAAAATTTCCGGAACCGGTTCGGAGAAATAGATTTAATCGGATATGACGGGGAATTTCTTGTTTTCTTTGAAGTAAAATACCGCAAAAGCGAATCCTCCGGATACGGAGAGGATGCGGTAAACGCAAAGAAAAGGCATAATATCTGCAAAGTATCGGATTATTACAGGAGTATTCACGGAATCGGGGATTTTACACCGATGCGTTATGATGTAATTGCCGTAAACAAAGGGCAGATTCGATGGATTAAAAATGCCTTTGAATATTGTTAAAATCATGTATTTATTATAAAGGAGAAGGGAAATGACTATTTTTGATGAATTACAGGCAAGAGGTTTACTTGCACAGTTTACGGATGAAGAAGCCGTAAAAGAGCTGATTAACGGCGGAAAGGCAACCTTTTATATCGGATTCGATCCGACGGCCGACAGCCTCCATGTAGGTCATTTTATGGCTCTTTGTCTGATGAAGAGACTTCAGATGGCCGGAAACAAACCGATTGCCTTAGTAGGCGGAGGAACCGCAATGATCGGCGATCCGACGGGACGTACGGACCTTCGTAAGATGATGACAACGGAAACCATTGACCATAACTGCGAATGCTTTAAAAAACAGATGAGTCGTTTTATCGAATTCGGAGAAGGCAAGGCAAGAATGGTGAATAATGCCGACTGGCTTCGTGATTTAAATTATATTGAATTCATCCGGGATATCGGTTCCTGCTTTAAGGTAAACAATATGCTCCGCGCGGAGTGCTACAAGCAGCGGCTTGCGAGCGAAGACGGTTTAAGTTTCCTGGAATTTAATTACATGCTGATGCAGAGTTATGATTTTCTGAAATTATACGAGGAGTACGGCTGCAATCTTCAGTTCGGCGGAGACGACCAGTGGTCCAACATGCTGGGCGGACGTGAACTTGTTCACAAAAAACTCGGAAAAGACGATGCACATGCCATGACCATTACGTTACTTCTGAATTCCGAAGGAAAGAAGATGGGTAAAACCGCAAACGGTGCGGTATGGCTGGATGCCAACAAGACGACACCGTATGAATTCTACCAGTACTGGAGAAACGTGGATGACAAAGATGTTTTAAACTGCATTCGTATGCTGACCTTCCTTCCGGTTGAAGAAATCAATCTGATGAATTCCTGGGAGGGAAGCAAATTAAATGAAGCAAAGGATATTCTGGCTTACGAACTGACATCGCTCGTACACGGTGCCGAAGAAGCGGGAAAAGCAAAAGAAGCTTCCCTTGCGTTATTCGGAGGCGGATCCAATTCCGAAAATATGCCGAAATGCGAACTTTCCGACGATGATTTTAACGAAGGCA
This sequence comes from Lachnospiraceae bacterium, assembly GCA_024681795.1. GTDB lineage: Bacteria > Bacillota > Clostridia > Lachnospirales > Lachnospiraceae > UBA3766. Next base: position 163,418 of record JAILAD010000078.1, on the reverse strand, counting down.
AAATTGACCTGATGGCAATTCTGGTAAAATCCGGTATGGCAACGTCCAGATCCGATGCAAGACGCGCAATCGATCAGGGCGGCGTAACCGTAAATGATGAAAAGATTACGGATGTATATACGACCTACGACAAAGAATTTATCGGAAATACCGAAATGATAGTACGTAAAGGCAAGAAAAACTTCAAGAAGATTGTACTTCAGTAAAGAGAAACATGAAAAAACATGTAATTGACCGCATTCTTCCGGGCAGTATCGCGGAGGAATGCGGTTTTGAAAAAGGAGATAAACTCATTTCCGTAAACGGAACCCCGATTGAGGATACTTTTGATTACCAGTATCTGATTTCGGATGAATTTCTGGTACTCGAAGTGGAGTCGGTTCAGGGCGAAGTTGTGGAAATTGAAATCGAAAAAGACGCAGAGGAAGATTTGGGTCTTGTTTTCGAGAATTCCTTTATGGATAATTACAGAAGCTGTAAAAATAAATGTATTTTCTGTTTTATTGACCAGATGCCTCCCGGTATGCGGGAGACTTTGTATTTTAAAGACGATGATACAAGACTGTCATTTCTGCAGGGAAACTATGTTACGCTGACAAATTTAAGTGACAGAGATGTCGAAAAAATAATCCGGTACCGGATGGAACCAATCAACATATCTTTTCAAACCATGAATCCGGAACTCCGGTGTAAAATGCTGAATAACCGCTTTGCGGGAGAGGCATTGAAGAAAGCAAAACAGTTATATGATGCCGGAATCGAAATGAACGGCCAGATTGTATTGTGCAAGGGAGTCAATGACGGAGAGGAGTTGGAATTTTCCATCGGGGAGATGTACAAATATGCTCCGGTTCTTCGGAGTGTTTCGGTTGTTCCGGTTGGCTTGTCCAAATACCGTGACGGACTGTATCCGCTCGAACCGTTTGATGCTGAAGATGCCTGTGAAGTTGTTGACCGGATTGAACGATGGCAGAAGAAGGCCTTCGCTGAAAAAGGAATTCATTTCGTACATGCCTCAGATGAATGGTATTTACTGGCCGGAAGGAAACTCCCGGAGGAAGATCGTTATGACGGATATCTCCAGCTTGAAAACGGAGTCGGAATGGTACGTAACTTCACGGAGGAGTTTTATGGCAGTCTAGATATTGTGGTTAATCGATTAGGTCAAACAATATATGGCAAATTTGAAGAGGATATTGGCAGACCGGATAAGTCAAAATCTGCCGGCGGCAATAATTCTTTACCGGTTATTTCTGTTGCCACCGGAATGCTGTTCGGACCGATTCTTTCCGCACTTGCCAAGGAACTGGAAGAGACTGTCAACCGTTTCGGAATCGGTATGAAAGTGAAAATTTATCCGATCCGGAATGATTTTTTCGGAGAACGTATTACCGTTGCGGGACTCATTACGGGACAGGATTTAATCTCCCAGTTAAAGGGAAAGGACCTCGGAGAAATTCTGCTGATTCCGGATACGATGCTTCGGTTTGGTGAAGAAGTTTTTCTGGATGACATCACGGTAACGGAGGTTGAATCGGCTTTACATTGCAGGTTAGATATAGTAAAATCTAGTGGTAGTGATTTTATCGAAAGTATTATGAAATATATACCTTGATGGTATTTTGTTAAAGGATTTTTGTAATGAAAAAGAAGGGTAAACCGATCGTCGCAGTTGTGGGTCGTCCCAATGTCGGAAAATCCACACTTTTTAATGTGCTGGCAGGCGAGAGGATTTCAATTGTAAAAGACACTCCCGGAATTACGAGAGACCGTATTTATGCGGATGTGGAGTGGCTGAATCATAAATTTACACTGATTGATACCGGCGGAATCGAGCCGGATTCGAAAGATATCATTCTTTCGCAGATGAGGGAACAGGCGGAAATGGCCATCGCATCTGCGGATGTGATTATGTTTCTGGTGGATTTAAAACAGGGACTTGTGGATGCGGACATGCATGTCTGCAACATGTTAAGAAAAAGCGGGAAGCCCGTTGTTCTTGTTGTAAACAAGGTTGACAATCCGGCAAAGCAGATGGCGGATGTTTATGAGTTTTATAATCTCGGAATCGGAGAGCCTTATCCCGTTTCCGCCGCAAACCGTCTCGGTTTCGGTGAAATGCTCGATGCCGTAATCGAACTGTTTCCGGAAGGCTCCGATAAGGAAGAAGAAGATGACCGTCCGAAAGTTGCGATTGTCGGAAAGCCGAACGTCGGGAAATCCTCCATTATCAATAAACTGATCGGTGAAAACCGTGTGATTGTTTCTGATATTGCCGGAACCACCCGGGATGCCGTGGATACCGAAGTAACCTATAACAAAAAACAATATGTTTTAATCGATACCGCAGGTCTTCGAAGAAAAAGCAAAATCAAGGAAGAACTGGAACGGTATATGATTGTGCGTACCGTTGCCGCAGTTGAACGTGCAGATGTCGTCGTTCTTGTCATCGATGCAACGGAAGGAGTAACGGAACAGGATGCAAAGATTGCCGGTGTTGCTCACGAGCGCGGAAAAGGAATGATTATTGCAGTAAACAAATGGGATGCCGTCGAAAAAGACAATAAGACCATGAATGAGTTTACCAAAAAGGTTCGTGATACATTATCCTTCATGCCTTATGCCGAAATTCTTTATGTATCCGCAACGACCGGACAGAGACTTCCGAAACTGTTTGAAACCATTGACATGGTAATGGAGAATCATGCGCTTCGTGTTCAGACGGGTGTTTTAAACGAGATTATGACGGAAGCGGTTGCCATGCAGCAACCGCCTACCGATAAAGGAAAGAGACTTCGTCTTTTCTATATTACGCAGGTTTCAGTGAAACCTCCCACGTTTGTGATTTTCGTCAACGATAAGGAACTGATGCATTTTTCTTATACCAGATATATCGAAAACCGTATACGTGATGCCTTTGGATTCAAGGGAACACCGTTACATTTTATTATTCGCGAAAGAAAGGAAAATGAATAGTCCATGTTTCGCTTATGGTGCTTATTAATCGGATACTTTCTCGGTTCCGTATCCGTTGCATATATTGTCGGAAAAGTCCGCGGAATTGACATCCGGGAGCATGGCTCCGGGAATGCCGGTACCACGAATACTTTGCGTGTTTTGGGCCGCCGTGCAGGTGCAATCGTGCTTGCGGGAGATTTGCTGAAATGTTTTATCGCCATGCTTGTCTGCTGGCTGATTTTTCATAACCGTTATCCGGATATGAAATATCTGATTCGTATCTATGCGGCTGCGGGTGTTATTCTCGGCCATGATTATCCGTTTTATTTAAAATTTCGCGGAGGCAAGGGTGTCGCTTCTTTCGTCGGCCTTTGTGCTGCATTTTACCCCGGAATCATTCCGGCACAGACCGTTATTTTTATCGGGATTTACGTGCTGACTCACTATGTGTCGTTAAGCAGTATTTTCTTTAGTCTCGGTTTTATCTCGCAGGTTGTGATTTTCGGACAGCTCGGTTTCTTCGGGCTTACTCCGGCACAGCTTCTGGAACTCTATATTATTGCAGGCAGCCTTGTAATGCTGAATATATTCCAGCATCGGAAGAATATTGCGAATTTGATTAACGGGTGTGAAAAGAAAACCTATCTTTCCAAGAAAAAAATGCCTGCGGAAATTCCTCCCGATGACGAAAAAGTCGAAGAGGAAGACCGGGAGAAAGAAGTAATCAGGGATGATACGACAGATCTGAACGATTCTGACAAAACGGTCGATTTGAGCGATATAAACGAAACGGTATATATGGTGGATGAAGATGCTGTGAGAGAACAGAATATGAAAAATTCCCTTTGATATTGAAAATCCAGAATCTTTTTTAAGGAGGAATATATGAAAGTTACGGTAATCGGAGCGGGAAGCTGGGGAATAGCCCTGGCAAAACTTCTTTATGACAATAAATGCGAGGTTACGGTCTGGTCTGCATTATCCGATGAAATCGAAATGCTGAACAGAGAACACGAGCATGTTGATAAATTAAAAGGCGTAAAATTACCGGAAGATATGATTTTTTCATCGGATCTTGAGTCTGCGGTAAAAGATGCCGAGATTCTTGTAATGGCGGTTCCGTCCGTATTTGTCAGAAAAACTTCCGCACTGTTAAAGGAATTCTATAAAGAAGGGCAGATTATCGTCAATGTTTCCAAAGGAATTGAGGAATCAACCCTTCATACGATGTCGGAAATCATTACCGAGGAAATTCCCGGAAGTACGGTAGCCGTATTATCCGGTCCTTCCCATGCGGAAGAAGTCGGCCGCGGTATTCCTACTACAATTGTAGTCGGAGCAAAGAAACGCGAAGTGGCGGAAAAAATTCAAAACACCTTTATGAGTCCTGTGTTCCGCGTATATACGTCACCCGATGTACTTGGGATTGAAATCGGTGCGGCATTAAAGAATGTCATTGCACTTGCAGCCGGAATCGCAGACGGTCTCGGTTACGGCGATAACACGAAAGCGGCTCTGATCACAAGAGGTATGGCTGAAATTTCCAGACTGGGCGTTGCAATGGGCGGCAAACCCGAAACATTTTACGGACTTTCCGGTATCGGTGATTTGATTGTTACCTGCGCAAGTATGCATTCCAGAAACAGACGCGCAGGAATTTTGATCGGAAAAGGTTATACCGCAAAGGAAGCAATGGATGAAGTGAAGATGGTCGTGGAGGGCGTTTATTCCGCAAAAGCCGCAAAGAAACTTTCGGAGCAGTATGAAATCGAAATGCCGATTGTAGACAAAGTGAACGAAATTCTCTTTTCTGACGTTCCTGCTGCAGACAGTCTGAAAGATTTAATGCTGCGCGACAAGAAGACGGAGATTGACGTTAAGAAATGGCAGTAATTTTCGGATTTTATTGATTTTTTAATGAAAAGAAAAATTCAGGATACAATAATTCGGGATAAAAAATGAGATTAATGGATTTTAAAATGGAGCGGGAGAACCTTGTAAACGTCGGGGATGAAGTAAAAGTAACCGAAGGTGTTCTTCCTTCCAGTTATTATTATACAATAGAACCTGCAGTCGCAATGAGCGGCAATTATTTTTATTATGAGCGGTTAAAAAGCAAAAACGGTATTGTTAAGAGCATTAATAAAACTCCGCGTGGTTTCTTTGTTACCTGTGAATTTGACGAAGAAGAACCGGAAAGCAGAAAGGCCGGAGATGAGTCATGAAATATGAGTATCTTTTGTTCGACTGCGACAGGACTCTTTTGAATTTCAACTCCGCCATGCGTGGTGCTATTACGAAACTTTTACTCAAATACGGTGTTCCGGAAGTAACGGAAGAAATGATTTCTTTTTATGATTCATGGAACAACTCCTTATGGGCAAAGCTCGAAAGCGGAGATATTACAAAAGAGGAACTGGTTTATTCCAGGTTTCCGGTAATCTGTTCCAGATACGACATTCCGTATCCCGGAAAAATGAAAATGGAAACGGATTACATTGTTTTTTTATCCGAAGGACACGAGCTGATGCCGGATGCGCTTGATGTGGTAAAGGAGCTTTCCGGGCGTTACAAAATCTTTATTGCCTCAAACGGTTTTATTGAAGTTCAGGAAAGAAGAATAAAAGAAAGCGGATTAAGGCCGTATTTATGCGGCAGTTTTGTTTCCGAGGAAGTCGGGTATGCAAAGCCGGATGCCGGATTCTTTGAAGCGGCCATGAAACAGATCGGTGATTTCGACAAATCCAGATACTTGATAATCGGAGATTCCATGACTGCCGATGTACAGGGGGGAATCAATGCTGGAATCGATACCTGTCTGGTTTCGAAAAAAAAGCCGGAGGGATACGGATATGAGCCGGATTATGTCGTTTCCGGATTAAAGGAACTTTTGAATTTCCTGTAAACGAATAAAAAATTTTGCAGGGGGGAGGATTTAAACCATGAAATCCGAAACAAATGCCAGGATTATTTATGAAAAATTACAGAATTGCCTGAAATGTATCCGGAAGAGAACTGATTTTGTACCGAAAGTTGCTTTGGTACTCGGTTCCGGACTCGGCGATTTTGCAAAAAATATCGATGTGGAATGCGTGATTCCGTATTCGGAAATCGAAAATTTCCCGGTTTCCTCCGTTTTGGGACATGCGGGAAATTATATTTTCGGTACTTTAAACGGCGTGAAGATTGTCTGTATGCAGGGCAGGGTCCATTATTACGAAGGATATTCGGTGCAGGAAGTGGTTATGCCGATTCGCCTGATGGGTCTGATGGGAGCTGAAATCCTTTTTCTGACGAATGCATCCGGAGGCATTAACAGGAATTTTTCCGCCGGTGATTTTATGATGATTACGGATCATATTTCCTCATTTGCCCCGAATCCTTTAATCGGACAGAATATCGAAGAACTCGGGACAAGATTTCCGGATATGTCTCATATATATCGTCCGGAACTTTGCGAAATCATAGAAAATACGGCAAGGGAAGACAATATTCCCCTGAAAAAAGGTGTTTATGTGCAGACAACGGGACCTTCCTTTGAATCTCCCGCGGAAATCCGGATGATGCAGACGCTCGGCGCTGATGCGGTCGGAATGTCCACCGTAGTGGAAGCAATTGCTGCAAACCATATGGGAATGAAGGTTTGCGGAATATCCTGTGTTTGCAATCTTGCGGCGGGTATTTCACCGAATCCGTTAACCCATGAAGAAGTACAGGCTGCAGCGTCAAAAGCGGCACCTTTATTTAAACAGCTTCTGACGGACAGTATTTCGAAGATGGGCAGTTTATAAGCGCAGTACCGAAAAAATCGTAATTGCAATCGTCTACACGGAGGTAAAAACATGAATTCCGATACCGGCTCAAATCAGATCAGGACACTGATTACACGTGCATTAAAAATGCGGGAGAGTTCGTATTGCCATTACTCCGGGTATGCGGTCGGCGCCTGCGCGGAGTGTTCGGACGGAACAATGTATGACGGGTGTAACATTGAAAATGCATCTTACGGACTGACAGTCTGTGCCGAGAGAGTAGCTGTTTTCAAGGCTGTCAGCGATGCTTCCGGAAGCGGTTCCGAAACAAAAGGGAATGATTTGCGAAAGACGGGAAAAGAAATTGTCCGGATTGCAATTGCAGGTGGAAAAAAAGGGGAAGAACCGGATGGATATGCTTACCCCTGCGGTGCATGCAGACAGGTACTCAGGGAATTCGGAAAAGAGTCTTTGGAAATTATTATCGCGAAATCCGAGGATGATTATAATGTTACCACTCTGGAACGGTTACTTCCCGACAGTTTCGGTCCGGAGCATTTGAAAGAAGTACAGTAATGGATAAACTTATTGTTGTGATTGTTATATTGGCGATTATCGGAGGAATTCTCTTAATCGGTCATTTCTTTGAAAAGCAGAAAGAAAATGCATTTCGAAGCCGGTTAAAGCGTAATTTTGACAAACCGCTTTCGGATTCCTATTCCAGAGAACGCCTGCAGGCCATGCCCGGGTATTACAAACGTCACTCGGAAGGCTGCTTTGTCATAGATGATATTACCTGGAATGATTTTTCGCTCGATACCTTTATCAAAAAATACAATCATTCCTATTCGTCTGTCGGTGATGAATATTTGTACTACAGACTCCGTGTCCCGGCGCTTGATTCCGAATTCGGCGAGTTTGAGCGGATTGACCGTTACAGCGACTGCTTTTCGGAAAACGAAAACCTGCGTACCGATTTTCAGGTGCTGATGGCAAAGCTCGGAAGAAGCGGCAAATTTTCTCTTTATGATTATTTGGAATTTCTGTCCGAAGTTCCGCAGGATATTCCCGTATTAACCATATTGGACTGGCTTGTTTACATCGGGTTTATTGTCCTGATGTTTTTTGCGTTTTATCCGGGACTTATGCTTTTCATCCTCTGGATTATCATAAACATCTGTGTTTATTTATTCCGAAAGAAGAAGATTGCGCCTTATTTTTATAGTTTTGAGTATATTTTACGGATGCTTAAAATTACGAATAAAGTGATCAAACTTCTTCCGGATGAATTTGCAGATGCAAAGGCGGAATTAAAAGAAGCCAAAAGCCGGCTCGGACAGATATCCTCCGGCAATTTGTTTTTCCTTCAGTCCGATACCACAACGGCAGTCGGAGATGTCGGAAACGGTCTTTTGAATTTTGTGAAAATGTTTTTTCATATCGACATCTTTCTGTTCTTTCGGATGAAAAAACAGGTGGAGTCCAACATTTCGGCTGTGGATACCTTGTTTGAAACGCTCGGAAAACTGGATTTTGCTGTGAATGTTGCATCCTACCGTAAAAGCCTGCCGTATTATACGATTCCGGAATTTACGGAGGACTGTACGTTATCTGCAAAGGATATGATTCATCCGCTGCTTTATGACAAAGGTGTTTCGAATTCCATAGACGTATCGGGCGGTATTCTCCTGACCGGTTCCAATGCATCCGGAAAATCAACTTTTTTACGAATGATCGGAATCAATGCAATTCTTGCACAGAGTATGCATACCGTATATGCAAATTCTTATAAAGCGGATATGTTCTGCGTTTATTCATCCATGTCATTAAAGGACGATATGGAAGCGGGAGACAGTTATTATATGGCGGAAATCAAGTCAATCAAGCGGATTCTAAGTGCCATTGAAAATCCCGAGATGAAAGTCTTAAGTTTTGTGGACGAAGTGCTTCGCGGAACGAATACGAAAGAACGGATTGCCGCAGGCTGTGAAATTATGCGATATATGCAAAAAGACGGCAATATCTGTTTTGCAGCCACGCATGATATTGAACTGGCACATATGTTACCGCCGCTTTATACGAATTACCATTTTGACGAGGAAATCAAAGAAGATGACATTACGTTCCCTTATCAGTTAAAGGATGGTTATGCCACAACAAGAAATGCAATTGCGCTTTTGAAAATCATGGGTTATCCTGCAGAAATTACGGATAAGGCAATTGAAATCATGAACAGGGAAAACCGATGATTCGGGAGTATTTTTATGGATAAAGTATTTTTGTATTCCGACGGATCCGCAAGAGGAAATCCCGGTCCGGGAGGATACGGAACAATTTTGAAATTTACGGACGGAAACGGCGTACTTCACGAAAAAGAATTCACCGAAGGATTCCGGCTCACCACCAATAATCGGATGGAACTTCTCGGTGTGATTACAGGGCTGGAGGCATTAAAATATCCCTGTGAGGTTTGCGTCATTTCGGATTCCAAATATGTGGTGGATGCATTTGAACAAAAATGGGTGGATTCGTGGCTTAAGAACAATTTTCGTACCGCAGCCAAAAAGCCCGTAAAGAATCAGGATTTGTGGAAACGTCTTCTGGAAGCAAAAAAAATGCATACTGTTAAGTTTCAATGGGTAAAAGGACATGCAGGACACCCTGAAAATGAACGGTGCGATGAACTTGCGACCACCTCGGCAGACGGAGATGATTTACCGGAAGATACCGGATTTGACGGAAACGGTTAAGCATCAGGAAATTTTATATATATCAATTCCCGTACAACATTTGACGGGATTAATCAGGAGGGAAAAATGGCAGTTTCATTTATCGGCAGTTTCATTTCATATTTACTTGTATTTTTTGTCTTTATTATCGCCGTTGTTGCAGCCGTAATCATCGGTGTTACCATCGGCAGGAACCGTGAGAAGAAAAAAGAAGCAGAAGCGGTTAATCCGGATGAAGAATATTCCGATACCGCTATGGAGGAGATAAAATGAGTTTTCTTGATATTGAAATCAAGTATTTAAATGATTCCGTCGAGCATCTTCATTATATCGACGGAAAATCCGACTGGATTGATCTTCGTGCAGCGGAAGATGTGGAATTTAAAAAAGGAGAGTATCATCTGATTCCTCTGGGAGTTGCAATGAGACTGCCGAACGGTTATGAAGCACATGTGGTTCCGCGTTCTTCCACATTCAGTAATTTCGGACTGATTCAGACCAATCATATGGGAGTCATTGATTCATCTTATTGCGGAGATGACGACTGGTGGTATGTTCCGATGTATGCAACCCGTGACTGCACCGTTCATAAGAACGACAGAATCTGTCAGTTCCGGATTATGCAGAACCAGCCGAGAATCTGTTTTGACACGGTTACGCATCTTGACGGCGTAAACCGCGGCGGATTCGGATCCACGGGAATTTCCTGACAGTGTTTTATTTGATTTAATGTATATTTAAGGTGAAAGATTTACGGTAAGGATATCGAAATGATATCCGGGAGGTTTTATAAAATGATAAAAGTTACGAATCTTTGTAAAATGTACGGGGACAAAGTGGCTTTGGACAATGTTTCGTTTGAAGTGGAAGCAGGACATATATACGGTCTTCTGGGACCGAACGGTGCCGGCAAATCCACAACCATGAATATTGTCACGGGTTACCTTGCTCCTACAAGCGGAGAAGTATCCATTAACGGACATGTACTGGGGCTTGAAACGAGAGAAGCAAAAAAATGCATCGGTTACCTGCCCGAAATTCCGCCTCTTTATCCCGATATGATGGTGCGGGAATATCTTAATTTCGTTGCGGGAATCAAGAATATCGACAAATCAAAGCGGATTGACGAAGTGGAATCCGCAATTGAAAAGACCGGATTAAAAGATGTTTCCGGAAGATTAATCAAGAATCTGTCCAAAGGATACAAGCAGAGAGTCGGTATTGCGCAGGCAATCCTCGGCGGTCCCGACATTATTATTCTGGACGAGCCGACGGTAGGTCTCGATCCCCAGCAGATCATCGAAATTCGTGAACTGATTCGTTCCTTTAAGGATTCTCATACGGTAATTTTAAGCTCCCATATTTTGTCCGAAATTGCCGAGGTATGCGATGATGTCTTAATGATTGCCCACGGCAAAGTGGTTGCCTGTGATACTACGGAACACCTGATGAGCGAGTCCTTCGACAAGTCAAGGATTTTTGAAATAACGGTTAAGGGAGATTCTGAAAAAACGCTTGAAGTATTAAAATCTTTAACGGAAATCATTAAGGAACCCGAACTTGTTTCGGAGAGTGACGGAAACTGTACATTAAGCTTTAAGACGGAACTTACGGGAGATATTCGCCCGGATGTTTCTTTTGCGCTTTCCGATGCCAGAATTCTTGTTCTTTCCATGAATGAAAAGAAAAATTCACTGGAGGATACCTATCTTGCCATTATGAAGGATTCCGATGAGAAATATGAAGAGGAATTGAAGCGTATGGAGGAAGAAGAGGATGAGGAGGATTTCTATGAAAATGAATCCGCCGACGATTCTTCCGATGAAGATGAATTAGATGATGATTCTTCCGTCGAAAATGATTCCGACAATGAAAAGAAGGAGGAGAAATAGTCATGTTAACAATATATTTAAAAGAAATCAGGACTTATTTCAAATCCATTTTCGGATGGCTGTTCCTGGCAGTATATACATTATTCTGTTCTTTGTATTTTGTACTTTACAACCTGTTAAACGGAAGCCCGTATTTATCCAATACGGTATCTTCCCTGGTCGTAATCCTTATGTTTGTATTCCCGCTGCTTACCATGCGGGTTTTGGCAGAAGAGAAGAAATTAAAAACAGATCAGCTTTTACTTACCTCGCCGATTAAAGTATCATCCGTAATTCTGGGTAAATTCTTCGCTCTGATTACGATGATGTTAATTGCCTCTGTTGTATTGCTGTTAGGTCTTTTGATTATGCAGTTCTACGGTGACGTACCGTTTGCGGAGTCCCTGCTTTCGATTCTTGCGCTTTTCCTGGTCGGTGCTATGTTTGCATCCGTCGGACTGTTTTTATCCTCCCTTACGGAGCATCAGTTTATTGCCGCAATTTTGACATACGGAGCATTTATTTTTATTATGCTGGTTCCTTCAGCTCTGCAGATGCTGTTTTCTTCCAATAAAGTAATTGCTTCAATTGCTTCCGCAGTTGATTTTCTGTCCAGGTTTGATAATCTTCTGACCGGAGTCATTTCGGCGACCGATATCTTTTACATTTTTTCCGTAATTGCGATTTTCTTAATTCTTGCCGCGAGAGTATTCGGAAAGAGTTCCCTGCAGGTATCGCTGGTCGGGGCGAAAAAATTCTGGTTTTCCACGCTCGGACTGATTGCCGTTATTGTGATTATCATCGGTGCAAATATCGGGGTTTCCTTTATTCCCGAAAAATATGTACAGGCTGACCTGACAAAACAGAAATATTATTCCTTAACGCAGGAAAGTAAGAATCTTCTCCAAAGTTTAAATCAGGATGTAACGCTTCACGTTCTTTGTGACGAACAGGAGGCGGAGCGTGCGGTAAGGCTTTATTTAAATGATTATCAGAATAATTCAAAACATATCAAAGTAAAATATCATTCCGCCGCGAAGGAATCCGCATTTTATAAAGCGTATACCGATGAGGCACCGTCATCGGGCAGTATTATCGTGGAATCGGGGGACCGCAATTATATTGTGGATTCCGATAATTTCTTTGTGAAGGAATATTCCATGGATTACCAGACTTATCAGTACGTGGAAAAAGAGACCGGAGTAGACATTGAAGGGCAGATTACGGCAGCGATTTCTTATGTCCTTTCCGATGCCGTAACAAAGGTATATGTTCTTGAGGGACATGGTGAAGTACCTCTTTCTTCCGCTACAAAATCACGTATGAAGAGAGCAGGCTTTACCGCGGAAAATCTTTCCCTTCTTGCCATTGATTCCGTACCGGAAGATTGTAAAGTTTTAATCGTTACCGGACCGAATACGGATTTAAGCAAAGAGGATACGGAGAAGATTCAGGCATATCTGGATAAAGGAGGAGATGCCGTCTTTATGGTTGCAGCCGATATTCTTGATACTCCGAATTACGATAAACTGCTTTCCGGTTTCGGTGCCGATATTCTTGAGGGAACCGTCTGGGAAAACGATCCGATGTATAATTATAACGGTATGGGTTACTATATTGTGACTTCGCCGATTGCACACGAAATCACGGACAGCCTTTATACCGCAAAAAAGAAAAATCTGCTTGTGGAATGCCGTGCATTTGAAATCGGAGAAGATGATGACGTAAATATTACCATCGATCCCCTGTATTCCAGTTCCGAAAGTTCGGTTGCCATGATTCTGGATGAGGATTATAATGTGGTATCCGATGCGCAGCTGCAGGAAGGTCCGTTCTGCATCGGATTTTATTCCGAAAAGACATTAACCGACGAAAAGAGTAAAGTAACCGTAATCGGTTCACCGGTATTTTTGCATGAGACTCTGGATGCTGCAACCTCGTATTCCAATACGGAACTGTTTATCAATGCGATGAATTATATGTGCGACATGACATTAAACACATCCGTACCGGCCAAAGAATATACCTTTAATCGTATTCTGGTATCCCAGGGACTTGTCCTTTTGTATGCGGGATTACTGGTTGTATTATTACCGCTTGCGGAACTTGTTGCGGGCATCGTAATAACGATTGTAAGAAGAAGAAAATAATTTTTTGACAAAACTTTAGAAATAAAAAAGAAAAGGAAAGAAAAAATGGGAAAAATCAGAACCAGATTTGCTCCTTCCCCGACCGGAAGAATGCATGTCGGAAATTTAAGAACGGCACTTTATGCGTTTTTAATCAGTAAACACGAGGGCGGAGATTTTATTCTTCGTATCGAGGATACCGATCAGGAACGTTATGTGGAAGGGGCAGTGGATATTATCTACAGAACCTTAGAAAAAACAGGGCTTAAACATGACGAAGGTCCCGACAAGGACGGAGGATGCGGACCTTACGTACAGTCAGAGCGTCAGGCATCCGGGTTATATATGACCTATGCGAAGATGCTCGTGGAAAAAGGTGAAGCATATTACTGTTTCTGCGATAAAGAGCGACTTGCTACATTAAACCGGACAATTACGCTCGAAGACGGAAGCACCAAGGAAATCAATGTTTACGACAAACACTGCCTTCATTTGAGCAGGGAAGAAGTGGAAGCAAACCTTGCTGCCGGAAAGCCGTTTGTCATCCGTCAAAACAATCCTACGGAAGGAGTTACCACCTTCCATGACGAAATATACGGCGATATCTCGGTAAACAACAATGAACTTGACGATATGATTTTAATCAAATCAGACGGATATCCGACCTATAATTTTGCGAACGTCGTAGACGATCATTTGATGGGAATCACGCACGTAGTCAGAGGAAATGAGTACCTGTCCTCATCTCCGAAATACAACAGACTCTATGATGCATTTGGCTGGGAAGTTCCGGTTTATGTCCACTGCCCGTTAATTACCGATGAAAATCACCAGAAATTATCCAAACGCTGCGGGCATTCCTCGTATGAAGATTTATTGGAACAGGGCTTTATAAACGAGGCGATTGTCAATTTCGTTGCACTTCTCGGTTGGAGTCCGGCAGACAATCAGGAAATCAAATCGCTGGATGAGCTCATAGATAGTTTTGATTATCATCATATGTCCAAATCTCCGGCGGTATTTGACTATACCAAATTAAAATGGATGAACGGCGAATATTTAAAAGCCATGGATTCCGACCGGTTCTACGAAATGGCATTGCCGTACATTAAGGAAGTCATTAAAAAAGACCTTGATTTGAAAAAAATTTCGGATATGGTAAAGTCCAGAATCGAAATTTTCCCGGATATCAAAAATCATATCGATTTCTTTGAGGAGATGCCTGAATACAGTACGGATCTTTACATTCATAAAAAAATGAAGACCACAAAGGAATCCTCACTTGAGGTATTAAAGGAAATCCGTCACGTTCTTGCGGATTTTAATGATTATACAAACGATTCTTTATATCAGCTGCTTGTTTCTTTTGCAGAACAAAAGGAAATCAAAAACGGAATGGTTTTATGGCCGATTCGTACCGCTTTATCCGGAAAGCCGATGACTCCGTGCGGAGCAACGGAACTCCTGGAAGTACTCGGAAAGGAAGAGTCCCTGCGAAGAATTGACGGGGCAATCGAAAAATTATCGGGTGAAAGCTGATAAAAATCAGCAAACCGCAATTACTCTCGGGGTCGGACCGGCACTGATTTCGGCCGGTCCCGGAAGCGGAAAAACCTTTGTTCTGATAAGAAGAATCAAGTATCTGATCTGTAATCTCGGCATTCCGCCGTCTGAAATTCTTGTACTGACGTTTTCCAAAGCAGCCGCTGAAGAAATGAGAGACCGTTTTCGCATATTGGTTTCCGAAGAAAAATTAAGAATCAATCCGAATGAAATCTTTTTCGGTACTTTTCACGCTTTATTCTATCGAATTCTTATAAAATACGATTCTGAGCACAAATCTCATATTATTTCCGAGCAGGAAAAACTAAAATTAATGTATTTTGCACTGGAAAAAAACGGTGTAAATCTGTTAAGCCGGGAATTCGCATCCCTGTTGATTGAAGAAGCGCAGTCTTTTAAAGCAAGAGATTTGCCCGTACGCAAATATGAATCAAAACATCTGGAAAAAGAACTGTTTCAAAAAGTGATCAGGGACTATGAAAGAAGTAAGAAAGAACAGGGTTTCCTGGATTTTGATGATATTTTAACCGGCACAAGGGATTTTTTGTATCAGCATCCGGAAATACTCAGAACAATACAAAACCGTTTCCGGTATCTTCTCATTGATGAATTCCAGGATATCAATCCGGTTCAGTACGAAGTCGTGTGCATGCTTGCCGATAATCACAAGAATATTTTTGCGGTCGGAGACGACGATCAGTCCATCTATGCGTTCAGAGGTGCAAATCCGTCCATTATGAAGGATTTTTTAAATGATTATCAGGAGTGTAAGCATATCGTTTTGCCGGTAAATTACAGGTCTGCATCAGAAATCGTAAAAAAAGCGGAAAAAGTCATTCGGAATAATAAAAACAGAATACCGAAACAGATTATTGCGGCTTCGGAAGAAAAAGGGACTGTAGAAATAAAATGCTTTCCGGAAAAATATGCAGAGTACAAGAATCTGTCTTTAAAAATCCTCGAATTAAGTCCCTGTGAATATCCTGAAACGGCAATTATTTTAAGAACGAATGAAATCCCCCCGGAACTGATTCGTGCGCTTAAAAAAAATCATATCCCGTTCTGCAGTGCCGAAAAACCGGTTGATTTATCCGAACATCCTGTAACAAAAGATATGCTTGCATATCTGCGTCTTTCCGGGAAGGCGGATTTGTTTATGGATGCTGCGGATTTCTTCAGAGTATGCAATAAACCTTCCAGATATATTCCCTTTGGTTATACAGGAAAAAACGGTAAAATATCTTTTGCCGAATTGTACCGGGTGTATTCGGACCGGCCGTATTTAATCAGAAATCTTAAGGAGTTTCATAAGAATTTAAAAAATGCAGGAGATTCGGATTTGTTTCCGGCCATACTTTCCATTGTTTATCGGGCGGGTTACATGGAATATCTGCAGTCCAAACCGGAGTCGAATTATCAAACCGTCACGAAACGGTCCGAAAGCAGGGAAAAAGAGATTGAAATATTGGAAACACTGATTGACTGTGCGAAGGATATGCAAACAGTATCGGAATGGATGGATGCTTTAAAGGAAATGAGCTCCGTTTCGGAAATAAAAAAAGACGGTGTACGGATTATAACCATGCATTCGTCAAAAGGACTTGAGTATCAAAATGTCTTTATTCCGGATCTTACGGAAGGTAACATTCCGGCAAAACAGGCTGTAAGAAGCGGGGAAATCGAAGAGGAAAGAAGGCTTTTCTACGTTGCGGTAACAAGAGCAAAGAAAAGATTGTTTTTATATTCCGTTCAAAAAGGCTTCAGGTCGGAATATTTTCATCCGTCGGCAGCTTCTGACCCGGATAAAAAAACGGAACAGCAATTGCTGTCCCGGTTTTTCCGTGAAATAATCTGATGTTTATTCTCCGTCATCGGAATCTTCGGAATCATCCGAAAGCAGTTCGTCATATTCCGCAGAATCAAGGAATTCCTCGAAAGCATCCGAAACGGCATCGTATACGTCATCATCCTCAATATATTTCAATTCAGGTTCTTCGTTGGGGTTGCTTTCATCTTCGAAATACTCATAAAACCAAACTTCTCCGAAAGATTCGTCATCCTCATCCACCATGGGAGTAAGAGCGATATAATCTTTTTCGTTTACGGTAAGAATCGTCAGAATCGCACAGGTAACGGAAGTGCCGTCATCAAGTTCGAGTTCTACGGTGATGTCTTCTTCGTTATTCTCTACATTTAAATTTTCGTTGTCAGCCATATGATCCTCCAATATATTAGGGTTTCTGTCAACAGCATACAATATATGACATTACAGTTATTATAACATGAAATATTCAAAATACAAGGCAGTCGAAACAATGATTTTCATTGAAAGAAATGCAGTTTTGTGATAAAATTTTATGGCTAATGGATAATTGCTCCGGTTACCGGACTGAAAATTGAAAGAAATGGTGAAAAGTTTGAATAATTTCAGTATTCAAAAAGGAAATACATTCCCGCTGGGAGCTACTTTATGCGATGAAGGCATTCAGTTTTCCATGGTAAATTCCAGGGATGAAGATGCGGGGATTGTATTGATATCAAAGAAAAATCCGGCGGAGAAAACAAGAATTCCTTTTCCCGAAGGCTGCAGAATGGGAAATATTTCCTCAATGACTGTGAAAAATATTTCGAATGATGACTATGCCTATCGTTTTTACGAAGGGGATTTGGAATATGTGGATCCTTATTCCGGCAGAATACACGGAAACGAGGTATTCGGTGTAAAGGATGATTCTTCTTATGAACTATCCTCGGACCTTGATTTAAACGGTTTTGACTGGAAGGATGATAAAATTCTGTGTACTCCTTTTTCGGATTCCGTTTTATATCTTTTACACGTCAGGGGCTTTACCAGGCATTCTTCCTCGAAAGTTGCACATCCCGGAACCTTTCTCGGAATTGTCGAAAAAATCCCACATTTAAAAGAGCTCGGAATTACTGCAGTCGAACTGATGCCGTGTTATGAGTTTGAAGAGTACCGGAAACCGGAGGAACGCAAGAAATCGCCCGATTATAATGCATTAACCGATGCAAATTCCTCAAAAGTCAATTTCTGGGGATATCAGAACGGCTTCTATTTTGCACCGAAAGCTTCATATGCCGCAGGAGACGATCCCTGTTATGAGATGAGATGCTTTGTCAGAGAAATGCATAAGGCCGGAATCGAAGTGATAATGCAACTGTATTTCCCGGATCATATCAAATCGGGAATGATACAGGATGTAATCCGTCATTGGGTGATGAAGTATCATATCGACGGATTTCACTTAAAGGGAAATAAAATTCCGATTTCGCTGCTTGCAACGGATCCTCTTTTTGCGAATACGAAGCTGTTATACGATTACATTCCCGAAGAGGAAATATATTCTCTTGAAAGTAAGCCGAAATATAAAAATCTCTGTGTTTATTCGGATGAATACATGTATCAGATGCGTAAATTCCTGAAAGCCGATCCCGACATGCTTTCGGAATTTGTAAGACTGGAAAAACGCATTCCGGAGCGTACCGCAATTGTCAATTTCATTACAAATTATTACGGATTTACGCTTGCGGATTTATATTCCTATGATGTCAAGCATAACGAAGAAAACGGAGAAAACAACCGTGACGGTTGCAATTCCAATTATTCATGGAACTGTGGTGCGGAAGGAAAGACCAAAAAGAAGAGTATTCTGAATTTAAGAACAAAAATGATGAAGAATGCCATGCTTGCTTTGTTCTTCGGCGCCGGAACTCCGTTAATTCTTTCCGGAGACGAATTTATGAATTCCAAATCCGGAAACAATAATTCCTACTGTCAGGATAATGAAACAGGGTATGTAAATTGGAATACCACGAAGAGTGCAACGGAATTCTATGAATTTATGAAGCAATTGGTTGCATTCCGAAAAAGCAAATCCTTCTTAAAACTGTTTGACGAGCTGACCATGTCGGACATTGCGCAATGCGGTTTCCCGGATTTGTCATTCCATCAGGAAGAAGCTTGGAAGGCAGATCTTTCCGGAGACAAGCATCACATCGGAATGATGTTTACCGAAATGGTGGATGCAACAAAAGAAAAGAAAGCTTCAGGTGACAGAAGGAACGTTCTCGGAACGAAATATGCACGGCTTTACTATGTTGCCTTTAATATGCACTGGGAGGAAAGAAAATTTTCGCTGCCGAATCTGATCAAGAAAGCAAAATGGAATCAGATTCTTTCTTCAGGAGAAGATGCGGTGAACGTATCCGCCGGAAGCAGTGTGAGTTTTGAAGTCCCTGCCAGAACGGTTGTGATTTTTGAAGCAAAGTAAACTGCTGTGATTAAAAAAATAAATAATAAGTAATGAAAAGAGGATTTTAAAATGATCGGAGACAAAAAGGTATTATTCAGCGGAATGCAGGCGACGGGTTCCTTGACACTCGGAAATTATCTCGGTGCATTGAAGAACTGGGTTGCACTCAGCGAAGAGTATGAATGTTTTTATTCCGTTGTTGATTTACATTCCATTACGGTAAGACAGGATCCTGCGGAACTTCGGAAAAAAGCCAGAAATCTTTTGATGCTTTACATTGCAGCCGGAATCGACCCTGAGAAAAACTGCCTTTATTATCAGTCTCATGCAAGCGCACACTGTGAACTCGCATGGATTCTTGACTGCTTTACCTATATGGGTGAATTAAACCGTATGACACAGTTTAAGGATAAATCCGCAAAACATGCGGATAATATCAACGCAGGTCTTTTTACTTATCCCGTACTGATGGCCGCAGACATTCTTTTATACCAGGCGGATGTCGTTCCGGTCGGAAAAGATCAGCTTCAGCATCTTGAACTGACAAGGGATATTGCAAACCGTTTCAATTCCATTTACGGAGATGTCTTTACGATTCCGGAGCCTTATCTCGGAAAAGCGGGAGCCAAAATCATGTCATTACAGGATCCGTCCAAAAAGATGTCCAAATCCGATGAGAATCCGAATGCAAGTATTTACTTAACGGATGACAAGGATACCATTATCCGTAAATTCAAACGTGCGGTAACGGATTCCGACAGTGCAATCCGATATGATGTTGAAAACAAACCCGGCGTCTCAAATCTGATTGAAATCTACGGCGCCGTAACGAATAAATCCTTTGAGGAAGTGGAAAAAGAATTTGAGGGAAAAGGCTACGGCGACTTCAAACTTGCAGTCGGAGAAGCGGTTGCTGACATTTTGGAACCTCTTCACGTAAGATTTGCAGAACTTTCCGCGGATAAAGCATATATTGATAAGATTATCAAAGAAAACGGCGAAAAGGCTGATTATTATTCCAAGAAAACATTAAGAAAAGTGCAGAAGAAAGTCGGCTTCCCGGAACGTATCAGATAGAACAAACTACAGGGTGTAATTTATGAACAGAATGCTTTCGGATCTTCAGGAATTTGTTTTTGAAATCAATAAAGTTTATAAGGACAGGATTGCATACCGCTATCTGTCATCTGATAAAATCGTTGATAAAACGTTTGCGGAACTTGCAAAAGACGTATTTGCAATGGCTACGTATTTTCAGGATCTCGGTTTGAAAGGGGACAGAATTGCAATTATCGGAGGAACGTCATACCCCTGGATTGTGACTTTCCTTGCGTCTTCTGTCAGCGGAAACGTGGTAATTCCGATTGATAAAATGCTTCCTCAGGAGGAAATTCTCAATCTGATTTCCAGAGGTGAAGCGAAGTATGTATTTGTTTCCGAGGAATTCGAACCGTGGATGAAAGATATTCGCGGAATTGAGGATGAACTGAAAGGTCAGAGAGAAGTATATTCATTTTCCGGAACCACTTACCGTGAAATGCTTCGTACGGAACGTAAAAAATTAATGAAAGTAAAACCGGAAGATCCCTGCCTGCTTTTGTTTACGTCCGGAACTACCGGAACCGGTAAAGGTGTTTTGATTTCTCATAAAAATATTGTCAGTAATATCAACGAGATTTACCGGATGGGATATGACAAAGAAGTGGAAAATCCGATTGTCATGAGTGTTCTTCCGATTTATCATACCTTCGAATTAACTGTCGGGAATCTTGGTATTCTTTATACGGGTACCACAATCTGTATCAACGACAAACTTGAAAACGTCGTTGAGAATTTAAAACGGTTTAAACCGTCTGTTATGGTGGTTGTACCCGCAATTGCGGAAATGATTTACAAAAAAATCATGGAGGCCGTAAGCAGTTCGAAATACAAAAAGAAAGTCAAATTTGCAAAGAGAGTGGATAAAACACTCGGCAAAATCAATATTGATGCCAAAAGGTCTTTATATAAAAAAATATATGAAGCCTTCGGCGGAAATCTGACTACAATTGTAGTCGGAGGAAGTGCTTTAAGACCGGAAATCGCAACCACTTTAAACGGTTTCGGATTTCATATTTATCAGGGTTACGGTATGACGGAATGTGCTCCGTTGATTGCCGCCAATTATCCCGGATGTGACCGGATCGGTTCCGTGGGGAAACCGGTTTCCTATATGAATGTCAAAATCAAAAACGAAGAAATCATGCTCAAAGGAGACGGCGTGATGCTTTCGTATTACAAAAATCCCGAAGAGAACGAAGCCGCTTTTGAAGGGGGCTGGTTCAAAACGGGAGACCTCGGATATATCGATAACGAAGGATTCCTTTATATTACGGGACGTGCAAAGAATCTGATTATCCTTGATAACGGAAAGAATATTTATCCGGAGGAAATCGAGAGTTATCTTTTAAAGATTCCTTCCGTAAAGGATGCTTTTGTTTATGAAGACACCGGAAAGATTTCCGCGCTGATTGTTCCGGAGAACATGAAGGAAGGAACCATTCGTCAGATTAAATCCGGTGTGCGTGATTTGAATGAAAAAGTACCGGCTTACAAAAGAGTGGTCGGATTATCGTTCCGTCCTTCCGACCTTCCGAAAACCACGACGTTAAAAACCAAACGAAATGAGGTAATGAAGTGGATTAAGGAAAAGAAGGAACAGAGAAAAGCAGAGTATATTTCCCCTTCCACAGCAGAACAAAAACGCCTTTGTGAAGCAATGGAACAGGTTCTTAAGGTGAATCGCGTAGGAATCCGCGATGATTTCTTCGAACTCGGCGGAGACTCCTTATCGGCACTTGAATTTGCCACGATAATCGGTGTACAGGCACAGGATATCTATGAATATCCGACGGTCGAAATGCTTGAAGAAATGCTGCTCAACGGTTCCACAAACAACGAAAAAGAAGAGGAAAAGGTTGATGTAAATTCCCTTCTGCGTCATAATTCCAATCTGATTATCCAGTCGGATCCGCAGTATGTTCTTCTTACCGGGGCAACGGGATTTTTGGGTGCTCATATATTACGGGAACTTTTAAACCGGAATCTGAAAGTGGTATGTCTGGTTCGAAACGTGGATAAATTAAGACCGACCTTAAAGGGATATTTCCCGAAAGAATATGAACATTTCTCTTATAAGGTCGTGAAAGGAGATATTGAACTTCCGCATTTCGGATTAACCGATTCCGAGTATCAGATTCTGGTGAATAAAATCGACATGGTGTTCCACGTTGCTGCAAACGTCCATCATGCGGGTCATTATGAGGATTTTGAGCGTTCCAACGTACTCGGGACGCAGCATGTAATAGATTTTTGTATGGATGCGGGCGCCGTACTTCAGCATACGTCAACCGCAAGCGTAAACGGAGCGGGAACCGTATATCAGAGTAAACCGAATGCCAAATTTGACGAATTCTGTCTGGATATCGGTCAGCATTACATGCAGAACGTATATATTCATTCCAAGTATAAATCCGAAGAACGCGTAATCATTGCTCGTGAAAAAGGTCTCCGCGCCAATATTTTCCGAATCGGGAACCTGACCTGGAGACGTTCCGACGGAATGTTCCAGAAAAATGCGGGAGACAACGGATTTTTGGAACGATTAAAAGGATTTTTAAAGCTCCGTATGTATTCGAGCGAAATAGCGCAGTATCCGATTGACTTTACGGCTGTGGACGAATGTGCGGAAGCATATGTTTTGCTTGCTTTAAATCACCATGTAAACAATATTTACAATCTTTACAATCCGAATGTATATAATCTCGAAGCACTTTGCAAAAAATTCATGCTTCATGCAAAACGTGTTCCGAAGGAAGTATTTGAAAAGAGTTTAAAAGAGCAGATTCAGGATAAGGAGATTATGGTGCTTTCGTTCTACAATGCGATTGCGTCGTCTTCGAAGAATATCCCGATGAGTAACGCATTTACCACTTCCGAACTTGACAAACTCGGATTTAAGTGGAGCAAAATCGGGCTCAGTTATTTAAAATTCATCAAGAATCTGTAATTTGAAAGAGTTAAATCATGAGAATAGGAATCGATGTCGGATCCACAACCATTAAATGTGTGGTTTTAGACGAGAACAATCAAATCATTCATAACAGTTACGAACGTCATTTTGCCATGATTACCGAAAAGACCAAAGCGGTCATGGAAGGTGTCATGAAAAAATTCGATATCAAAGAGCCTGTCTACTTAGCGATTTCCGGTTCTGCCGGAATGGGACTTGCGGAAAATGCGGGAATTCCCTTTGTACAGGAGGTTTATGCCACAAAGGTTGCCGTTACAAACCGTATCCCGGAAACCGACGTGGTAATCGAACTCGGCGGGGAAGATGCCAAAATTCTTTTCTTAAAAGGAAATCTCGAAGTCCGTATGAACGGAACCTGTGCCGGAGGAACCGGTGCATTTGCCGATCAGATGGCTTCCTTAATGAATATCACCGGCGATGATATGAACGAGCTTGCAAAACACTCCGAAAAAGTGTATTCGATTGCATCACGCTGCGGTGTATTTGCAAAAACCGATATTCAGCCTCTTTTAAACCAGGGAGCCAAAAAAGAAGATATCTCGGCAAGTATTTTTAAGGCAATTGTAAATCAGACCATAACCGGACTTGCACAGGGACATCCGATTGAAGGAAATGTCGTATATCTTGGCGGTCCTTTGACGTTTATGTCTTATCTTCGCGAAAGTTTTGACGAGGCGCTTCATTTAAAGGGAACCTTACCGGAAGATTCCCTTCTTTTTGTGGCTTTGGGTGCCGCTTATTATGCAAATGAACCGATTGATCTTAACATGGCCCTGGAAAAAATCGGAGAAAAAAAGGAATTTTCGAAAGAGAGTGCACTTGAGCCTTTGTTCCGGGACGAGGAAGAATACCGTGTTTTCTGTGACAGGCATGCCAAAGATACCGTAAGACACAGGGAACATTTTGATTTGTCGGAAGAAGTATTTTTGGGAATTGACTCCGGTTCGACGACGTTAAAGCTCGTTTTAATTGACAAAGACGGAAATATTTTATATGACCGTTATACTTCCAATCAGGGAAGACCGATTGATATTGTTGTGGAACTTTTAAAAGAGATGTATGACAGGTATCCGGACCTAAAAGTAACATGTGCGGCAGTGACCGGATACGGCGAGGAAATGATGAAATCCGCCCTCGGAATCGATCTCGGAATCGTGGAGACGGTGGCACATTTTACCGCTGCCAAATTCTTCCTTCCGGATGTGGAATTCATTATCGACATCGGCGGACAGGACATGAAATGTTTTAAAATCGCAAACGGGGCTATCGACAATATTTTCTTAAACGAAGCATGTTCTTCCGGATGCGGTTCATTTTTACAGACCTTCGCAGGCTCGTTGGGATATGAGATTGCCGACTTCGCAAAAATCGGACTTTTCGGACAGAATCCCGTGGATTTGGGTTCCAGATGTACCGTATTTATGAATTCCTCCGTAAAGCAGGCGCAGAAAGAGGGCGTATCCGTAGAGGATATTTCCGCGGGTCTTTCCATTTCCGTCGTAAAAAATGCACTTTATAAAGTTATTCGCGTTCATTCGGCAAAAGAACTCGGTGAAAAGATTGTCGTGCAGGGCGGAACTTTCTTAAACGATGCCGTTTTAAGGGCTTTCGAAAAGGAACTCGGTGTAAATGTCATAAGACCGGACATTGCGGGTATGATGGGTGCTTACGGTGCCGCATTATACGCAGCAAACGCAAAAGCCGGAAAGACCGAAAACGAAAACGGAAAAATCGCAGGGCTGATTTCAAAAGAAGAACTGGATGCTTTTACATATGAAACTAAGAGCATAAACTGTAACGGTTGCAACAATCACTGCAATTTAACCGTCAATACCTTCCCGGGCGGAAGAAAATTCATCGGCGGAAACAAATGTGAAAAACCGGTTACAAAGAAGTCTTCCGATGATTCCCTGAATCTTTATGAATATAAACTCCGGTATTTTGAGAAAACACTGGAATATAAACCCGAGAATCCGAAAGGAACGGTCGGTCTTCCGATGGCTCTTAATATGTATGAAATGCTTCCGTTCTGGCATGCATTTTTCACCGCCATGAATTATGAAGTTAAAATTTCCGGTTTTTCCAACCGGAAGATGTACATTAAGGGGCAGGGTACCATTCCTTCCGATACCGTGTGCTTCCCTGCAAAGATGGTTCACGGTCATATCATTCAGTTAATCGAGGAAAAAGTGGATGCCATTTTCTTCCCGTGTCTGACTTTTAATTTTAACGAAAAACGTGGCGAAAACCATTATAACTGTGCGGTTATTGCCGGCTATCCCGAGGTTATCGGTGCAAATATCCGTGATTTCGGAACAAGCAAATATATCTGTGAATATTTGGGACCGCATAACAAAAAGCATTTCAAAAAAAGCATGTGGGAACTGATGAACCGCTATTTCGGACAGTTCTCCAAGGCGGAAGTTTATTCGGCATGCGATGTCGCATATGCCTCCTATGAGCTTTATGTCAATGACATGCGCAACAAAGCAATAGAAATCATCGAAAAATGCAGGCTGGAAGGCAAAAAAATCGTCTGTCTTGCGGGCAGACCGTATCATACGGATCCGGAAATTAATCACGGAATCCATAAACTCATCGCACAGCTTGGATTTGGTGTGATAAGTGAAGATTCCGTAAGTTATTACATGAAAAAAATCACCCTGAATCTTAGAAACCAGTGGACCTATCATGCCAGATTATTCTCTGCGGCAGCATATGTATCGCGTCAGCCGGATATGTATCTGGTTCATCTGGTATCTTTCGGATGCGGTCTGGATGCCATTACGACGGATGAAGTCAGAAGCATTCTGGAAAGTGAAGGAAAGCTGTATACACAGATTAAAATCGATGAAGTTACCAATCTCGGTGCCGTTAAAATCAGGTTAAGAAGTCTGATTGCTGCGATTGCACAGGCTGAGGAGGAATCGCAGTCATGAAAACCACTCTGAAACATTATAAAAAAAGACTGGAATTTTCCCTGAAAATGAAACGGGAAAAATATACCATACTGATTCCGGAAATGGCACCGCTTCATTTCCGCCTGATAAAGCCGATTCTGGCACGTGACGGATACAATACCGATTTAATGGGTTACGAAGGCCCGGAAGTGCTGAAGAAAGGCCTGCAGTACGTACATAACGATATCTGTTATCCCTGCCTTCTGATTACGGGGCAGATGCTTACCGCAATGGAATCGGGTAAATACGATCCGAACAAAGTAGCCATGATGATTACGCAGTCCGGAGGCGGATGCAGGGATTCCAATTATATCAATCTGATGCGTAAAGCATTTGAAAAAGCGGGATATCCGCAGGTTCCTTTTCTTTCCGCAAATACCTGGTTTATGGAATATAACAGCGGAGTGCTGATGCGGATTTCAACCCTGTTTATGGCAGTTTCCGGCATGGTTTACGGCGATTTTCTGATGATTCTCGGGAACCAGATCAGACCGTATGAGGTGAATAAGGGTGAAACGGATGCATTAATCGATAAATGGATTGATTTTTTGATTGGCGAATACGAACACGGAAGAGGATATTCCAAAAAAGCAATGCGAAAGAATCTCCATGCAATGGGAGAAGAATTCGTAAAAATTCAAAAGACTGACGAAAAGAAAGTCAAAGTAGCCATAGTCGGAGAGCTTTTCTTAAAGTATTCCGTACCCGGAAACAATCATCTGGAGGAATTCCTTGCGGAACAGAATTGTGAGTCTTATATGCCCAGTATGCTCGGATTCGGTGTCTATAAAACGAACGGGGCACTGGAAGAGCTTAAGAAATTCGGCGGAAAACCGTGGAAACGCCTGATTATGGAAATTGTCATGAAATGGTATTTCGGAATCGAAGATCTTTTAATTTCCGCGATTGAAGAATTTCCGCAGTTTACGGCACCGGAACGTGTAAAAGATCTTATGAAAAGAGCGGAAGGAATCATCGATAAGGCAAACAGCATGGGAGAGGGCTGGTATGTTGCCGCCGAGGTTCTGGAATTTGCGGAACACGGATACGAAAACGTGGTTTGTGTCCAGCCGTTCGGATGTCTTCCCTGCCATGTTGCCGTAAAAGGAGTCTTAAACAAAGTCAGACAGGTAAATCCGAAAGTAAATGCGGTGGATATAGAATACGATCCCGGTGCCACCAGGGTAAATCAGGAAAACCGCATTAAACTGATGCTTGCGGTAGCAAAGGAGAATCTGAATAACGGCAATTAGGAAGAAAAAATCATACAGTTGCAAAAAAATAACCGGGCAAACGCCCGGTTATTTAAGTTATATATTTTAGTTATAAGAGATTTTTTTATTCGGATTTAACCTGTTTCCAAAGTTCTGCATATTTCTGATCGCCTTCGGCCCCGAGATAATGAAAGGTCTCAAGTCCCTGATAGTTGGATAAATCCGGGAAAGCAATCGATGAATTTCTGATTTCCTCATCCTCGATTAACTCCCTTGCTGCCACATTCGGAGTGGAATAGGTAATGAAATCGAAGTTTTTTAAAGCAATTTCGGGTTTGCATATAAAGTTGATAAATGCCTCTGCATTTTCTTTGTTCGGTGCATTCTTCGGAATTACCCAGCAGTCAATCCACACGTTGGTTCCTTCCTTCGGAATTACATATTCCAGATCGGAGTTTTCGCGCTGTGTATAAATGGCTTCTCCGGAATAAATTACACCGATGGCAGCTTCGTTTCCGATCATTTTATCCCTGACCTGATCGACTACATAAGCCTGTACGAGCGGTTTTTGCTCGATTAAGAGATTTTTTGCATCTTCCAGTTCGGCATCGTCCAGAGAGTTCATGGAGTGTCCCTGAAGTTTTAAAGCTACCATAAATGCATCGCGAACGGAATTCTGCATCAGAATCTCGCCTTTGTATTTTTCATCCCAAAGTACTGACCAGGAATCAATCGGCTCGTCCACTTTGGTTTTGTTATAGAGAATTCCCACGGTACCCCAGCAGTAGGGAACCGCATATTTATTTTCCGGATCGAATTCTTTGGCGGATTCATAATACTGATCACCGATATTTTTGGCATTCGGAACGTTGTCAAAATTAATTTCCTGCAGCAAATCATTATCAATCATTTTCTGAATCATATAATCGGAAGGGCAGATTACATCGTATGCAACGGCACCGGCCTCAACCTTCGGATACATGATTTCATTGGTTTCAAATTCGTCGTAAATAACTTTGATGCCGGTTTCCTCGGTAAACTCATCCAGAACATCGGGATCGAGATATTCGCCCCAGTTATAAACATAAACTTCCTTTTGGGAATTCGTGCCGCTGCAACCTGCAAAAAGCGGAAGAACGGTACATGCTGCGGTAACGACTGCAACTGCGATTTTCAGACTTTTCTTTTTCAAACTTTTTTCCTCCTGAATTTTATTCTTTCATAAGACCGAAGCTGAATTACTACTATGAAAGAAGTCGAAATATGTTTCCCCAAAACATAAAGTTCTTTCATTATACTTGAAAGCGAATAATTTTAAAACAATTATTTTGCTTTCTCTTTCTTTTTTCCGCCGGCCGGAAGCGTATTGATTAATAAAAGCAGCGCCAGAACGGAAATAAAAATCAAAGTCGATAACGCATACATTTCCGGATCGATGCCTTTTTTCAGCTGGGCATAGACCTTGGTGGAAATCGTATCCACGCCGGGGCCCTTCGAGAAGTGCGTAATGATAAAATCATCAAGCGACATGGTAAATGCCATTAAAAATCCCGATAAAACTCCGGGCCAGATATCCGGCAGTATGACTTTGAAAAATGCATAAACCGGAGTGGCACCGAGATCAAGTGCCGCTTCATAATTGGACGGATTCATTTTTTTGATTCTCGGCATGACGCTTAATATGACATACGAAATATTAAACGTGATATGCGACAGAAGAATGGTCATAAATCCAAACTTAAAACGGAAAAACAGGAACAAAAGCATTAAGGAAATACCCGTTACGATATCCGCATTCAGCATCGGAATATTGGTAACTCCGAGCATTGCGGATCTTGCAAACATTCCCATTTTATTCATCGCAAGTGCAGCAATCGTACCGATAATGCAGGCAATGAGTGCGGACAGAAAAGCAATTAAAAGGGTATTGATCAGGGCCTGCATTACAACGCTGTTATGGAATAATTTCACATACCACTGAATCGTAAAGCCGCCCCATTTTGCCCTTGATTTGGATTTGTTAAAGCTCAAAATAATCAGAACCACCATCGGGGCATAGAGAAAAATGAAGATTAAGCCGGTATAAATTGATTTGAGTACATTTTTCACAGTGCATTTCCCTCCCCGTCTTTATCGAAAATCGCGGTAATTACCATACTGATGACAATGAAAATCATCAAAACGATGGAAAGTCCGGAACCCAGATGCCAGTTGGAATTCTGCGTAAATTCCTGCTCGATGACGTTACCGATTAACAGGATTTTACTTCCGCCGAGCATTTCGCTTACAACGAAGGTTGTAAGGGAAGGTACGAAAACCATTGTAATTCCGGAAATAATTCCGGGTACGGAAAGCGGAAGCGTAATCTTAACCAGCGACTGAAAATAATTGGCACCGAGATCTCTTGCGGCATTTAAAACATTCTGGTCGATTTTACCGATGACATTGTAAAGCGGAAGAATCATAAACGGCAGGAAATTGTAAATCATACCGAAAACAATTGCAACCGGTGTATTGATAATATGAATGGTAGGCAAATGCAGGAAAGACAGGACATAGTTGATTGCGCCGTCATTTTCCAGCAAAGTCTGCCACGCAAGGGTACGAAGCAGGAAATTCATCCACATCGGCAGGATAAAAATGAGAACAATCAGATGCTCGTTTTTTCCTTTTAACGATGTCAGAATCAGCGCCAGCGGATATGCAAGCAGAATGCAGATGACCGTTGAAATAAGCGCAAGAATCAATGCAATATACAGGGATTTGTAATGAACCGTCTGCGTAATCGCAAGTACATTGTCAAACGTAAATTTCCCGTTTCCGTCCGTCAGGCCGTAATAGAAGACCATAAGCAGCGGAATGACGATAAATGCAATCGCCCAAAGTACATAGGGGACCGAAAGAAATTGTACAAATTTATTATTCTTCAATTGCCACAGCCTCCTCGTCTTCGCTTTCGGGCTTATTCATAATCTGAATGTTAAAAGGATCCACATTGATTCCGACCTTCTGGCCGATGGGGAAGAGGGAAGTGGAATGAACAAGCCACTCAAACCCGTTTGCCATGACTTCCATTTCATAATGAACGCCTTTAAATATAAGATGCGTTACCACGCCCTGAATTCTTCCGTATTTTGCGGGATTGTTTTCGGATGCAATTTCTTCATCCGTAATTTCTTCCGGGATTTTGACCATTTCCACGTCTTCGGGACGGATGACAACGTCAACGGGCTTGTTTTCTCCGAAGTCTTTGTCGACGCAGGGGAATTTCACACCGAGAATTTCCACCAGTTCATCCCGGATCATAGTGGAAGAGATAATGTTGGAATCTCCGATAAAATCGGCAACAAACGCATTTTCCGGCTCATTGTAAATCATTTCCGGAGTTCCGATCTGCTGAATGTAACCCTGATTCATGACCACAATCGTATCGGACATCGTAAGGGCTTCCTCCTGGTCGTGGGTAACATAGATAAAGGTAATTCCGAGCTCTTTTTTCAGTCGGATTAACTCATACTGCATATCCTGTCTTAATTTTAAATCCAGTGCGCCCAAAGGCTCATCGAGAAGCAGTACTTTCGGTTCGTTTACGATGGCACGTGCAATGGCGATACGCTGTTTCTGGCCGCCGGATAAGGAATCCGGATATCTGGAGCCGTACCCCTCAAGGTTTACGAGTTTTAAAGCATATTTGATTTTGTCATCGATATAGGCTTTGGATTTCTTTTTGATTTTCAGACCGAACGCGATATTATCCGCAATCGTCATATGGGAAAAGAGCGCATACTGCTGAAAAACCGTATTGAGCTGTCTTTTGTTCGGTGCAAGGCGGGTAATGTCTTCGCCGTCAAAGATTACTTTACCTACATCGGGAGATTCAAATCCGCCGATAATTCTTAATGTTGTGGTTTTTCCGCAGCCGGAAGGACCGAGAAGCGTTAAGAATTCGTTTTCCCGGATATAAAGATTCATCTCGTCGAGCACGAGATTGCTTCCGTATGATTTGGATATGTTCTGAAGATCGATTAAGTGTTTGCTCATGAGCGTGATTCCTTTATGGTGTTTCTTAATTCTGAAATGTTCTAAAATGTCGGCGGGGTGCTGACCCAGATAAATTTGGCGCCTTCTTTATTTACGGTATCAATGTAATGTGAGGAGGCGGGAGAGTAATAAAACGACTCGCCCTTCTTTGCCTGATACGTTTTGTTTCCGATATGAATCCGGATGCTTCCGGATAAGACATATCCGAATTCTTCTCCTTCGTGAGGATTGTCGGGATAAGTCTTTCCGTTTGGTTTGAGCGTTACAAGAATCGGCTCCATCATGTTTTTCTGGGCATTCGGAATCAGCCACTTAACCGTATTGGATAAATCCGAATCCACTTTTTCAAAATAATCGGAACCCGAAAATACAATCTGAACTTCTTCTTCATTACTGAAAAATTCCGGCAGGTCCGTTCCGAGAACAATTAAAATATCCATTAATGTGGCGATGGAGGGAGATGTCAAGTCACGTTCCACCTGGGAAATGAATCCCTTGGATAATTCACAGCGGTCGGCAAGTTCTTCCTGTGTCAACCCTTTTAAAATCCGTAATCGTTTGATTTTATTACCGATTTCCATTTTGCGCCTCCGACAAAGTAAACTTTTTGTTTAGTGAAACTAAGAAATTTCAAAATAAAAGTAAACTTTTGGTTTAGTAAAAGTAAACAAACAATTTAGATTATACATTTAATGTTTGCAAAGTCAATATATATTGTGATAACATATATAAGTATTTTTGCGTCTTTTTGTATTGAAATGAAAGAAAAGGGAGCAAACCGATGGATAATACCAAATATGTGGCATATGTTTCCACTTATACTTCTAAAGACAAACGTGGTATCACGATTTATGACGTAGACAATGAGACGGGAGTTTTTACGGAAAAAGGCAAGGTTGCCATTTCGAATTCTTCCTATCTGACCTGTGCCCACAGCCGGAAATTTCTTTATTCCATCACTGATTTCGGCGTAAAAGGCTTCCGTATCCTCGATGACGGTTTTTTGGAGGAAATAAACGAAGCATCCATAAACGGAATGCGCGGATGTTATTTATCCGTTGATTATAATGATAAATTTATCTTTGTTTCCGGATATCATGACGGAAAACTGACCGTACTTCGCTTAAATGATGACGGAGGTGTCGGAGAAATCACGGAAGAGATTTATTTTAAGGGCTTAGGCGACGTTATGGAACGTAATTTCCAGCCTCATGTTACATGCGCAAAAATGTCCCGTGACAACCGGTTCTTATTTGCAACGGACAGCGGTATGGACCATACCTATGTTTATGAACTTGACCATAATAAAGGAACTCTTCGCCAGATTGACATTATCCGCAGTGAAATGAATTCCGGACCCAGGCATCTGATTACTTCTGCAGACGGAAAATATATTTATATAGTAAACGAGCTTGCAAATACGGTTGATGTATTTTCTTATGAACTCGTAAGCGAACATGATCCCGAGTTTGAAAAAATACAGTCCATTTCCACTTTAAACGAGTATCACGCAAGCAAAAGCATTTCCTGCGCACTGACGTTATCGGCCGACCGCGAACATATCTGTGCAACGAACGCCGGTGATAACTCCGTATGTATTTTCAAAAGAGACGATAAAACCGGAGAATTAAGCCGTGTACTTTGTCTTCCGATCAGCGGTTCCTATCCGAAGGATGCCCTGATTTATCCGGACAACAGACATTTGGTAAGTTTAAACCATGAATCCGGCACTATGACGTTTTTTGCCTGCGACATGGAAAAAGGACTGATTTACATGTCCTCGAAAGAAATTAAGATCGAGCATCCGAACTGCATTATTTTTGTACCGGTGAAAGCATGAACGGAGAATTCAGGATTTTAACCAAAGAAGGTGCGGCAAAAAGAGGCGAATTCGAAACCGTACACGGAACCATTCAGACTCCGGTATTCATGAATGTCGGAACGGTTGCTGCCATTAAAGGCGCCGTTTCTACGGAAGATCTGGAACGAATCGGAACCCAGGTGGAACTTTCCAATACCTATCATCTTCATGTAAGACCGGGAGATGAAATCGTAAAGAAAATGGGAGGCCTCCACAAATTCATGTCCTGGAACAAACCGATTCTTACGGATTCAGGCGGTTTTCAGGTGTTTTCCCTGGCAGGTCTTCGTAAAATCAAAGAAGAGGGCGTGACCTTTCAGTCTCATATAGACGGACACAGGATTTTTATGGGGCCGGAAGAAAGTATGCAGATCCAGTCAAATCTTGCGTCTACGATTGCGATGGCTTTTGACGAATGTCCGTCAAGCCGTGCGGACAGAAGTTATGTGGAACAGTCGGTTGAGAGAACGACCAGATGGCTTGAAAGATGTAAAACCAGACTGGACGAACTGAATAAAAGAGAAGATACGATCAATAAAAACCAGCTTCTTTTCGGAATCAATCAAGGGGCTGTTTTTGCCGACATCCGGATTGAACATGCCAAAAGAATCGGTGAATTTGACCTTCCCGGATATGCAATCGGCGGACTTGCGGTAGGCGAAACACATGAAGAAATGTACGACATGATTGAGCAGACCGTACCGCATCTTCCCGGAAACAAACCCGTATATCTGATGGGTGTCGGAACTCCGGCAAATATTCTCGAAGGAGTGGAAAGAGGAATTGATTTCTTCGACTGTGTATATCCTTCCAGAAATGCAAGACATGCACATTTATATACGAATTTCGGAAAAATCAACCTTCTGAATGCCAGATATGAAACGGACGAAAATCCGATTGAGCCCGGATGCATGTGCCCGACCTGTTTAAGATATTCAAGAAGCTATATCAGACATCTTCTGAAAGCAAAAGAAATGCTCGGAATGAGACTCTGTGTCATTCATAACCTGTATTTTTACAACAGGCTGACCGAAGAAATACGCGACGCACTGGACTCCGGCAATTTTAAGGAATATAAGAGAAAGAAACTCGCCGGAATGGAAGGCGGGGAAGAATAAAAGGTTTTTATAAAGGAGAAAAAGTTATGTTTGATTTGTTACTTACCCAGTCCGGAGGTTTCCTCGGAAACATTTTCGGAAGTTATGCAGGAGTTGCAACAACCGTTTTATATATTGTTGCATTTTTGGCCATCATGTATTTCTTAATGATTCGTCCTTCCCAGAAGGAACAGAAAAAGCAGGCGGCAATGAAGGAATCCATGGAGGTCGGCGATTATGTTGTAACGACCAGCGGTTTCTACGGACAGATTATTGATATCGACGAAGACGACGTTGTAGTAGAATTCGGAAACAACAAAAACTGCAGAATTCCGATGAAAAAAGAAGCGATTGCTTCCCTTGAGAAGAAGAATCAGGAAAGCTAATCCGTAATCGAAGCGAAAATAAAAACGTTTTCGGCGAAACGGATATGAAAAAAACGAGAGTACAAAGAATACGTTTTCGGAAATATTGGATTGAAAAAAATAAGGAGATTTTATGAAAGGCGCAATTCGAAATACAATAATTGCAATATTGGGGGTTGTTATTATTGGATGTGCTTTATACGGATGTGTTGCACTTTATTATTTCGGTGGATTTGCATACGGTACCGTAATTAACGGAACGGATATTACCGGAATGAGCGTACAGGAAGCGAATTCCGTTCTGGTTGCCAAAAGACCGTATGAAAATATCAGCATTACCGATATTAACGGGGACATCTATACGATTGACATGAAAACAATCGCATACAAGACGGATTATTCCAACGCGCTTACGGATTATAAAAAAGAACATCCCTTGATTGCGTGGGGAAAGAATTTTATTCAGCATCAGGATGAAAGAATCACTCCCGATATTAATTTTGACCACGGTCTTCTCGAGATGCAGCTTGAAAATGCTCCGTTCATGTCCTCCGGTCCGCTTTACAGCGAGGATAATAAGATTGAGATTATTTTAACGGATGATGCCGGATATCAGATTCAGGACAGCACCAAGGATATGCTTCATCCGGACAAGGTACTGGATGCCGTATCCGATGCCATTATGAATAAGGCGGAAAGTATCAACCTTGTTGAAGCAGGTTGCTATGAATCAAAAGAAAACCCCGAACTTGAAAGCAAAGTACAGACTTTATATGAAAAAATCTCCGATTTCCAGTCATTCAAACTGACCTATGAAATGGGAGAAACCGAAGAAGTAGTGGATTCCGCCGTTACGTCTTCGTGGATTGCGCTTGATGAAAACAATAATTTCTTAACGGATGAAAACGGAAATCTGATTCTGGATGAAAATGCCGTAAAAGAATATGTGGCATCACTTGCCGATAAATATGATACCAAAAATCAGGACAGAACCTTTATGTCCACAAGCGGAAAGGAAATTCATTTTAAGGAATCTCAGGTTCTTTACGGAACAACGCTTGACCAGGCCGCAGAAACCAAAGCACTTTTGGACGATTTAAGAAGCGGTGAAACAAATATCAGAAGAGAGCCGAAATATATTTCCAAAGCGTTTGCGCAGGGTGAGGATGATGTCGGAAATACCTATATCGAAATCAATCTGACCGAGCAGCATCTTTATTATTATAAAAACGGATCCATTTTCCAGGAGTCTGATTTCGTATCCGGAAATATGGCAAGAGGAACTTCCACACCTCAGCTTTTTGCGTATGTCAGAAACAAAGCGACCAATGTAACGCTTCGAGGTGTTGATTATGAAAGTTTCGTTTATTACTGGATGGGAATCTGGCGCGGATACGGTATGCATGATGCTACCTGGAGAGGAAAATTCGGCGGCAATATTTATAAGACCAGCGGTTCCCACGGCTGCGTAAACCTTCCGCTTAACTTTATCAAACAGTTTTATCCGGAAGTAGAAGTAGGAACTCCGCTTATTATGTTCTACGAACCGGAAGCCACCGCGGAAGAAACCGAAAAGGCAGAGAAAGAACGTGACGAAGCACGTGCCCGTGCCGACGCTGCGGAAGCAAGAAGAGCTGCGGCAAAAGCAGAAGCGGATGCACAGGCAGCTGCGGAACAGGCTGCACTTCAGGCACTTTTACAGCAACAGCAGCAGGAAAACGGAGGAGAAGCAGCCGCACCCGAAAACGTTCCGAATCCGGAACCCACGCCGGCAGCGGAACCCGCACCTGTTGATACACCCGTACCTGTTGAATAAAAAAACGGATTCCAATTCGGTCTTGACGGGATAAAGACACAAGAATAAAATAATAATCGTGTGCGATTGATATTGTTAAATTATTATCAATAATTATAAATCACTGGCTCAAAGGAGGAAACAAGATGTCCAGAGTTTACAACTTTTCCGCAGGTCCCGCTGTGTTACCTGAGGAAGTATTAAAAGAAGCAGCAGATGAAATGTTGGATTACCAGGGCAGTGGTCAGTCCGTAATGGAAATGTCCCACAGATCCAAGGTATACGACAAAATCATTAAGGATGCGGAAGCAGATCTTCGCGAACTTATGAATATTCCCGACAATTACAAGGTACTGTTCCTGCAGGGCGGTGCAAACCAGTTCTTTGCCGAAGTTCCCATGAACATGATGAAGAACAAAAAAGCCGGATATATTTTAACCGGTCAGTGGGCCAAGAAAGCATTTGCAGAAGCAAAAATCTACGGCGAAGCGGTAGAACTTGCATCTTCCGCAGACAAGACCTTCTCTTATATTCCCGACTGCTCCGATCTTCCGATTACGGATGATATGGACTATGTATATATCTGTGAGAACAACACCATTTACGGAACCAAGTTCAAAACCCTTCCGAACACCAAAGGCAAAGATTTAGTATCCGATGTTTCTTCCTGTTTCTTATCCGAGCCTGTTGATGTAAGCAAATATGCCGTAATCTACGGCGGTGTACAGAAGAATATCGGACCTGCAGGATGTGTTATCGCAATCATCAGGGAAGATTTGATTACGGATGACGTTCTTCCCGGAACCCCGACCATGTTGAAATGGAAGACCCAGGCAGACAACGATTCCCTTTACAATACACCTCCGTGCTATACCATTTATATCTGCGGCAAGGTATTCAAGTGGTTAAAGAAGATGGGCGGACTTGAGGCTATGAAGGCACTTAACGAAAAGAAAGCTGCAATTCTTTACGATTATCTTGACGAATCCGCATTGTTCAGAGGAACCGTTGTAAAAGAAGACCGTTCCTTAATGAACGTTCCTTTTGTTTGCAATATCGAAGATGCAGACAAGAAAGCGGAAACGGAAGCCAAATTCATCAAAGAAGCTACCGAAGCAGGTTTTGTTAACTTAAAAGGTCACAGAACCGTCGGCGGTATGAGAGCAAGTATCTACAATGCAATGCCGATTGAAGGTGTTGAGAAACTTGTTGATTTTATGAAGAAATTTGAAAAGGAGAACATGTAATGTTTCACTATCATTGCTTAAATCCCATTGCTCAGGTGGGTCTGGATTATTTTAACGATAATTATGCAAAGACGGATGATGTTAATGCCGCAGAAGGAATTCTTGTAAGAAGTGCGGTTATGCATGAAATGGATTTTTCCGATAATCTTCTCTGCGTAGCACGTGCAGGAGCAGGAGTAAACAATATTCCTCTTGATACTCTTGCCGAGAAAGGCGTAGTGGTATTCAATACTCCCGGTGCCAATGCAAACGGTGTAAAAGAACTCGTAATTGCCGGTATGCTCCTTGCAAGCCGCGACATTGTGGGCGGAATCGAATGGGTGAAAGAAAATAAGGCTGACGAAGGCATTGCAAAAACAGCGGAAAAAGCCAAGAAGGCATTTGCCGGAACCGAAATCGAAGGAAAGAAACTCGGTGTAATCGGTCTCGGAGCAATCGGCGTCAAGGTAGCAAATGCTGCAAAATCTCTCGGAATGACCGTTTACGGTTATGATCCCTATCTTTCCGTAAATGCTGCATGGCACTTAAGCCGCGATATCATCCATGTAAATACACTGGATGAAATCTATGCAAACTGTGATTTTATCACGATTCACGTTCCCGCTATGGATTCCACCAAGGGAATGATTAACAAAGAAGCAATCGATAAAATGAAAGACGGCGTAATCCTTCTTAACTTTGCACGTGATGTCCTTATGAACGAAGCAGATGTCATTGATGCAATCAAGGCAGGAAAGGTTCGCAAATACGTATCCGATTTTGCAAATCCCACAACCGCAGGTCAGGAAGGATGTATCGTCATTCCCCACCTCGGAGCTTCCACGGAAGAATCCGAAGACAACTGCGCAAAGAATGCAGTAAAAGAGATGATTGATTATCTTGAAAACGGAAACATTTTAAATTCCGTAAATTATCCGAACTGCGATATGGGAATCTGCACCAAAGCAGGTCGTGTAGCGATTTTCCATAAAAATATTGCCAATATGATTTCCAAGTTCACCACACTTTTCGGTGAAAAAGGAATTAATATTTCCGATATGACCAACAAGTCCAAAGGTGATTATGCCTATACCATGCTGGATGTGGAAGATGTGGTTACCGATGAAATCGTTAACGCTTTATCCTCCATTGAAGGTGTAATCCGTGTAAGAAAGGTAAAATAATTCTTTCTTTCAAAAATCCTTAAAAATCAATAGTCTGAAAGCAAATAACCCCCTTGATAATAGATATCTTGGGGGTTATAATATTATTGCTGTTTTTTGAATATAGACGAATAGAGAGGATTTTTTGAAATTTTCGGAGAATTTTTCATCCTTAGTTTAAGAAATTATGCATCCCTGGTACCGGATCTTGTGGAACCGGTTCTTTCAGTTTCCGTAAAAGGAATTCTTTATCTCCTGAATGCTTTTTTCGGAAACAGGGTGATGTATCCGTTTTTCTATTATGTGCCGATTTATGTGATTGTTCTTTGTTTCGGTATATTTCTGGTCGGAAAATTGTTCTCCTCGGTAAGTTTTTCCAAATCCGTTGCCATGATACTTTACAGCAGACTGGAAATTGTCCTTTCTCTGGTTTTAATCCTGATTCGTTCTTACTTAAATTACAAAGAAGCGGATTATCTTTACCGAACGAAATACGGGGATAGAATCCTATCCGGCAATACTTCGGAGTACTTTTCTTACATCATCTGTGTTTATGCGATGACTTTTGTATTCCTTTTGTTATCATTAATTGCGTGGTATTTTGTATCCTGTTTCTGGTTTGCGGCATTCGGCTATCAGCAGAATTTCCTGCAATATCCTTTTATGTCGTTTTTCGGTGAGATTATAAAAACACTTATTTATTTCATCCTTCTCGGTATCAGTATATTTATACCGGTATACGCTTTCCCGATATGGGGAGCAATGGTAATCGTTACGATTATTCTTTATCCGAAATGCAATAAAATGCTGCAGTATTTCTATTTTCAGGATATTGTGACATTCCGTTATATGATACTCGACCGGGGGAAAATCAGGTCACACACAGGAACAAAGTATATCCCGAAAGAATTAAAAGCAATGCATCCGGGACAGAATATGTGTGTTGCTTTCATGATCCGGAAAGACCGATTTCCCGAACTGCCTTTTCGCAAATTCGACAAGGTATTTGTGACATACAAGGAGAATCAACTGGTGATTTACGGGAAAGCCTTCTTCGGAAAGCATTTCCGGGAATATCAAATCCCGAAAAGTGAGTATTTTTACATTGTCGGACATGAAAATTTTGCGGTATTTACAATAGACGGTCCGAAAGAAGAAATAATTCATTTATTCAAACGGCCGAATAAAGATTTTTGCATCTATATTTCAAAAGCCTGCGAGACCGGATTTACGGAGATTGTAAACCGGTTGAATGCCGTTGATTACGAATCGTTATCTGCAGAGCTTTTAAAAAACAGAAAATTATATTAAATAACAGAATCACATAAAAACAGGAGGATTATCCATGGCAGTCATCAGACCGTTTCAGGGAATCCGGCCGAAAAAAGGGCTGGAATCTCAGATCGCAGCACTTCCGTATGATGTTTACAATACCGAAGAAGCTCGTAAAGAGGTGGAAGGAAAACCTTATTCTTTTTTAAATATCGACCGTGCGGAAACACAGTTTCCCGAAGGGACTGACCCTTACAGCGACGAGGTATACGAAAAAGCAAGGGACATGTTCCGGGAACAGGTATCGGAGGGAATTTACGTAACCGATGAAAAACCGGTATATTACGTTTATGAACTGATTATGGACGGCCGTTCACAGACCGGTCTTGTTGCATGCGCATCCATTGACGATTATCAGAATGAAATTATCAAGAAACATGAAAATACGAGAGCCGATAAGGAAGAGGACCGTATTCGTCATGTCGGAACCATGGAAGCACAGACCGGACCGATTTTTTTAGCGTATCGCTTTGAAGAAAACATTGACCGGGAAATCAAAAAAGCTAAAGCCGAAGCACCTTTGTACGATTTTACTTCGGAGGACGGAATTACTCATAAAGTCTGGATTATTTCCGACGAAAAATCAATTGATGTTATCCGGAATGCATTTGCGGGAATGAAAGATATTTACATTGCCGACGGACATCACAGATGTGCATCCGCAGTAAAAGTCGGATTAAAGAAAAGAGAAGCGAATCCCGGCTACACCGGAGAAGAAGAGTTTAATTATTTCCTGTCCGTACTTTTTCCGGACGAGCAGCTTATGATTATGGATTATAACCGTGTCGTAAAAGATCTCGGCGAATATACCGATGAATCTTTTATTGAAGCTTTAAAGGACGTTTTTGAAATCAAAACCGTCGGAACCAATCCCGAGAAGCCTTCATCAAAAGGCGAAATAGCGATGTTTTTGTCCGATTGCTGGTACCTTTTGAAAGTAAAGGATGCCTTTAAGAGCGATGATCCCATTAAAGGGCTTGATGTATCCGTTTTACAGGATTATGTATTAAATCCGATGTTTCATATCGAGGATCCGAAAACCGACAAGAGAATTGATTTTGTCGGCGGAATACGAGGATATTCCGAATTGGAAAGAAGAGTACATACCGATTGCAGGGTTGCATTCGGAATGTATCCGACGTCCATTAATGAACTTTTTGCAGTTGCGGATGCACATTTACTGATGCCTCCCAAATCAACCTGGTTTGAGCCGAAATTAAGAAGCGGACTTTTTATTCATTCCATCCGCTGATTATGTTTTCATAAATGCCGGTACAGGCTTAGATTTAACCGGAAAATGTCTGAATTCACCTGAAAGGAAAAAATCCATGAACAAAAAACAGTATGCCCTTATGAACTGGGAGGAAATTGAATCCATCGTATATGCGGACTGCGCAAAGCCGTCAACCGTTTTAGGACTGCATACACGCAAGTCCGAAAAAATTCTGCAGGCATTTTTCCCTGAAGCTTCCAAAGTTTATGCCAATCTGTACAACGGCAAAACAAAAAAGACAAAAAAAGTGGAAATGGAACTTGTGGACGAAGCCGGATTCTTTGCCGTATTTCTGACAAAAGAAACCTTTGACTCCTATACGTATACGATTGAATACGCAAATGCGGAGAAGAAAAATGTATATGACCCGTATTCTTTTAAGGCTGCTGTTGACGATAAGGGAATCGCATCCATTAAACGCGGAACGAACGAAACGGCTTCGCAGATTCTCGGTACAAAGAAAATGAAGTTTGACGGGGTGGAAGGAATTTTATTTTCGGTCTATGCGCCGAAAGCCCAGAAAATCAGCATTCTCGGCGATTTTAACAATTTCAAGGAAGGCTCTCATCTGATGGAAAAGAATGAGAGTACGGGAGTGTTTTCACTGTTCGTACCCGGTGCAGAGGAAGGAACGGAATATCGTTATTCCATTAAAGGACGCGGGTCGAAGAATATTGAAAAAGCCGATCCTTTCGCTTTGTGCCAGAACGGAAGAAATTCCGTAATATGCAGTCATATCGGTTCTTCCGATAAAAAAGCCGCTAAAAATGTTGCCTTAAAATCCGCAACACATTTTTATGAAGTGGATTTGTTTTCGCTTCTTGACGAAAAGACCGAAAACTGTCTGGATTTACTTCCTGTTTTGCTGAAACACTGCAAGGAATATTCCTATACGGGAATTCATCTGATGGGTATTTACGAGCCTCTTCCGGATGCAAACGACAGAATGCACATTCTCGGAATCTATGCAATTTCAAAGAAACTGGGCGGGCCTGAAATATTTAAGGAATTTGTAAACAAACTTCATGAAGCAAATCTGTCCGTATCCGTTGATTTTCCGGTTTCCTATTTTGCGGGAACGGAAGCGGGACTTCATTTCTTTGACGGAGAGGCTTTGTTTGAATCCGCAGATGAAAGAGTCATGTATCAGCCCGGATTCGGTGGTTTTGCATTCGATTTTTCAAACGGATTTGTACAAAGTTATCTGATTTCCGCTGCACTTTATCTGATTGAAACCTATCATCTTGACGGATACAGGATTCCGGATCTTGCTGCACTTTTATATCTGGATTACGGAAAGAGGGCAGGCGAGTGGATTCCGAATGAATACGGCGGAAACTTAAATCTTTCCGGAGTACGTTTCTTAAAGAAATTAAACGGAAAAATCGCGAAAAAGTATCCGCATGTATTTAAGATCGCATCCTCCGACGGTGTCCTGGAAAATGTAACGGTGAAATCCGGCAAGGATTCCCTTTTGTTTGATTATATCCTGAACACCGGATTTGAAACCGGCGTCATTTCCTATCTGCAGAACGATCCGTTTTACAGAAATGAGCATTATTATGAATTTGCGGATCTGATTCATTATGCTTTCCATGAAGATTTTATTCTCCCGTTTTCCTACAAGGCATCTTCCAGGGATTTTGTTTCCATGCTGATGAGAATGCCCGGAACACTGGAAGACAAAATCAAAAACGTGGTTTTGGCAAATGCATTTTTAAGCGTATTTCCCGGAAAAAAACTGAATTTCATGGGAACCGACAATTTCTGTGAAGAAAGTTATTTTGCAAATCCCTATGCAACTTCTTTAAAAGAAGCCAGAATTTTTATCAATAAAATTCAGTGCATCAAAGATATGTTTGCCATGTACGAAGCAAAGGAACTGTATCATCCGGAAGGGGAAAAGAGTGCCAACTTCACATTGATTAAATCGGACGACCCGACGGATAACGTCTTCATTTTCCAGAGAAGTGATTTATCCGGAAACACAACGGAATTCATTATTTTCAATTTCTCCAATCATGAAATTGAGAAATATTCGTTCGGTCTTCCCAGGGAAGGAAAAATCAAAGAAATATTCACCACTGATGACGAAAAATATACGGAAGGCGGACTGATTAACAAAAGCGCAATCTCCACAAAGGAAATCCCGATGGACGGATTCACACAGTCGGCTACTGTCAGCATTCCCGCAATGAGCATGCAGATTTTTTCCTATCGTCCTTTTACGGAAAAAGAACAGGAACAGATTGCAAAGAGGAAATATCAGGAAAAAGTACG
Organism: Lachnospiraceae bacterium; assembly: GCA_024681795.1. Lineage (GTDB taxonomy): Bacteria > Bacillota > Clostridia > Lachnospirales > Lachnospiraceae > UBA3766. The sequence continues at coordinate 119,463 of JAILAD010000078.1, read as the reverse complement.
CTACGTAGAAACCAAAAAGAAAGAAGTGGAAGAAGAAAAGCAGCGTATTATAGCCGAAGCCGTGAAAAATGCGGAAAGCAGAATTAAAGAAATTGAAGCAGAAAAGAATTCCATCATTGAAAATGCAAAGAAAAATGCCGAAAATCAGGTGAAAGAACTCGAAAAAATATTAAAATAAGGATTTCTTCTTGCACTTTTAATTTGAAACAGATATAATAACACGTGGTCGCAGGTCGACTTGCCGGAATAGCTCAGTCGGTAGAGCACTTCACTCGTAATGAAGGGGTCGTCAGTTCGAGTCTGATTTCCGGCTCTAAACCATACCACGTGAGGTATGGTTTTTTTATGCAAATAAAACATCGGCTGAATGAGCCGGGTGAATTAAAGGAGAGATTATGGCAGACCTTTGGGGCGGCAGATTTACAAAAGCTACGGACCGGGACGTATTTCGTTTTAATGCTTCCATCGATTTTGACAAAAGATTATATAAGCATGATATTATCGGGTCCATTGCACATGTAAAAATGCTCGGTGAGCAGGGAATAATTACAAAAAAAGAAGCGAATTTAATCAAAAAGGGATTAAAATCGATTCTTCTTGATATTGACAACGGAAAACTGGAAATCACCCCGGAACACGAGGATATTCACAGTTTCGTGGAAGCAAATCTGATTGACAGAATCGGAGATGTCGGAAAAAAACTTCATACCGGAAGAAGCAGGAATGACCAGGTAGCGCTGGATATGAAATTGTACACAAGAGATGAACTGGATGCCGTTTCGGAACTTTTACACGAATTGGAATGTGTACTTCTTGACATCATCAAACAGAATACGGATACCTATATGCCCGGATTCACCCATCTTCAGAAGGCACAGCCCGTTACACTTTCCCACTATATGGGCGCCTATATGGAAATGTTTTTAAGGGATTCCGCAAGACTGATTGATATCAGGAAAAGATTGAACGTATGTCCGCTGGGTGCCGGAGCGCTTGCCGGAACCACCTATCCTCTGGACAGAGAAACGGTTGCAAAGGATCTCGGTTTTGATTCCGCTACGTTTAATTCCATGGACTCTGTATCGGACAGAGATTATCTGATTGAGTTTTTATCGGCTTTATCCACAATTATGATGCATTTAAGCCGATTCAGCGAGGAACTGATTCTCTGGAATTCGAATGAATATCAGTTCGTGGAAATGGATGATGCTTTTTCTACCGGTTCTTCCATTATGCCGCAGAAAAAGAATCCCGACATTGCGGAACTTGTTCGCGGAAAGACCGGAAGAGTCTATGGAGATTTAATGTCCTTACTTACCACCATGAAAGGACTTCCCCTTGCATATAACAAAGATATGCAGGAAGACAAAGAGGTTGCATTTGATGCATTTGATACCGTAAAGGACTGCCTGCACTTATTCTCCGGCATGTTAAAAACCATTACTTTCCACAAGGATATTATGGAAAAAAGTGCCATGATGGGCTTTACCAATGCAACGGATGCCGCAGATTATCTGGTGAAGAAAGGTATGCCTTTCCGGGATGCGCATTCCGTAATCGGTCGTCTTGTCCTTAAATGCATCGAAAAGAACTGTGCGATTGAAGATTTGTCTTTGGAGGAATTAAAAGAAATCTGTCCCGATTTTGAAAACGATCTCTATGATGCGATTTCGTTAAAGACATGCGTAAACAGAAGACTGACAAAAGGAGCACCTTCCGAGGCTGCCGTAAACGAAGCAATTAAACGTTATGAAAAGATATTAAAATTACACGCTTGACATTTTATTTGCTTTGTACTATTTTAATAGGAATTTATTTCTTTATCTGATATTTTTAATGAATCTGATGACTCATTTAAAATATAAATAATGTTACAGGTACAAAAAGGAGTACGAAAATGAGTGAGAAATTAAGAGTCGGAATTTTAGGCGCAACGGGTATGGTAGGGCAGAGATTTACCTCTTTACTTGAAAATCATCCCTGGTTTGAAGTTGTTACGGTGGCAGCAAGCCCGAGAAGTGCCGGTAAAACATATGAAGAAGCCGTTGGCGGAAGATGGAAAATGACCACTCCGATGCCGGAAGCGGTAAAGAGTTTAATCGTAAAAGACGTCAATGATGTGGATGCAATTTCCGCCGTAGTTGATTTTGTGTTTTCCGCAGTGGATATGACGAAAGATGAAATCCGTGCAATCGAAGAGCGTTATGCAAAATCAGAAACTCCCGTAGTTTCCAATAATTCCGCACACCGCTGGACTCCCGATGTACCTATGGTGGTTCCCGAGATTAATCCGGAACACATGAAAGTCATTGAATTCCAGAAAAAACGTCTCGGTACAAAGCGCGGCTTCATTGCAGTAAAACCGAACTGTTCCATTCAAAGTTATGCACCTGTTTTAACCGCATGGATGGAATTCGAGCCGTATGAAGCGATTGTTTCCACGTATCAGGCTATTTCCGGTGCCGGAAAGACATTTAAGGACTGGCCCGAAATGGAAGGGAACATTATTCCTTATATCGGCGGCGAAGAGGAAAAGAGCGAGAAAGAGCCTCTCAGAATCTGGGGTAAAATCGAAGACGGTGTTATCGTGCCTGCTGATTTTATTAAAATTACAAGCCAGTGCATCCGTGTACCGGTATTAAACGGACATACTGCATCCGTATTCGTGAAATTCAAAAAGGATCCTACGAAAGAGCAGCTGATTGAAAAAATCACTTCCTTCAAAGGTGTTCCCCAGGAACTTAATCTTCCTTCCGCACCGAAGCAGTTTATTCAGTATCTTGAGGAAGACAATCGTCCCCAGGTTACGTTAGACGTTGATTTTGAACACGGTATGGGAATCTCCGTCGGAAGAATCCGTGAAGATTCCATCTATGACTGGAAATTCGTGGGCCTTTCCCACAATACGGTCAGAGGTGCCGCAGGCGGTGCAGTTCTTTGCGCAGAATTATTAAAAGCACAGGGATATATTTCCGCCAAATAAAACAATACGGAATTTTTTCAGGAATACTAAATGCTTCAGGGACGTAATGAAGAACTGAATACATTAAACGACTTCTTTGAACGCAAAGAAAGTAACATTGTTGTTCTCTACGGAGAACATCTTGTCGGTACATCTTCTCTCTGGCGTGAATTCGCCGGAGGGAAGGATACCACATATCTGAAAGCCGTTCCCGCATCCGGAAGGGAACAGGCTTATTTATTCGCAAAAACCCTTAACTGGAACGGAGAAACCGAATTCGATTATTCGTTCACATCCGTTTTTGAGTCTGTTATTTCCGCAGTCAATCCGAATAAGCATGAAAAAAAGCTTCTGATTCTTTCTGATTTTCATTTTTTGATTCAGAGCGGTTCTGCTTTTCTTGAAGAATTAAATGACTTCATTCAAAAATACCGTTATGAAGATAAAATAATGGTTCTGCTTGTCAGTGAACGCGGAAACTGGGTGGAAAATACCCTTGTATCGGAACTTCTCCTGAAGAAAATAAAGTTTCAGGGATTTGTGAAAGTTAACCCTCTGGAATTTCTGGATATCGTTTGTATGATGAATACGGAAGAGTTTGACAAACTGCTGTCATTTTATGCAATTCTGGGCGGAATGCAGGACGCATATGAACACTTCACGCCTGCACTTTCCCTGCGGCAAAATATAATCGGAACCTTCCTTCTTCCGGGCGGTGTATACCGGAGTTACGGAATGGATTTAATCAAAAGCGAGTTAAGGGAACCTTCCGTTTATTCGACGATTCTTGCGTCTTTGGCTGAAGGCCGGAATAAATTAAACGATTTATTTCTTCATACGGGTTTTTCCAGGGCAAAGATTTCCGTTTATCTGAAAAACCTGACGGAAATCTCGATTGTGGAAAAGGTTAAATCCTATGATACCCCGGGTGCGGAAAATACCAAAAAAGGTGTTTACCGCATTAAGAATCCGATTGTAAAATTTTATTTTACTTTTCTTTATCCTCACGAAACCGAACTATCGTTAATCGGTGAAGAGGAATTTTACAACACGTATATCAAAGATCATATCGACAATTACTGTATGCAGATTTTTCCGACCATATGCGAGGAATTTTTGTGCCTGGCTAATGAACGCGAATATCTTCCGATTAAGTTTACCAAATACGGAGAGTGGGTCGGAAAAACCGGCACGGTTGACATTATTGCACAGGACAGGGAAAGACAGTTCTTATTCGGATACTGCAAAAAAGAGCGCGGCCTTTTAACCTATGATGAATTCATAAAGCTTGTTTCCGTCACAAAAGAAACTCATCTGACACCGGATTATTATTATCTGTTTTCGCTGGACGGATTTGACTCCCAAACGCTCAATGAACTTGCAGACAGAGAGAATGTATTCCTTTTTGACCGGACGGATTTGTCTTAAAAAAATTTGGATTAATTATTATGTCAAAAACTGTACTGATTGCCGAGAAGCCTTCCGTGGCAAAGGAATTTGCAAAGGTTCTCGGAGAAAAAATGAATAATAAAGACGGCTATATGGAAGGCGACCGATTCATCGTGACCTGGTGTGTAGGGCATCTCGTTTCTATGAGTTATCCCGAAGTCTATGACGAAAAATACAAACGCTGGACTTTTGACACCATTCCGTTTATTCCCGAAGAGTATAAATACGAGGTAATCGGCAGTGTAAAGAAGCAGTTTGAAATAGTAAAGGGGCTTTTAACCCGTGCGGATGTTTCAACTATTTACGTCTGCACCGACTCGGGACGCGAGGGAGAATACATTTACCGACTGGTCCGTCAGGAAGCGGGAGTTACCGGTAAAACCGAAAAGCGTGTCTGGATTGATTCCCAGACCGAAGAGGAGATGAAGAGGGGCTTAAAAGAAGCGAAAGACATCTCGGAATATAATGCACTATCCGATGCGGCATATCTCCGTGCCAAGGAAGATTACCTGATGGGAATCAATTTTTCGCGTGCACTGACCTTAAAATACGGTTATCAGATCAAAAACTATTTAAAAGCCGATAAAGGCGTGGTCAGTGTCGGCCGTGTCATGACCTGTGTACTCGGCATGATTGTCAAAAGAGAGCGGGAAATCCGTAATTTTACGAAAACTCCGTTTTACCGGATTTTGATTCAGAATGATGTTTTCGGTACAAATGTGGAAGGTGAATTCCGCGCGGTGGAAGGATCCAAATACGAGAATTCTCCTTTGCTTTATAAGGAAAACGGTTTTAAAGAAGAAAAGGACGCGCATTCCTGTATTGATTACGTAACAGACAATGCCGACTGGAGCAATGAGAATTACCACGGTGAGTCCCTGATTGAAAATATCGAAAAAAAGAAAGAAAAGAAAAGCCCTCCGCTTTTGTTTAATCTTGCGGAAGCACAGAATATTTGTTCCAAACTTTTTAAAATCGATCCCAGCCAGACACTTGAAATCATTCAGGAATTGTATGAAAAAAAGCTCGTGACATACCCCAGAACGGATGCAAGGGTTTTATCCACCGCAATCGCCAAAGAGATTCACAAAAATATCGAAGGTTTAAGAAACTATGCGGTAATCGGGAATCTGGCACAGGAAGCGCTGGATTTGGGACTTTATAAAAATATTGCAAAAACCAAGTACGTTAACGATAAGCAGATTACGGATCACTATGCAATCATTCCGACCGGTCAGGGATTCGCAAATTTAAAATCCCTGAATCCGACGGCTGCCAAAGTATATGAAGTCATTGTGAGAAGATTTTTAAGTATCTTTTTCCCTCCTGCGGTTTATGAAAAACTGTCGCTGATAACTTCCATGAAGGGGGAAAAATTTTTCAGCTCATTTAAGGTGCTGAAAGATGACGGATATTTAAAAGTTACCGTAAACTCTTTTGCAAAGAATAAAGTCGAAGCAAAAGATGCGGCTCCGGATTCCGATCAAACAAAAACGAACGGTAATCCTTCCGGAAATCCCGGTACGGAAAGCGGTTCCGAAGACTCTGACGGAACGGATAACGGTAACGATCCCGACCAGACCGAAGATGTGAAATGCGATGAGGAATTTTTAAAAGCCTTATCCAAATTAAAAAAAGGCGAAAAACTTCCCGTAACCGCATTTCTGATTAAAGAGGGAGAAACAACTCCCCCGAAACGTTATAATTCCGGAAGTCTGATTCTTGCAATGGAAAATGCGGGCCAGTTTATCGAAGACGAGGAACTTCGGGCGCAGATTAAGGGAAGCGGCATCGGTACCTCGGCAACCAGGGATTCCATTATCAAAAAGCTTGTGAACATCAAATATCTGAATCTGAACCGGAAAACGCAGATTTATACGCCCACGCTTCTCGGCGAAATGGTACACGACGTGGTCGGAAATTCCATTGTTCAAATGCTGAATCCGTCCCTTACGGCAAGCTGGGAAAAGGGACTGACCATGGTGGCAAACGGGGAAATAAAGGAAGAAGAGTATATGCAGAAACTTTCCGCATTTGTTTCCGAAAATACGAATAAAGTAAAAAAACTCCGGAATCAGGACCGGCTCTATAAGTACTTTGATTATGCTTCAAAATACTATAAATAACATTACAATAATAAGAAAGAGAGGAATTCAAAATGTCAGAAGTATTAATGATTAAAAATCTCTACAATCTGGAAGAGACGAATGCAGCAGAAATTTTTGAAGGAAAGACATATCCCTGGGAAGTACTTCCGGAGATTAAAACCTTTATCTTAAAGCTCGGAGAATCCCTTCCCGCAGACCGTTTTGAAAAAAGAGAAGATCATATCTGGATTGCCAAAAGTGCAAAGATTTATCCGAGTGCAACCATTCTCGGTCCCTGTATCATCGATGAGGATACTGAAGTAAGACCGGGCGCATTCATCAGAGGAAATGCAATTATCGGAAAAAACTGCGTTGTCGGAAATTCAACCGAGTTAAAAAACGTAATCCTTTTTAATAACGTGCAGGTTCCTCACTACAATTATGTCGGGGATTCCGTTCTCGGCTATAAGTCCCATATGGGTGCAGGCGCCGTAACCTCCAACGTAAAAAGTGACAAAACCCTGGTAGTCGTAAAGAATAAAGACGAGCAGATTGAGACCGGCCTTAAGAAATTCGGTGCAATGCTCGGAGATCATGTGGAAGTCGGCTGCCACAGCGTTTTGAATCCCGGAACCGTAATCGGCAGAAATACCAATATTTATCCGACATCCTCCGTAAGAGGCTATGTTCCGTCGAATCATATTTTCAAGGATCCGGAACATATTGTGGAAAAATATGCTCTGTAAAATAATTTACTGCTTTAAAGTTTTAATCGGTAAAAAAATCTTAAATTTTTATTTCCTGAATTGTGCATGGAAGTATTGACAGCACAACATTTTGTGTATATTATTGAAATGTAGTTTTGTTATCCGGAAAATTGAAGGCATGTATACAAGGAGGAATTTTTGAAATGAACAAAAAAACTGCGCAGATTTTCTTACATTGTGGATTTATTTTCTGGCTGATTGCTTTCTTTAATTTTAAAGATCAGAAAGAAGTACTCGGAACCAGACTTATGACACAGGGTCTTATTCTTGCCATTGTTTGGTGTATTCCCTGCATCGGTTATATCGCAGGTACAATCTTTACCATTATGGCTATCGTTAACATTGCAAAGGGTGATGAAGATTACAAGCTTCCTATCTTCGGCGAGGTTGACTGGTTCAACAAGTAATGATTTGATGTAATTCCATAGGGATGGAATAAAAGAGTAGGGATTGCCCATTGCCGTCCCTACTCATTTTATATCAATACGTTTACAAACGGTTTTGATATTTTAATCCGTTTTACAACATTAACAAATCCGGAAAAAAGGGAACCGAATATGCATAAGAGTATAAAACAATCAATTGTTATGATAATTACGGCAGTTCTTTTTGTGTTTCCGCTTATACTTTGCGGATGTACAAAAAACAATAAGAATGACGTATATATCTCCGAGGTAAATAATTTTTACAATAAACTTGTTTCTTATGATGCCAAAATAAACCGCATTGATGCCAAAGATAAAAATGCATCGGACGAGCTTCTGGCGATTTTGGACGATATGAACAGGGATTTTAAAGCATTTGCCGAATTACCGGTTCCCGCAGAGGCTCCCGAAGCAAAAGAACATGCTCAAAATGCCTCTGCATTCATGGCGGAAGCAACGGAATATTATCATAAAGCATTGGAAGGTGAGAAAGTGGATGAAATGGCTCTTTCCAATGCAAAACTTTCATACGGAAACGCCGTAACCGAGATTAAAAATGTCGGCGTAGCATTACAAAATAACGGAAATTAAGGATATTGAAATGAACGGTGCGGAATTAATAGTAAAAGCCTTAGAGGCGGAAAATACTGAATATGTTTTCGGATATCCCGGAGTGTCCATCTGTCCGTTTTTTGATTCTCTTTCAAGGAGTAAAATCAAGGGTATTCTGATGCGTAACGAGCAAAATGCCGGCCATGCCGCAAACGGATATGCGAGAGTATCCGGAAAACCCGGAGTGGTTGCGGTTTCTTCAGGCCCCGGTGCCACTAATTTAATCACGGCCATTGCAACGGCATTTGCAGACAGCATCCCCATAATCTGTATTACAGGGCAGGTTCCGTGTGAACAAATCGGTTCCGATATGTTTCAGGAAGCGGATATTATCGGTGCATGTGAATCTTTTGTAAAATATTCTTATTCGGTTCGCGCTGCCAAGGATATTCCCAGGATCATGAAGGAGGCTTTTTATATTGCTTCCACGGGCAGGAAAGGGCCTGTTTTAATTGATATGCCGATTGATATCCAGAATGCTTTCGGCGGTGATTTTACAAAGATTGACAAAGTTATGCTTCGTACCTATAAGCCCACCGTAAAAGGCCATGCCGTTCAGATCAAAAAAGTGTTAAAAGTTCTGTCGGAAGCCAAAAGGCCGATTCTCTGCGTCGGCGGAGGAGTTATTTCATCCGGGGCACAAAATGAAGTTACTGCTTTTGCGGAAAAATACAATTTGCCCGTTGTTTCCACCATGATGGGAATCGGGGTTATGCCTTCGGAACATCCGTTATATATCGGAATGGTAGGGAATAACGGAAAAAAATATGCAAACAGGGCAATGAACGAATCGGATGTGTTAATCATGGTGGGTGCAAGAGTTGCTGACCGTGCGGTAAGCCAGCCCGATTTGATTACGAAAGATAAAATCCTTGTACATATCGATGTGGACCCTGCAGAAATAGGGAAGAACGCCGGACCGTCCATTCCGATTGTGGGAGATGCAAAGGCAATTTTTGAAGAATTAAACCGTGCCGAATTATCCTGTGATTTTAAAGAATGGCTCGACCGGCTCGTTTATTACAGCAAAACCAGAGACGAAAAAACGGAAAGTACCGCGAAATATGTGGATCCGAATGCTTTTATCAAAGAATTGTCGCTCGCTCTTGACGAAGATGCGGTATATGTTGCGGATGTCGGTCAAAATCAGATTTATTCCTGCGGCAATTATGTCGTAAAATCCGGTCATTTTCTGACATCGGGCGGAATGGGAACCATGGGGTATTCCCTGCCGGCCGCAATCGGAGCATCACTTGCGGCACCCGGCAGGCAGATCATCTGTACCGTCGGCGACGGTGCCATACAGATGGTTTTGGGAGAATTATCGGTAGCCTCTTTACTGAATTGTAATATTAAAATTATTATTATGGATAACAGGTGTCTCGGAATGATTCGGGAGTATCAGCATACGCATTACGAAAACCGCTACAATATGGTGGATTTAATGAATCTTCCCGATTATTCCCTGATTGCAAAAGCATACGGAATTCCTTTTATGAGAATTTCGGCCAACAATGAAATTACGGAATCCGTAAAAAAGATTCTTTCCCGGAAAGGCATGCTCATTGCACAAACCGATATTGATGCGGATGCCTTTACTGCGAATTAAAGACGCAGGTTTGCAATATATTAATACATTGATTCGGAGTTCAACTTAAACGAGGATTGCAGAATGAAACGTATATATTCCGTATGGGTGGAAAACAGATCCGGTGTACTCAGCAAAGTAGCCGGTTTATTCTCAAGAAGATCATATAACATTGATTCCCTTACCGTCGGAGAAACGCAGGATAAAACCGTCTCCAACATGACTATTGTCAGTACCGGAACGAAACATACTTTGGAACAGATAGAAAAGCAGCTGAATAAAAAGCTGGACGTCATCAAGGTTCGGACGTTTTCCGAAGAAAATGCAATCTGCAGGGAAGTCATTTTATTGAAAATAAAATATGCTTCCCAGGAAAGAAGAGAACTTATGGAAATCTGCGAATTCTTAAAAGCGGATATCGTGGATGCAACCGCTACACATATGATTATTACATTGTGCGATACGCCAGACCGGATAGAAAAACTCTTATCCATGCTTCGCAAATTCAATATTGCGGAAATTTCCAGAACCGGGACTCTTGCCATGCCGAAATGCTCGGAAGGGGAATAAGGAATGAAAAAAGGCGATATCATTTTGCTTATCATTCTCGGCATCGGGACGCTTTCCTGTGTATTGTTTTTTCTGATGAAACCGAAAGCTGTGATATGTGTGGTTTATGAAAACGGAGCGGAACGTTATCGTTTTTCTATGGATGAGGATATTACCCAAAGAATTGAAACCGAAGGCGGTCATTATAACATACTCGAAATCAAAGACGGAAAAGCAACCGTATCGGAAGCAGATTGCGCCAATCAGATTTGCGTACATTCGGCCCCAATATCCAAAACCGGAGATTCCATTATCTGTCTTCCTCACAAACTTTCCGTAATTCTGGAGTCTGAATAGAATTGAAGCCGAAACCGAAAAAAAGTTTTCATAAAATTGCATATCTCAGTCTGCTTTTAAGTTTTGCAATGATTATTTCTTACGTGGAAAATATCATTCCCACATTTACCTTTGCGCCCGGAATCAAATTAGGACTTGCAAACGGATTTATTCTTTTGATTTTGTATCTTTACGGACCTGCGGAGGCTGTAATAATCAATCTTACAAGGATTATTCTGTCTTCATTGCTTTTCGGAAGTATGTATTCGTTTCTGTATTCCGTTACCGGGGCAGCATTCAGTCTTTTGATTATGATATTATTGTACAGAAAAAACGAAGTGTTTTCGCCTGTCGGAATCGGAATGCTCGGAGGACTTTTTCATAATATCGGACAGATTCTTATCGCATTTTTAGTAACAAGACTTCCCGGAATTATATTTTATGTTCCGGTTCTCGTCGTTTTCGGACTTGCCGCCGGATCGGTAACCGGATTACTGTCAAAACTGCTTTATCCGACGTTGAAAAAAATCATAAAAACCGAAAAAGGAGTTTGATTTATGTATGCTTTTTTTGACGGAATCCTTGCTGATTCCGAACCTGATGTTGTCATCGTGAACGTAAACGGAATCGGATACAATATTCATGTTTACGATTCCTCCCTTCTCGAACTTCCTCCGGTCGGTACCGCCGTTAAATTCTATACGTACACCTCGGTCGGAGAAGATAAATTCATTCTGTTCGGTTTTCTCTCAAAAGAAGAACTGGAGCTGTTTAAAACCCTGATTTCCGTAAACGGAGTCGGACCGAAGAGCGCACAGGCCATGATTGCCAGCATCGGCACGGAAGATATCAGAGTTGCAATTGCAACCGGGGACGCCAAAACCATCGCAAAAACACCCGGTATCGGCCAGAAAACCGCCGGAAGAATCATCAATGATCTGAAAGATAAAATGAAAATTGATTTTACGACGCTCGGAAAAGTTTCGGAAAAGAAAGATACTGCCGGAAATCCGAAACAAACCAAAACTTACGGAATTGCGGAAACGGAATGCATCACGGCACTCGTGAATCTCGGATATTCCAGGGCAAATGCGGAAAAGGCCGTGGATATGGTTGAAGAAAAAGAAGGACTTACCGCAGAAGAACTGATTAAAATTGCACTGAAAAACGTGATGTTTCTGTAACGAGGAGAAAAATGGCCGGAAGAGTAATTGAAAGTAAAATAACAAACGAGGACAAAATACTTGATAAATCCTTAAGACCGGTAAGATTAAAAGATTATATCGGCCAAAGCAAAATCAAGGAATCTTTAAATATCACAATCAATGCCGCAAAAATGCGGGAGGAGCCGCTTGACCACATTTTACTGTACGGTCCTCCGGGTCTCGGGAAGACCACACTCGCAACCATTCTTGCCAATGAAATGGGAGTAAACATCAAAGTAACTTCCGGACCCGCAATTGACAAACCGGGTGATATTGCAGCAATTTTAAATATGTTATCCGAAGGGGATATTCTCTTTATCGACGAAATCCATCGTTTAAACAGACAGGTGGAAGAGGTATTATACCCGGCTATGGAAGATTACTGCATCGACATTATGATCGGCGACGGACCGAACGCCAAATCCGTCCGGCTCGATCTGCCTCATTTTACGCTGATCGGTGCGACAACAAGAGCCGGAATGCTGACCGCGCCGTTAAGGGACCGTTTCGGCCTGATTCACCGTCTGGAATTCTATACGCCGGAAGAACTGTCGCTGATTATCTTAAACTCCGCAAAAAAACTCGGAATTGAAACGGATAAAGACGGGGCATTGGAAATGGCAAGAAGAAGCAGAGGAACCCCCAGACTTGCAAATCGTATTTTAAAAAGAGTTCGCGATTATGCCATGGTCTGTGCAGACGGTGTCATTACACTGAAAGTTGCAAATGAAGCCCTGGACATGCTCGATGTAGACAAACTCGGTCTTGATCATATCGACAGAAGCATGCTGCTTACCATGATTGAGAAATTCGACGGAGGCCCGGTAGGTCTGGAAACACTGGCCGCAACAATCGGCGAGGATGCCGGAACGATTGAGGATGTTTACGAACCGTATCTGATGAAAAACGGGCTTCTGACCAGGACTCCGAGGGGAAGAGTTGTCACAAAAGAAGCGTATGCACATTTCCGTCTGGAATACAAAGAATAAGTTTTGCGGTATTGAATGAGTATGTTTATTTATGTATAATATTGTTGTCGGTTTATCATATAATCCATTCATAAACCTGAATAAATCAGTAATACGAAAGAATAACCGATTTATATAAATTGATCGGATTCGGAGGAAAAAGATATGTCATCTAAAATCGATACCGAAGTAATTGTAGGCGGAAAAGTCTTTACCATAAGCGGTTACGAAAGTGAAGAATACTTACAGAAAGTAGCTACTTATTTAAACGGAAAATATAATGATTTCAACAAGGACGACGGCTTCCGAAGACTTACGCTTGACTATCAGAATCTCCTTTTGCAGTTTAATGTTGCGGATGATTATTTTAAAGCAAAAAATCAGATCTCTTTACTGGAAGACGAATTAAAAAGCAGAGAAGATGATTTATGCAATATTAAGCATCAGCTGATTTCCACCCAGATTAAACTGGACAATCAGGAAAAGAGCTTAAATACATTAAAATCAGATCTTGCGGAAAAAGAAAAGAAAATCATTCGACTGGAAACCGAATTGAAAGAACGCGACCGAAAAGACAGCAAGGCTTAATCGAATGAGCGAAAATACAAAAAACGAACAGCCTGTTAAAAAAATGCCTGAATTGCTTGCTCCTGCCGGAGACTTTCAGGCTTTTTTAGGTGCGGTAAATGCCGGTGCGGACGCAGTCTATCTGGCAGGAAACCTGTTCGGCGCCAGAGCCTATGCGAAAAATTTTTCGGAGGAAGAAATTCTTGAAGCACTGCTTTATGCCCATGTTCACGGTAAAAAAATCTATTTAACCGTAAATACCCTGACAAAAAACGAAGAATTAAAAAAACTGTTTGATTTTCTGAAGCCGTTTTATCTTGCCGGCCTTGACGGCGTCATCGTGCAGGATTTCGGTGTGTTTCAATATATCCGGAATGTATTTCCCGAATTACCGGTTCACGTATCAACGCAGATGAGTATTACAAGCGTATGGGGCGCAAAAGAGATGCAAAAACTCGGTGCGACCCGAATTGTTCCCGCAAGAGAATTATCGCTTGATGAAATCCGGGAAATCAATGCACTCGGTATCGAAACGGAGTGTTTTATTCACGGTTCCATGTGTTATTGTTATTCCGGACAGTGCCTGTTTTCTTCTTTTCTGGGGAACAGAAGCGGTAACAGGGGAAGATGTGCCGGTCCCTGCAGACAGCCTTATTGTCTGGAAGGAGAAAAGAATGAGGAATACCTGCTTTCCTTAAAAGATCTCTGTACCCTTCAGATTCTTCCGAAATTAATTGATGCCGGTATTTCTTCTTTCAAAATAGAGGGCAGGATGAAATCGGCGGCATACGCCGCGGGTGTCAGCAGCATCTACCGCAAATATATCGATTATTATTGCAGTCTTCAAAACAAATCCGAATACAAAACAGACAAAAAAGATCTGGAAATACTGAAATCCCTCTATCTAAGGACCGATTTACAGGACGGATATTACGAAAAATCCAAAAACAGAAATATGGTCAGCATCAAGTCGCCTTCTTACAATAAGACGGACGATTCCCTTTGCGGTTATTTAAACGATACTTACTGCAGAAATAAAATCCCCGTAAAAATCCCTGCCGGAGCGGAATTTGAAATCGGAAAAGAAGCAAAAATTCATTTCGAAGTGCAGGGTAAGAGCAAGACCGTTACCGGAGATATAGTCGACTCGGCAAAAAATGCCCAGCTTTCCGAAAAAGATCTCATAAAAAGGCTTCAAAAAAGCAGCAGCGGATATTTTTCCCTCGAAATAAAAGACTGCAGCCTTTCCGACGGAGCGTTTCTTCCCGTCGGACAGATTAATGCGCTCAGAAGAAAAGCAGAGGAATTCTGTCTTGAAGAAATACGTAACGCATATTTATCCAGGGAAATCAGGGAAGATAATACGATCCGTTTTCCCGGCAGATCCGATATAAGCACGGATGATAATAAAATAAAAAAGAAGAATAACAATACGCCTTTTATTATCTTCGTTTCCTCAACGGAACAGATCAAACGCTTATCCGGGGTTTTAAGCAAAACCGACGAAATCTGTTTTCCGCTTTCCTTTTTTGAGAATGATTCCTGCAGGGAGATTTCGGATATTCTTACGAATAACGGAGAACTGCGTTATTTTGTCTCCCTCCCTTCCGTGATTCGCTCGGCAAACGTCGTGAAACATAAAGAAAACATCCGGAAAGCTTTAATGTATGAAAACATAAAAGGATTTTATGTTTCACAACCTGATTCCTTAAAGCTTACGGAAGAAGCTCTTGAGTCCGGAAATACCGGTACCCGCGAAATCCGGGGCAATCTTTCATTTTACATTGCCAACGGGCTTTCTTCGGAACTGTTTAAAGACCGCATCCGGTCATATACATTAAGTCCGGAATTGTCCAAAAATGAAATACGGGGAATTCATAATAATCATCATGAAATCATGATTTACGGCAGAATTCCGCTTATGCAGACTGCCAACTGTGTTTTAAACACAACCGGAAGATGCGGAAAAACAGAAGGGTTCCGTAAACTGACCGACCGGCTTGGGGCCTGTTTTCCGATTTACACACACTGCAATGAGATAATATGCTATAATACCATATATAATTCCGTGCCGTTATCACTGCATAAACATATGCGGGATCTATTTTCCTTTGATTCGGCAGGACTTCAGTTACGATTTACAAACGAAAATCCTAAGGACTGTGAATTCGTTTATCATATATTTGCCCGGGGAAGAGAAGGGGAACTTCCCGAAAATGTTCCGTATGAATATACAAACGGACATTTCATAAAAGGTGTTTTATAAGCAACCCTGAAACCCACTAAATACGCAGGGGATACTTTAATGGCGAGCTTTATTTCGGAGACTTCCAATTATCTTTTTGTTGGAATCATTCTCTTTTATGTGATAACCAATGTGATTGTGTTTTTCTTTAAAAATCCGGAAGAACACAGGCATTTCTATGCTTTTCAGTTTATTATCGCCGTTTTATTCCATGCAGTCGGATATATCACTTTATTTATGCGGTCGGAAGACCTGAAATATTTCTTTTTCTTTGCATTCCAGGAAATCATCATGATTGCGATTATGATGATTTATCTTACGATTTATCCGTCCATCAGCCGTCTGCTTTTAAACAATATGCTTTTTCTTCTGGACGTTTCGTTTATCATTCTCGGACGGCTTGCATTCGAGAATGCATTACGGCAGTTCTCCATAACAGTGGTTTTATTGATTGTTTCCCTTTTTGTACCGGTCATTTATATTAAAAACAAGGGATGGAGAAATGCACCGTATCTTTACTGTGCGGTCGGTATCATTGCTTTGGCCGCCGTTTGGATCACCGGTTCCGTAACGCACGGTTCAAAACTTAACATCGATCTCTGGGGCTTTAATTTCCAGCCTTCCGAATTCGTAAAAATCTCCATTGTCTTTTTTATGGCATCCATGCTTTCACAGAAAAAGAACAAGACCAGATATGTATTAGCGGTTCTTTTTATGCTGGTACATATTATGATTCTTGTATTATCCAGAGACCTGGGAAGCGCAGGAATATATCTGGTAACCATGATTTTCATGATTTTCTGTGCCAGCCGTTCACCTTTTATTCTTCCGGCAGGAGCAGTTTTATCCGTCGGTGCTTTTACATTTGCGTACAAAGAATTTTCGCATGTCAGAGTCCGTGTTCATACATGGTTAAATCCCTTTGAAGACGTGGAAAATACCGGCTGGCAGTTATCGCAGTCCCTGTTTGCTATCGGAACCGGAGGCTGGTTCGGAATGGGACTTTTCCAGGGATATCCGAAATCCATTCCGTATGTGGAAGAGGACTTTATTTTTTCTGCTATCGGAGAGGAAATGGGAGTGCTTTTTTCCGTACTGTTGATTCTTTTGTATCTGTTTACGGCACTTCATATCATCCGATACAGTTTTCGGGTAAAATCCTTCTTTCATCAGCTCCTTTTATACGGATTTGCGGTTTGCTTTGCAGTACAGGTTTTTGTTACAATCGGAGGTGGAACCAGACTGATTCCGTTAACAGGAGTTACGCTGCCGTTAATCAGCATGGGCGGTAGTTCTCTCTGTGCAACGGTTTTGATGTTCTCGATTATTCAGGGTATTTACGTCAAGGAATTCGATTATAAGAATCTGTCAAAAGAGACCGTGGAAGAGGAAGAACTGGAAGAAGAGGAAGAACCGGAAGAAGAGGAAGAACCGGAAGAAGAGGAAGAAGAGGAAGAACCGGAAGAAGAATATGAAAATGACGATGACGATGTAACAATTTATGAAAAGACTGCCAAAAGCAGTTATACCATCGAAGAGAGCAATCCGTCCTATGAACTTCCCGATGAATATGACGAAGCGGAAGTGATAGAATCCGAATTAGAACCTGTGACGGAGGAACCGCCCATGTCAAAAGAAGAAATGATAAACGATTTTAATTTTGAAGATCTGTAAACGAACGAATATGAAAAAGAACAGGAAGAATACTTCTTCGAAAAAAGAATATTTTATCTCCGTGTTAAAATCACCGCAGTTATGGACGGGCCTGATTTTAATCTGTATGTTCTGTGCTCTGATATTTAATATCGTCTTTTTCGTGAAAGGAAAGAGTTATGATATTATTTCCGACAGCCATAATCCGAGGCAGGCGCTTTTGGCACATCAGAACATTCGCGGAAGCATCGAATCAAACGACGGTCAGATACTTGCCGTAACGAATGTTTCCGGCAACGTCGAAAGCAGGCTGTATCCGTACGGAGATTTGTTTGCCCATGTAGTCGGATTTTCCACCATGGGAAAAACAGGTATTGAAAATACCATGAACATGAATCTGGTTACGTCGAATTCCTCCCTTTCGACAAAAGTCGACAATGACATTACAAGATCGAAAGACAGGGGCGATACCATCGTAACGACACTGAATATTCCCCTTCAGCAGTGCGCTTATAAATCAATCGGATTCTATAAAGGTGCAATCGTGGTAAGCGAAGTGAAAACCGGAAGGATTCTTGCCATGGTATCAAAACCATGCTTTGACCCGAACGAAATTGAAGCCGAGTGGGAGAACATCATTTCCGACGAAGATTCGTCGATTCTTTTAAACCGGGCTACGCAGGGACTATACCCTCCGGGTTCCACCTTTAAAATTCTGGATTTACTCGAATATATACAGGAACATCCTTCGGATTATGAAAATTACGGCTACCAGTGTAACGGTTCCTATCATTATGACGGAAGAAAGATTACCTGCTACCACGGAACCGTTCACGGATATCAAAGTCTCCGTGCCTCCTTTGCAAATTCCTGTAACTGTTCTTTTGCAAATATCGCCATGAATGTTGACCGTGAAGAATTCGGAAATACATTGAAGAATCTCTTATTTGATACTGAACTGCCGTTGGATATCGAATACAAAAAAAGCCACACTCCGATTAATGCGGAAGCGGAAGACGGAGACGTGGTACAGGGCAGTATCGGCCAGGGAAAAACCGTCATTACTCCGATGCACCTGAATATGATAACCGCGTGCATTGCAAACAACGGTGTTATGATGAAACCCATGCTGGTGGATCAGATAAAAAATGCACAGGGTACGGAATTAAAAACCTATAATCCGACCGTATACAAAAAACTCGTTTCCGAACAGGATGCCATGGTCGTTTCGAATTATATGCATTCGGTAATAACATCAGGTACGGGAAGTTTTTTAAAGAGCGCCGAATATTCTTCGGCCGGTAAGACGGGTTCGGCCGAAACGGAATCCTCAACAAATTCCTCACATGCATGGTTTACCGGTTTTGCACCTTATGAAGATCCCGAAATAGCGGTTACAATCATTATTGAAGGTGCCGGAACAGGCGGGACCTATGCCGTTCCGATAGCAAAGCGTCTGTTCGACTGCTATTTTGAAGAAAAAGCACAAGAATAGTTGCACTTTTTACGGATTTTTTGTATATTATTGTTGGGGTTATTATAAATATTCGGAGGTATTTCAAATGATTCATATTTTATTTGGTAACTATTTAAAGCAAATCGGAAAACTGAATTCCGAGCAGCTGACCAAAGTGTATGAAGCGCAGAAAAAGGTTCGTGTAAAACTTGGTTTGATTGCAGTATCCGAAAAGCTGATGACAATCGAGCAGGCGGACGAAGTCAACAAACTTCAGTCCATGCTGGATAAGAGATTCGGAGACATTGCCGTTGAAAAAGGATATCTGACAAACGAGCAGGTCGGAAGACTTCTCGGAATGCAGGGAAATTTATATTTATCCTTTGTGCAGGAAATTACGAATGAAAATCTTATGACGGTTGAAGAAATCGAATCCTGTTACGAAGATTTCCAGAAGGAACTGAATTTTACCCAGACTGAAATGGACCGTTTGAAAAGCGGAGAGGCAGACCTTGCAATTCCTTTGTTTTTGCCGCTCGGGCTTGATGAATATCAGAAAGAACAGATTTTAGTGTTTATCAAAACACTGACTCGTTTGATTGACAACGATCTTTATATTGACAAAGCCGGTTTCGTCGCTGAGCTTTCCGCTGACGGTTATGCACTCCAGCACATTACGGGTGACGCGGATGCATCCCTTTGTTTTGTGGCAGAAGGCAATAATCTTTTAAAAGTAGCCAATAAATTTGCAGGAGAAGAGTTTGAAAAAGTCGATGCGGATGCATTGGATGCATGTGCGGAATTCATTAACTGTGTAAACGGCATGTTTGCATCCGGCTGTTCACCGAAATTTAACGTAGATATGCTTCCTCCGCAGTACGAAGACACCGCCGTTACGCTGACGGCTGACCGGATGTGTATGATTCCGGTATATATTCAGGGTGAGAAAATTAATTTAATTTCCGTTTTCAATGAGAAACTGATTGTTGAGGGGGCGAACTAAAATGGCAAGAATTTTAATTGTAGATGATTCCAGAACATCCAGAAAAATCTTAAGAGGTATTTTGGAAGGCGCCGGACACGAAATCGTGGCCGAAGCCGTAGACGGACTGGATGGTGTAAACAAATTCAAAGAGTTTTCTCCCCAGGTTGTTACCATGGATATTACGATGCCGATAATGGACGGACTCGAATCTTTAAAGAATATCCGGGAAGACGATCAGGATGCTAAAGTAATAATGGTTACAGCAGCAGGTCAGCAGAATAAAATGATGGATGCGATTAAGCTTGGGGCTTCCGAATTTGTAACAAAACCTTTTGATGCAGACGCAATTTTGAAGATGGTTGACAAATTAAGCAAATAATAAGATTTTCAAAAAGCCCATTTCATATGGGCTTTTTTCTTAACGGTTTTATTCACATTCACCGGGAAGTACATTTATTCTTATGCGATTTACTACAAATTTATATCTTGACGAAAAAAGCAACAAGCTGCTTCATAAAAAGAAACTCTTTCCATTCAGCAAACGGAAAATCTATCGCTTGCCTCTTTTTTGTGTCTATTTTCCCGAAAACGGGGAAAGGATGGAATTTACGGATATTAAAAATCTGGATTATCCGTACTTTCATCATCACAGACCGATTGTTACAGGTTTTGCATCCAGTGAGGAAAATGCGATTGCAATTCTGCGGAGTATGATAGAAAGCACTTATAAATCCGATCCCGATCTGAATTACAGAGAATATTATTTAAACTCCCGGGAACCGGTTGAACGTTTTTCCGAGGTATCTTCCTTCACAATCGTAAAGCCGCGGAACGATGGAGAAAACGAAGAAGAATCTTCGGAAAGCAGGATGAATCAATGATCTTTTTAAATATTTTAAAAATCATCGGCTTCGTTCTGCTCGGCATCATCGGACTGATTCTTTTCATCATTCTGCTGGTACTGATATGGCCTTTCAAATATAAAATCGAAGCCGATTATCATGAAAAATTCAAGGCAAAAGCCGTTCTGAGTTTTCTTTTTCATTTTGTAAGAGTGATTTTTACGTTTGAAGACGGAAATCCCCTGTTGGTTGCAAAAGTTCTCTGGATTAAAGTTTATGAAAATAATTTTTCCGAAGAACCGGAGGAAGAGCTTTCAGACACCGATGAAATACCGGATGATTTTTTCGATTCATCCGGGGAAGTCGCCGAAGGAAGCACGGAATCTCCAAATGAAGGAGACGAAGCCGGAGAATCAGACGAATCGGCTTATACCAAAGAGAAAGAAAATGAAGAAGAGATAACGGAAGAGGATTTCGGCCCGGGCAAAGAAGAAATCGACGAATTTATGGCGAAAGAACTTCCGCCCGAAAGTCCGAAATCCGTAGTGGATGAATTTTTTGACCATATCGAAAATATAATTTCCAAACTAAGGGAAAAATGGTATAATCTTAAACGGAGCGTAAATGAGTTCCGGAAAAAAGCCCGGTATTATTCCAGGATGATCCGGTATTATTATAAAGTTCTTCACTATAAAAGCATGGAACCTGCATTTAAAATGGTGAAGAAAACCTTAATCGGAATTTTTAAGCATATACGTCCGAGAAAAGTTCGTATCACGTTACATTACGGAGCTGACGACCCTGCGGACACCGCAAATGCAATTGCAATATACAGTATGATTTATCCGTATTTCCGCAAGCAAATTCGTTTTGATGCGGATTTTGATCAAAAAATCATCGAAGGAAACGCATATATCAAAGGGCATTTCCAATTATGTGTCCTTGCATTCTATGCTATTAGGGCATACCTGAATAAGCATGTAAGAAAAATGATTAAGTTATTTACACGGGAGGGTAAAAAACATGGCTGATACCAATTTTAACGCAGTAGTTGATTCGTTATTAAACGGAATGGACGGATTCCTTTCTTCCAAAACCGTTGTCGGCGAAGCAACACATATCGACGATACAATCATCGTACCGCTTGTTGACGTTTCTTTCGGAATCGGAGCGGGTAGTGCCAACGGAGAGAAATCCGGCGGCGGATGCGGCGGTATGGGAGCCAAATTACAGCCTTCCGCCGTACTTGTTATCCATCAGGGAAGAACCAAACTTGTAAATATCAAGAATCAGGATACCATGACCAAGATTATCGATCTGATTCCGGATCTGGTAGACCGTTTCAAGGAAAAAGGAAATCCTTCCAAGATTGACGATGATGAAGCGAAGAAGATTGCCTTCAAAGATGAAGAAGAGTAATTGAAAAAGTATATAAACGTATAACAGAGAAAGAGAAGAAGTGTAACAAAGAAAAACATAAATAAAATAAAAAAAGAACCGAAAGGTTCTTTTTTTATAGCAAGCTTCTTTAAAAAGAAGCAAACGGATTCAAATTCGAAATAATAAATTATGCTCTCTCAACTCTGTTAGACTTTAAGCATCTGGTGCAAACATGAAGAGTCTGGGTGCCGCCGTTAACTTTGCATCTAACCTTTCTGATATTTGAATTCCAAATATGATTGGAACGTCTATGGGAGTGACTTACATTATTACCGAAATGAACGCTCTTTTCGCAAATATCACATTTTGCCATTTCTTACACCTCCTTAGGACATACTTCATTGCAAAAACTCGCAACGTTTGTATTTTAACAGATTACAAAAAGGAATGCAAGTAAAAAATAAAATGCTTTCATTTTTTATGAAAAGAGGTTATAATATATTAGAATTTTGTGTTTAAGGAGGCTTTGTCTATGAAGAATTCTATGGATACACATATGGGCAGTATTGTCATCGACAACAATGTAATCGCAAATTTCGCCGGAAACGTGGCTTTGGAATGCTACGGAGTTGTAGGTATGGCTGCCGTTAATATGAGAGACGGCTTTGTCGGTCTTTTGAAAAAAGACAGCATGAGCAAGGGAATTCTTGTTTCCTGCGAAAACAATAAAGTGACCATTAATCTTCATATTATCGTCGCTTTCGGGTGCAGCATCATCCCGGTTGCAAACAACTTAATGAGTGAAGTAAAATACAAAGTTGAGCAATTCGCCGGCCTCGATGTAGAACGGGTAAATGTCTATATTGAAGGGGTTAAAGTGGTAGAATAATAAAGGAGATAGTAACTGATGTCAGCAAAAGTAATTTCTGCCGATCTTTTGGCAAAAATGTTTCTTGCAGGAGCAAAGTATCTTGAAAACAACAAAGAATACATTAACGAATTGAATGTATTCCCCGTGCCGGACGGTGATACCGGTACAAACATGACCCTGACGATTCTTTCCGCAGCGAAAGAATTAAACGGAGTAACCGATGTAAATATGCAGACCGTCTGCAAGGCCGTATCAAGCGGTTCTTTAAGAGGTGCAAGAGGAAACTCCGGTGTTATTTTAAGTCAGCTTATCAGAGGTTTTACCAAAATTGCTTCAAATTATGACGAATTGGATGTGGCCATTCTTGACGAAGCTTGTCAGAAGGCCGTTAAAACCGCATATAAAGCGGTTATGGTTCCGAAAGAAGGTACCATTCTTACCGTAGCTGCCGGAGTGGCAAAAAAAGCAGAAGAACTTCATGCTTCCGGCACCGAGGATCTCGAAGAATTCTTAAAAGGGATTGTGGATGAAGCCCAGAGAGTACTTCTTACAACTCCCGATTTATTACCCGTATTAAAAGAAGCAGGTGTGGTTGACTCCGGCGGACAGGGTTTGCTGGAATGCTTAAAGGGTGCTTATGATGCATTCTGCGGCAAGGAAATCGATTTTTCCTTCAATACCTCTTCCAAAAAGAAAGAAAAAGAACCGGTTAAAGAAGAACTGAAATTCACTTACAGTGCTGAATTTGAGGTTCTTTTAAGCAAAAATTTCAACGTTAAGAACGAGATCGATTTAAAGGATTACCTGGAAACCATCGGTGATTCCATTACCCTTACCGTTGAAAACGATACCGTTAAAATCTCTTTAAATACAAACGATCCCGGACTTCCTCTTCAAAAGGGCTTAAAATACGGTGATCTGAACGGAATCCAGATTCAGAATCTGAAATTAAAAAGCTCCGGAACGGCTCCTTCCGTTTCCGTTCCGAAAAAAACGGAACCCAGAAAGAAATACGGTTTCATCGCCGTTTCCGTAGGAGAAGGAATCAACGAGATCTTCACATCACTAGGAGTGGATTACATTATTTCGGGCGGCCAGACCATGAATCCTTCCACGGAAGATATGCTGAATGCAATTGAGAATGTAAATGCGGAAACCATTTTCATTCTTCCGAATAACAAAAACATTATCATGGCGGCAAATCAGGCAAGGGATTTAACATCGGATAAACAGATTGTCGTAATCCCCACCAAGACCGTTCCGCAGGGAATTACCGCTGTCATTAATTTCATGGCCGAGATGGAAGCCGAAGAGAATGAGTCCCAGATGAACGAGGGCATTTCAAATGTCAAGACAGGCCAGGTTACATATGCCGTAAGAGATACCGTAATTGACAATCACGAAATTCATCAGGATGACTTCATGGGAATCGGCGATCACGGAATTCTTTCAGTCGGTAAACAGCGTGATGACGTTACTCTGGAAATGATTCAGGCGCTTGCAGATGATGGCAGCGAATTAATCAGCGTTTATTACGGAAGCGACGTTTCCGAAAAAGACGCAAAAATGCTTCAGGCACGCATCGAAGAAGCATTTCCTTCGGTAGATATCGAAATGCAGTACGGCGGTCAGCCGATTTATTACTACATCGTATCGGTTGAATAAAGCTGCCTGCCTTAAACAGAATTGTATTTCAAAGGGATGACAAAATGTCATCCCTTTTCAGACCCCGTATTTTTACAACATGCAGGACACAAAATGGATTTAAAACAGGTAAATGTAACCCAAATCAAACGAATCGGTGACAAAACGGCAAAATGTTTAAAAAAACTGCATGTCGAAAGTGTCAATGACCTTCTTTGGTATGTGCCGAGAAGTTATATCAAATATCCGGAGATTATTCCCTTTTCCGGTATTCACGATCTTGAAGACGGACAAATCGTTGCGGTTTACGGTACCGTAAACAGGGATTATTCCGAAAACAGGTATTCAAGGGTGTTAATCAGCACCTTTACGATTCACGACGCAAGCAGGAACAATTCTTCCATCCGGCTGAAAATCGTCTTTTTCGGTCAGTCCTATGTCAAAAATATCTTTTATCCCGGAAAAAGTTTTGTTTTCTACGGTAAAATCAAAAAAAACGGTTTCGGCTACAGCATGGAAATGCCCGAATATTATTCTCCGGAAGATTACAAAGCAAAGTTAAATAATCTCCAGGGAATTTATCCACTGACAAAAGGCATTTCCAGTAATACCATCCGAAAACACATTCAGACCGCAATCAATGATTTTTTCCCGGTTGACGATTCTTTTTCAAATGATTTTATCCGTACAAATCATCTGATGTCTTTATCCGATGCATTCCGTAAAATTCATTTTCCAAATAATGCGGAGGATGCCGGAGAAGCAAGAAACACTCTTGTTTTTCATGAATTTTTTGATTTTTTAAAACAGATAGAAGCCTCAAAGAGTGATAATACCGAGTGCCCCTCCGATTTTGTCATCCATGATTTTTCCATGGGGAATCATTATATTGAATCCATACCGTTTGAACTTACCGGTTCACAGAAGGCAACCGCGGAAGAAATCCGTTCCGACTTGTCTTCGGGAATCTGCATGAGAAGACTGATTCAGGGTGATGTCGGAAGCGGTAAGACGATGGTAGCGTTTCTTGCCATGACGGATTTGGCAAATGCGGGATTCCAGTGCGCCATGATGGCACCCACGGAAGTGCTTGCCACACAACATTATGAAAAAATTTGTAAGGATAACGAAGCGTACGGGCTTTCATTAAAACCGGTTTTATTAACCGGTTCCTTAACTGCGGCACAAAAGAAAAAAGTATATGCCGGAATCGAAAACGGAGATTATAATATCGTAATCGGTACGCACGCAATTTTCCAGGAAAAAGTAAATTTCCGGAACCTTTCGCTTGTCATTACGGACGAACAGCACCGCTTCGGTGTACGTCAGAGGCAAATGCTTTCCGAAAAAGGCAGCACTCCGCATATTCTGGTAATGAGTGCAACTCCGATCCCGAGAACGCTTACACTGACTTTATATACGGATTTAAAAATATCAGTAATGAAGGATATGCCTGCAAAGCGTATCCCGATTAAATCCTGTGTAATCACTCCGGCCCAGCGTAAAGATGCGTTTGCTCTGATAAAAAAAGAAACAGATGACGGTCATCAGGCATATATCATCTGTCCCATGGTGGAAGAGAACGAAGATATCGAACTTGAAAACGTTACTTCCTACCATGAAAAACTGGATGCATGGTTTAAAGGCGGCATACGTTACGGAATTCTGCACGGTCGAATGAAGCCGAAAGAAAAAAACGATATCATGGAAAGTTTTGCCAAAAGGGAAATCGATGTTCTGATTTCCACAACTGTTGTGGAAGTCGGTATTGACGTGCCGAATGCAACTGTAATTATCATAGAAAATGCGGAACGTTTCGGCCTCGCCGGGCTGCATCAGTTAAGAGGGCGTGTCGGAAGAGGAGATGCGCAGTCTTACTGCGTCTTTATTAACGGAAGCGGGAAAAGTACGGAAAATGAACGTCTTGAAGTCCTTCACAAAAGCAATGACGGCTTCTTTATTGCAGAAGAAGATTTGCGCCTAAGAGGTCCCGGGGACATCAACGGAGTACGCCAAAGCGGTGACATGCAGTTTATTCTGGCTGATATTATTCAGGACTATGACATTCTCGTTAAAGTAAAAGAGGCGCTGACCTGACAGTAGTTCTTATCCTGTACGCAATCTTTACGCAAGCTTTTCACATCTGAAAAATCAATGTTTCTCACTATATCGTGTATTGTTTCTCTTTGCAAAACACAAACACTTGTGCTATAATAACTAAGTGTTTGTATTTTTCAAATCGTTTTAATTCCGATTAAAAAAGTGTTTCACAAAAGGATAGACAGAAATGGCAAAAAACAGCAGTAAACAGGAATATAATTCTTCGTCAATTACCGTACTTGAGGGGCTTGAACCGGTCAGGGAACGCCCCGGTATGTACATCGGTTCCCTTTCCACAAAGGGATTAAACCATCTCGTATATGAAATAATGGACAATTCCGTTGATGAACATATGGCAGGATACTGCTCCAAAATCACGGTCATTTTAGATAAGGACGGATCTGCAACCGTTTCCGACAACGGGCGCGGAATCCCCGTCGATATGCATGAGAAAGGCGTTTCTGCAGAGCGTATCGTATTAACAACGCTTCATGCCGGTGGCAAATTCGATAACAACATTTATAAAAACTCCGGCGGTCTGCACGGTGTCGGTTCCTCTGTTGTAAATGCTCTTTCCAAATATATGAAGGTACAGGTTAAACGTGACGGCAACATCTATGAGGATACCTATGCCTGCGGCAAACCGACTACCGAACTGATTAACGGACTTCTTCCGGTTGTCGGAAAAACCAACAAAACAGGAACCACCATCACCTTTATACCGGATGATACGATTTTTGAAAAAACGTATTTCAAAGCGGAAGATATCAAACTTCGTCTTCATGAGACCGCTTATTTAAATCCGGAACTGACAATCGTATTCGAAGACAGAAGAGTGGATCCGCAGGAAAAAATTGAATTTCATGAGCCGGGTGGTCTGGTAAGCTTTGTCGAGGATATCAACAAGGGCCGCGAAACCGTACACGAAGTGGTTTCTTTTAAAGGAAGTTCCGACGATATCATCGTGGAATGTGCATTTCAGTACATCAACGAGTTTCACGAGGATGTTCTCGGCTTTTGCAACAATATCTATAATGCAGAAGGCGGAACCCATATTACCGGTTTCAAAACCACCTTTACAACAATTATCAATAATTACGCAAAAGAGCTGAAAATATTAAAAGACAAGGATCAGAATTTCACCGGTCCCGAAGTCCGTTCCGGAATGGTTGCCGTTATTTCCATCAAGCATCCCGCACCGAGATTCGAAGGCCAGACCAAAACAAAACTCGATAACCAGGATGCGGCAAAAGCGGTATCAAAAGTAACCGGCGACGAGCTTGTACTTTATTTTGACAGGAATCTTGAAAATTTAAAATCCGTAATTTCCTGTGCGGAGAAAGCGGCAAAAATCCGAAAAGCGGAAGAGAGAGCAAAGACAAATATGCTCTCCAAACAGAAATTTTCCTTTGACTCAAACGGTAAACTTGCGAACTGTGAGTCGAAAGAAATGGAAAAATGTGAGATTTTTATTGTCGAAGGTGATTCCGCCGGCGGCAGTGCTAAAACAGCGAGAAACCGGAAATATCAGGCAATTCTCCCAATCCGCGGAAAAATTCTAAATGTTGAAAAAGCAAGCATTGACAAAATTCTTGCAAATGCGGAAATCAAAACCATGATCAATGCATTCGGCTGCGGTTTTTCGGAAGGCTACGGCAATGATTTCGATATTTCCAAACTCCGGTATAACAAGATTATCATTATGGCCGATGCCGATGTCGACGGAGCACATATCAGTACCTTGCTTCTGACTTTATTCTACCGTTTTATGCCGGAACTGATACAGGAAGGGCATGTTTATATTGCCATGCCTCCGCTTTACAAGGCGGTTCCGAAGAAAGGGGAAGAAGAGTATTTATACGACGATTACGCGCTGGCCAAATACCGGAAAAACCACAAAGGGCCTTTCACATTACAGCGATATAAAGGACTCGGAGAAATGGATCCGGAACAGCTTTGGGAAACCACGCTAAATCCGGAAACCCGTAATTTAAAGCTTGTCGAAATCGAAGATGCTTCGCAGGCCAGTAAGATTACGGAACTTTTGATGGGAACCGAGGTTCCGCCCAGGAAGGAATTCATTTACCTGCATGCACAGGATGCGCTTTTGGATGTTTAATTTTCATAAATCTATATTTAAGGTGAAGAAATGTCAGAGAATATTATAAAAACCGAATATTCCGAAGTAATGCAGAAATCCTATATCGACTATGCCATGAGTGTTATCATCGCCCGTGCGCTGCCCGATGTAAGAGACGGATTAAAACCCGTACAGAGAAGAACTTTATATGATATGCACGAACTCGGAATTTATTACAACCATCCGTATCGTAAAAGTGCCCGTATCGTCGGGGATACCATGGGTAAATATCATCCCCACGGTGACAGTTCCATTTATGATTCGCTGGTCGTAATGGCGCAGGATTTCAAAAAAGGAATGGCTCTCGTTGACGGTCACGGTAACTTCGGAAATATTGAAGGCGATACCGCCGCTGCCATGCGTTATACGGAAGCACGTCTTCAGAAATGCACACAGGACGCCATGCTTTCCGATCTTGACAAGGACGTGATTGATTTTATCCCGAACTTTGACGAAACGGAAAAAGAACCTGAAGTTCTGCCTTGCAGAATCCCCAATATTCTGATTAACGGTTCGGAAGGAATTGCGGTCGGCATGACAACGTCAATTCCCCCTCATAACATCGGCGAAGTCATCGATGCGATGAAAGCCTATATCGAAAACCCGGAAATCAGTACAAAACAACTGATGCGTTATATTAAGGGGCCGGATTTTCCGACCGGCGGTATCGTAATCAATAAAGACGATCTTTTGGATATCTACGAAACAGGCGAAGGAAAAATCAGAATCCGGGGAAAAGTGGATATTGAGAAAGGAAAGAACGGCCATATCAACGTCGTTATTTCCGAAATCCCCTATACCATGATCGGTTCCGGTATTTCCAAATTTCTTTCGGATGTCGCGGATCTTTATGAGAGCAAGAAATGTACGGATATTGTGGATATTTCCAACCAGTCCTCCAAGGAAGGAATCCGTATCGTAATTGAGTTAAAAAAAGATACCGATACCAATAATTTCATCAATATGCTTTATAAAAAGACCAAACTGGAGGATACGTTCGGCGTTTACATGCTTGCCATTTCCGACAAAAGGCCGGAAACCATGGGCTTACGCGACATTTTAAGCAAATGCAGTGCATTTTATTATGAAATCAACAGAAGAAAATATACGAATTTACTTCAAAAAGAAAACGAGCGCAAGGAAATCCAGGAAGGTTTGATCCGCGCCTGCAACGTAATCGATCTGATTATTGAAATTTTACGCGGAAGCAAGGACCGTCCGATGGCCAAGCGTTGTCTTGTCGAAGGCGATACCACCGGAATCCGTTTTAAATCCAAAGAATCCGAGATTATGGCCGCGATGCTTCGTTTTACCGAACGTCAGGCAAATGCCATTCTCGAAATGAGGCTGTATAAATTAATCGGCCTCGAGCTGGATGCATTAATTAAAGAACATGACGAAACCATGGCGAATATTTTCCGTTACGAGGATATTCTCGAGCGTCACGATTCCATGACGCAGGTCATTTTAAGCGATTTGGAGCAGTTTAAGAAGGAATTTTCAAGAAAACGCCGTACCGTGATTGAAAACGGCGAAGAAGCCGTTTATGAGGAAAAGAAGATTGAAGAGGCGGATGTTTACGTTCTGATGGACCGCTTCGGATATGTAAAATGCGTTGACGAAAATACCTACACAAGAAATAAGGAAACCGTCGAGGAAGAGAACAAATTCATCGTACTCTGCAAGAACACAGGCAGAATCTGTATCTTTACGGATATGGGACAGATGCACACCGTCAAGGTTTCCGATATTCCGATGGGTAAAATGAAGGATAAAGGAATTGCAATTGACAATATTTCCACATATTCCTCCAAAAACGAACAGATTCTGAACGTATCCTCTCAGTCGGAATTAAATCTTTACCGGTTCGTATTCGTTACCGCGAAATCTTTGTGTAAAATCGTAAGCGGCGGAGAATTCGACGTAACAAGAAGACAGATTCTTGCGACAAAACTGAATGACGGAGACAGGGTTGTAAGTATTGAAGTCATGAAAGATACGAAGAATGTCGTTATGGTTTCCAACGACGGATACTTTATCCGATTCCCGGTTGAGGAAATATCGGAAATGAAAAAGAATTCCTCCGGTGTAAGAGGTATGAAGCTTTCCGCAAATGCCGAAGTGGATATGGTATTCTATGAAAATACGGACGGCGGAAATGTATTTTCTTACCGTGACAAATTAATCGAATTCTCTAAAATCAAACTGACCGGCCGTGACGGCAAAGGAACAAAATTAAGACTATGAGAGTAATTGCAGGTACGGCGCGGAGCATTCCGTTAAAGACGCCAAAGGGCGACAAAACCCGCCCCACCATTGACAAACATAAAGAGACATTGTTTAATTGTTTATCGGATGCACTTTATGATGCGGTTTTTCTGGATTTATTCAGCGGAAGCGGCGGAATCGGAATCGAAGCGTTGAGCAGGGGTGCGAGAGTTGCCTACTTTGTGGAAAATGACCGGGAGGCATTGAACTGCATTAACGAAAATCTTGAAAAAACAAGACTTTCCGAAAAAGCCCGCATTGTAAAAAAAGATGTAAAAGACGCGATTTCCTTAAAGCTTTTGGAAAAAGCGGATATCATTTTTCTGGATCCGCCTTTTGCCCTGCATGCAGAACGGGATATCATTCCCCTCATTCATCAAAAGGGCCTTTTGAAAGAGGACGGAATTATCGTTACGGAATGTGACGAAAATGCCGATTATTCATTCCTGGAACAGTATAATTTATGTATTTATAAAGAAAAAAATTATAAAAGCTGCAGACATGTTTTCATAAAATACAAGGAGTAGTGCAAATGCGTACAGCCATCTATCCGGGGAGTTTTGATCCCGTAACCTACGGTCATATCGATGTCATCACAAGAGCCAGCAGGATTTTTGACCACATTATCGTTGCCGTCTTGAATAATCCTGCAAAATCTCCCTTGTTTACAGTAGAAGAACGTGTTACAATGTTACGTGAGGTTACTGCGCACTTACCGAATGTGGAGATTGATTCCTTCTCGGGCCTTTTAATCGATTATGCAAGAGAGAAGAACTGTCATATTGCAATCAGAGGGCTTCGGGCTATTACGGATTTTGATTACGAGCTCCATTTTGCGCAGACAAACTCCACCATTTCAAGAGGAGATCTGGAAACGATATTCCTGACAACGGATCTGGCATATTCCTTCCTTTCTTCCTCAACGGTAAGAGAGATTGCCTCTTTCCACGGCGATATTTCGCAGCTCGTTCCGAAATACGTTGCCACCAAGCTTTACCGTAAATACGGCTATGATATGTAATCCCGGCGCATTGCGCTTTTCATAAAATTATTTTTGTGTAAAGTCAAAGGAGAATAAAAATGCAAAGCAAAATCGAACAAACCATCAAAGACATTGAAGATTATATCGATGGTTGCAAGGGAACCATCTTTGCACCGAACAAAATTACGGTCGACAAAGAAGAGTTTATGGAGCTTATAGAAGAATTAAAAGCAAGCACTCCCGATGAAATCAAAGCTCTTCGCAAGATTGTTTCCAATAAAGAAGCAATCATGAACGATGCAAAGAAAAAAGCGCAGGCATTAATCGACGATGCATCGGCAAGAACCAATCAGATGGTAAGCGAACACGAAATTGTTCAGGCAGCATATGCACAGTCCGACGAAGTTATGAGACTGGCAACTACACAGGCTCAGGAAATTCTCGACAACGCAACCGCCGAAGCAAATCAGATTAAAGAAGCAGCCATTGCATATACCGATGAACTGATGGCGGAAATCGAAAAAGTAATTGCCCAGGCTATGGAAACCAACGAAAAGAAATATAACGAACAGCAGGCAGCTCTTGACCGTTATTACAATACCTTAAAAGAGAATCGTGCCGAGTTGTATCCGGAACGTATCGAAGCAACACAGGTAATGCCTTCGGGAAATACCGACAGCTTTTCCGGAATTCCTTCCTCTACCGGAGAATTAAATCTTGACATGGTATAGGAACCACAATACGTTTTCAAAAAACAGAGATGAAACACGAAAACCGGTTTCTTTATAAGGGACCGGTTTTTTCCTTCAGATAAATCATTCAGGAATCAGATTCTGTTAAGAATTTCACGTAATTTAAGTATGAAAAGCATCTTAAATAAACACAATACAATAAAAATGATACTCACGGCCGTTCTTCTGATTACGGTTCTTTTTTCCGTTTTCTCACCGCTTACCGTAACTGCGGCGCCTGCAAAAGACAATCCCGTGGTTGTCGTCATCGATGCAGGTAACGGCGGAAAGAGTACAGGCTGTGAATATTTTGATTTAAAAGAAAAAGATCTGAATCTGGCGGTTGCCAAATCCGTCAAATCATACCTTGAAAGATTTGATAATGTAAAAGTATTGCTTACAAGAAAAGATGACAAAAATCCGAAAATAGCGGAGAGAGCGAATTACGCCAAGGCAAAAAAAGCCGATTATGTCATCAGCATTCATTTTAACGAATCCGAATTTCACAAGCAGACCGGATCCGAAATCTACGTTCCTTCCAATGAAAAACTTCAGGAAGCCGTTATGCCGATTGCACAATCCGTCTCAGAATCGCTGCAGGGCATGGGCATTTACAACGCCGGAATATACACCTGTACGGACAGCGAAGGGAAAGAGTATTACGGCCTGATCCGGAACTGCGAGGATAACGGCAATATACCTGCAATGATTATCGAACACCTCTATATGGACAGGGAAGAGTACCTTCACTATATCGATACGCCTCAGGCATTGGATGAAATCGGTAAAAATGATGCAATTGCAATAGCACGTGCCCTGAACCTGAACTCCAATTCAATGATTTATAAATTTGAAGGAATTCCAGCAGTTGAATATTCCGAGCCTTATTCCATAAAAGACAGTTCCAAATATCCGGAAGACGTAACCGTCTCGGTAAAGGAATATGAACAGATTACAAACCGCGCATGTCTGATCACTTTTTCCGTCAATGCCTCGAATGCAAACAGCGTATTATCGGGATACCGCGTATCCACCGACGGCGGAAAAACCTATTCGGAATTAAAAAAATTTGACTACGGAACAAAAGGCGATTTTACCGAAATCATCCGCAAAAACGAGAATAAAATCGTAGTTGTAACCGCATACAGCAAGGAAGGGCTGTCCGTTACAAGCAACGCTCTTGATGCCATAAACGAAGTGGAACTCGACCCGCAGTTTTCCCTGCATAAAAAAGAGGCCGAAGAAGCGGCCCTTTCAGAAGGTTCCTCGGAAACCGTTTCCGAAATTTCATCCGAAGAAGCCGGAATCGTTGAAATCACTTCCGATTCCGAAAAATCAACTGTTCCCGACATTCGCGATCACGACCCGAAAATCAATGCCACACAGTCAGTCGTGGTAATTTTCGGTGCCTTCATGGGACTTGCAATCTGCGCTATTTTGTATTTTATACAGAAAAAAGAAATAAAATAATCATGCGGCTTGATAAATTCTTAAGTGAGACAAATACATTAAGCAGGAAAGATGCAAAAGCAGCGATAAAAAGCGGCCTCATTACAGTAAACGGCATCCCCGCGACCGATTCGTCCGTAAACATTTCGGAAGAAATAGATGAAATTCGTTACAAAAACCGGATCATTCCGTATCTGAAAAATATCACGTACGCTTTAAACAAACCGGCAGGGTATGTCTGTTCATTAAATGAAGCAGACGGCATTCCCGTTCATAACCTGCTTCCCCCGGAAT
The DNA here is from genome assembly GCA_024681795.1 of Lachnospiraceae bacterium. Lineage (GTDB taxonomy): Bacteria > Bacillota > Clostridia > Lachnospirales > Lachnospiraceae > UBA3766. The sequence goes on along the minus strand of JAILAD010000078.1, from coordinate 84,908 downwards.
TGAGAAAACGCTTAAATCCGATCGGAAGACTGGACAAGAACACCACCGGCCTGCTTCTTTTTACGGATGACGGCGATTTGGCTCACAGCCTCCTTTCCCCCAAAAACCATGTTGAAAAAACCTATCTGGTAAATACGTTAAAGCCGGTTACCGATGAGGATAAAAATCGTCTGAAAGACGGTGTGAATCTCGGAGACGGGGAAGTATCGCTTCCGGCAAAAATCATGTCCGGTAAAGATGACTTTGAGATTATCCTGACCATTTGCGAAGGAAAATACCATCAGGTGAAACGAATGATGCAGGCCACCTGCAATAAAGTAACGGCCTTAAAAAGAATATCGTTCGGCGGCCTGACGCTTGAAAATATGAAATTAAACGAGGGAGAAGGAAAGATTCTTTCCGAAGCTGAACTTTCCGAACTCCGGTTGAAAGGATCAAAATGATTTTTCAAAAAAAGAAAGGACAGTTCGGATATTTAAAGAAGGCTCCGGTTATTCAGGGGCTTTTTACGCTGGTATTGATGCTTTTACCTGCCGGACTTTTCCTGATCGGTTTTTTTACGACGCACGGATACAAAAATCTTTTTACGGTTGTCGCGGTTGTCGGAATGCTGCCTGCGGCAAAAGGAATCGTAACTCTGATTATGTATTTTCGTGCAGAAAAATACTCCTGTCCGGAAGAACTGCATGATAAGATAAAAAAATATGAAGGAAAAAAAGCTTTCATCGGTTATGATTATTATCTGACCAGCTATTCCGTAAATTATCCCATCCCGGCTGCAGCTGTCGGAAAGCAGTCATTAATCGGACTCTGCTGGGATTCCAAAACGGATCTGAATGCGGCGGAATCCCACATAAAAGAATATTTAAAGAAAAACGAAATCTCCGGCATCACGGTAAAGATTTTTGATTCGGAAGAGAAATTTCTGGGGCGAATCGCCTCGTTGGCCGACTCCGAAGACGAACCTACGGAAAACGAACAAAGGGCATTTGCATTACTTGCTTCTTTATCATTATAAATATCGGAATTTGGAATTATGATTGAATGGACTGTCGATAAATCCGAAGCCGGCGGGCGGCTTGATAAATTTATAAAATCAAGACTTTCCGAAGCTCCGGATTCTTTTGTTTATAAAATGGCCAGAAAAAAGAATCTGGTGATCAACGCAAAAAAATGCACCGGTAAGGAAATCCTGAAGGCGGGAGACCGGGTGAGACTGTATGTATCCGACGATACCCTTGCCCTGTTTTCTGCGAAGATATCTTCTGATTCCCGGATATCCATGTATCAAAAAGCATACAGGGAACTAAAAGGAATCCATGTCATAGAAGAATACCCTGATTTTGTTTTTCTTTATAAACCGGACGGAATCTTAAGCCAAAAGGCAAAAAGTGACGATTTAAGCATTAACGAATGGCTGATCGGATATCTGCTGAATAACCGGCAAATTACGGAAGAGTCTCTGTCTGTTTTTCATCCGTCCGTTTTAAACCGGTTGGACAGAAATACCTGCGGAATCGTCATCTGCGGTAAAACCCCTGCCGGAAGCCGGCTCGGTTCATCCATGTTAAAAGACCGTTCCCTCCGGAAATTTTATTATGCCGTTGTTTCCGGGGAATGTTTTTTGGAAGGTAATTATAACGGATATATCTATAAAGACCGTGCAGAAAACAAAGTTTCCTTCTACCGAAATGAATCAGACATTCCGGCCGGTATTATGGCGGATGTAAAACCCGTCAGCCTGAATGTCAGGCCCATTTCCCGAAAGAAGGAAGAAAGCCTTCTGGAAATCGAACTGCATACCGGAAAGAGTCATCAGATTCGCGTAATGCTGAAGGAGCTCGGGTTCCCGATTTCCGGCGACCCGAAATACAATACCGGAGACTATCATAAGTCAAAAAGACAAAAAGGCCAGCTGCTCTGTGCCGTAAGGGTCGAATTTCCGGAAATAAAAGGAGATTTCGCCTATTTAAGCAGGCATGTCATAAGCTGTGAGGCGCCTTTTTCCTTCATCGATAACTGATTCGTGTTTCTTTTGTTTGACAAAAGAAGCCTGTTCCGATATAATTTACTACGCTATCACTCTAATTGATTAGCACTTTAATTTATTAAAGCGAGGATACCTATGATTTCATTATTACATACTCCTGACGGAGTCCGTGATTTATACGGGTCGGAATTAAAAGAGAAGAAGAATGTTGCTTCCTCCATCAATAAAACCATTGAATTATACGGCTACGAAGCAATCGATACGCCGGCATTTGAATATTTTGATGTTTTTTCCAGGGATATCGGAACAACACCTTCAAAGGATTTATACAAATTCTTTGACAAAGAAGGAAACACACTGGTCTTAAGACCTGACTTTACACCTTCCGTGGCAAGGTGTGCCGCGAAATATTTTTCCGAAGAAAAAATGCCTCTTCGTTTCTGCTATGAAGGAAACACCTATATCAATACGTCGGAATTACAGGGAAAATTAAAAGAAACCACCCAGATCGGTTTTGAGCTGATTAACGACAGTTCCATCTATGCGGATGCCGAAGCCATTATGATTGTAATCGAAAGTCTGTTAAATTCCGGATTAAAGGAATTTCAGATCAGTATCGGAGAGAGCAATTATTTCAAAGGCATCTGTGAAGAAGCAAATCTCGACGAAGAAACCGAGTTAAAACTTCGTGATTACATTACCTCTAAAAATTTCTACGGTTCCCGCGAGTTTTTATCGGAGCAGAAGATTGATGCAACGCTTCTGGATCAGCTGGAAGCCATTTCCAAAGTTTTTCTTCCGGAAAAAGATCTGGAGGCACTTTATGAGAATGCCACAAACGAAAGGTCTAAAAATGCAATCCGGAGGCTTCTGGATATTCAGAAACTCCTTGCAAAAGCCGGACTTGACCGGTTTGTTTCTTTTGATTTATCGATGTTAAGCAAGTACCATTATTACACCGGAATCATTTTTACCGCGTATACTTACGGAGTCGGCGATTCCATCGTTAAGGGCGGCCGATATGATAAATTAATCGGCAAATTCGGAAAAGAAGCACCTTCTGTCGGATGTGTCTTCCAGATTGACGAAATTCTGAACGCACTCCGCAGAAATCATTTGTCCGCATCGAACGCGGATGTAAAAAAGACCGTTTTGGTATATCAGGAAGAAAATTACGAAAAAGCCCTGGAAGAAGCTGCAAAAATCAGAAAAGAAGGGCTTCCTGCGGAACTAGTATTATGGGATAAAAAGATCAGCAGGGAAGAATATATGAATAAATCGGAGGCTTCCGGAAACCGTTGTATTTTTATCTGACAACGCCCTGAGGTTTCCCGGGTTTTTGCAATCGCGAATCCCCGGACAGCCGGTTCGGAACCGGAAAATAATCAATTTACGGAGATTAAAAAATGGAAAACGAAAAATATATCGTATTTGCACTCTGCAAAGGACGTCTGGCATTTAAAACTCTGGAACTTCTTGAAAAAATCGGCATTACCTGCGAAGAAATGTATGATAAGGAAACCAGAAAACTTGTCTTTGTCAATGAAGACTTAAAGCTGAAATTTTTCCTCGCAAAAGGACCGGATGTTCCGACCTATGTGGAATACGGAGCTGCGGATATCGGGGTTGTCGGCAGCGACATTATTCTGGAAGAAAACAGAAGAGTTTACGAAGTCCTGGATCTCGGTTTCGGCAAATGCCGCATGTGTGTCTGCGGACCGGAAAGTGCAAAAGAACTGCTTAAGCACCGCGAAAGAATCCGTGTTGCCACCAAATATCCGACCATCGCAAAAGATTATTTCTTCAATCGCAAAAACCAGACGGTTGACATTATTAAATTAAACGGCTCCGTGGAACTCGGTCCGATTGTCGGATTATCGGACGTGATCGTGGATATCGTGGAAACCGGAAGCACGCTTCGCGAAAACGGACTCGACGTTTTGGAGGAAATCTGCCCTTTATCCGCAAGAGTCATTGTAAACCGCGTCAGCATGAAGATGCAAAATGAACGGATTTGCGATATAATAGATAAGTTAAAGGCAGAATTGGAAAGGGGATAATCCATGAACAAATTATATTTGGACGAGAATAACATCAAAAACGTTTTAAACGAGCTGATCAAAAGAAGTCCGAATCACTATGAAGAATATGAAAGTATTGTTTACGGAATCGTAAACGACGTAAAGGCGGGCGGAGACGATGCTGTTTTTGAATATACGCTGAAATTCGATAAATTTTCTTTAACGAAACAGAATATCCGGGTTACGGAAAGCGAAATCGAAGAAGCATATGCATCCATTTCGCCCGAATACATTGAAGTCATGCAGGAAGCATTTGAAAACATTAAAAGATTCCATGAAATGCAGGTCCGTAATTCCTTTATTCATACCTATGAGAATGGGAGCATTCTGGGACAGCGCATCACCCCGATTGAAAAAGTCGGAGTTTACGTTCCGGGCGGAAAGGCAGCTTATCCTTCCTCCACGCTTATGAACATTGTACCTGCAATCGTTGCCGGATGCGAAAGAATCATTATGTGTACACCTCCCAATGCTCAGGGAAAAGTAAATGCCGGAACGCTTGCAGCGGCAAAAATCGCAGGTGTTAAGGAAATTTACAAAGTCGGCGGGGCACAGGCGATTGCTGCTCTTGCATTCGGTACCGAATCCATTCCGAAAGTGGATAAAATCGTCGGACCGGGAAATATTTTTGTTGCACTTGCAAAGAAGAATGTATACGGAAACGTCTCCATAGATTCCATTGCAGGGCCTTCCGAAATTCTGGTGCTTGCGGACGAAAGCGCAACCCCAAGATTCGTAGCCTGCGACTTAATGAGTCAGGCAGAACATGATGAAATGGCTTCTGCGATTTTGGTAACCACTTCGGAAACGCTTGCCGATTCGGTTATCGAAGAAGTGGAAAAGCGGGTTAAGACTGCCAAAAGAAAGGAAATTCTGGAGAAATCCCTTTCCAAATACGGTTTTGTCTTAATCGCAAAGGATATGGACCAGGCAATTGAAACCGTAAACAATATTGCATCCGAGCATCTGGAAATTGTAACGAAGAACCCTTACGAAACCATGACGAAGGTGAAAAATGCCGGCGCAATTTTCCTCGGAGAGTATTCATCAGAGCCTCTCGGAGATTATTTTGCAGGACCGAACCATGTGCTTCCGACCAACGGAACGGCTAAATTTTTCTCTCCGTTGTCGGTGGATGATTTTATCAAGAAATCCAGTATTATCAATTATTCATACGATGCACTGAAAGCAGTTGCCGAAAAGATTGAACTGTTTGCGGAAGAAGAAGGACTCGAAGCACATGCAAATTCAATCCGGGTAAGATTTGAGGAAGAGGAGTGACTATGGCCAAAAAAGGAAAGACCGTTAATAACAGTCTGAAGACCGGTCCGGAAAACGTTTCCGGAAACAATATTGCCGGCAATCCGGCAAAAGAGGAGACTCAGATGGAACAAAAGAATGAAAATGAGAAAAGCACCGTAAGGGAATGCGTAATCAAAAGAGAGACAAAGGAAACCAATATCACGCTCGGTTTAAGACTTGACGGAGAAGGGAATTCCGATATCAGTACCGGTATCGGTTTCTTCGATCACATGCTTGACGGCTTTGCCCGTCACGGCAATTTTGATTTAAAAATTATAGAAAAAGGAGATTTAAACGTAGACTGTCACCACACGGTGGAAGATCTCGGAATCGTTCTGGGACAGGCAATTGCGAAACTGACCGAAGACAAAACCGGCTTAAACCGTTATGCAAGTTTTATCCAGCCTATGGACGATGCGCTTGTACTGGTAAGTGTAGACCTTTGTTCAAGAGCATATTTAAATTTCAATTATGAATTCACGAAAGAACGCGTCGGCTATTTTGAAACCGAAACATTAAAGGAATTTTTCCGCGCCGTAAGCGACAATGCCGGAATGAATATTCACATCAAGGTTCTGGACGGAGAAAATACACATCACATCATAGAAGCTGCATTCAAGGGTTTTGCAAACGCTTTAAGCATTGCGGTCAGCAAAGACGGAAGAAAGGGCATTCTTTCCACGAAGGGCACCTTATAAACAGTGCAGTTAATTCATGCATGCAAAATATTCTGATTCTAAACGTTACACAGAAAGGAATCCGCTATGAAAAAAAATATAACGGTTCAGTTATTTATAAACAACGGAGAAGTATTCTTTGACGAAGAAAACAAAAAAGAAGCCGGTGCGCTTGTTGCCGAAACCGTACGCTATTACGGAGACATCAATGCCGATTCTTTGCTCATACAGATTAAGGCAGAAGGAGATGAAGGAAAGGATAAATCCATCCACACCTTAAAAGAGATTGCAAAAATCTCCGAAATCCCCGTTTACGCAACATTTCCGATAGAACGCGAGGAGGACGTAAAAAAACTCTTATATGCAGATGCCAAAACCGTTATTTTAAATCTTTCCAAACAGAGCAACTGGGATATGCTCGAAGACGTTTCCAAGCGGTTCGGCAAAGAAAAAATAGCCGTTACATTTGATGATTATACCAATCTCGGAGTATACCGGAAAGCAGCGGAAACCTATGCCTCCCGTATTTTCGTGTTCGGCGGCATGAAAGAAAGCGATATCAGTTCTCAGATTTCCCTTCCGGTATATCTGGGACTTGCCAACGTAACTTTGGAAAAAATCCTTGATACGCTTACTCTTGAAAGTGTGGAAGGTGTATTCGGAGACGTCATCAATTCCAATGCCAAAGAAATCAATGCCATTAAAAATCTCTGCACCGAACGCGGAATTGACGTAAACAGTTTTTTCCCGCAGATTCCATGGAGCAAGCTTCGAAAGAATTCAGACGGCTTAATTCCCGTTATCGCGCAGGATTACAAGACCGGTCAGGTTCTGATGCTTGCATATATGAACGAAGAAGCATATCTGACCACAATGAAAACCGGAAAAATGAATTATTATTCCAGATCCCGCAAAGCACAGTGGGAAAAAGGAGAGGAAAGCGGACATTTCCAGTACGTGAAAACGCTTTATGCGGACTGCGATTTTGATACGCTACTTGCAAAGGTCTCTCAAATCGGAGTTGCATGCCATACCGGAAATCCGACCTGTTTCTTTAACGAGATTGCTTCGAAGGAATATGCCGAAAAGAATCCTCTTAAAGTATTCGAACAGGTATATGACGTAATCGTGGATCGTAAGAATAATCCGAAAGAAGGTTCTTATACCAATTATCTCTTCGACAAAGGAATTGATAAAATCCTGAAAAAAGTCGGAGAGGAGGCATCCGAGATTATCATTGCTTCCAAAAATCCGGATGCAGGCGAGATTAAATACGAGATTTCGGATTTTCTTTATCACTGCATGGTGCTGATGGTTGAAAAAGGCATCTCCTGGGAAGAAATCTGTTCGGAACTCGCAGCAAGGGAATAACACCGGATTTTTACTACGGCAATCCGGATCAATAAAAATACGCAGCAGGAACAATATGCGCAAATTAGCTCTTAACGATGAAATTTTACTGACAATCGACAAACCCGCCCGCTATATCGGCGGTGAAAAGAACAGCGTAATGAAGGACAAAACCGACATCGCTGTTCGTTTTGTTATGTGTTTTCCCGATTTATACGAAATCGGAATGAGTCATCTGGGAATTCAGATTCTGTACGGTATGTTTAATTCCTATGAGGACACATGGTGCGAAAGAGTCTATTCCCCCGGCATGGATCTGGACCGGATTATGAGAGAGAAAAAAATCCCTCTTTTTGCACTTGAAAGCCAGGATCCCGTAAAAGATTTTGATTTTCTCGGAATCACACTGCAGTATGAAATGTGTTATACGAACATTCTGCAGATACTGGACCTTTCCGGCATCCCTTTTTCCGCAAAAGACCGGACCTGGGATGATCCGGTTGTAATCGGCGGCGGACCGTGTTCCTATAATCCGGAACCGATTGCGGAATTCTTTGATTTGTTCTATATCGGGGAAGGCGAAACACAGTACCGGAATTTACTTGATTTATATAAAGAAGACAGGGCAAAAGGAGTATCCAGGGAGGAATTTCTTCATCACGCGGCACTGATTCCTGGAATTTATGTTCCGTGTATGTACGAAGTTTCTTATAAAAATGACGGTACCGTAGCTTCGTTTGAACCCATTTATGAAGACATCCCGAAAACCGTAAAAAAGCAGATTGTAAAAGATTTATCCGAATCTTTTTATCCCACCAGGCCGGTCCTTCCTTTTATTAAGGCCACACAGGACCGTCTGGTTCTGGAAATCATGCGCGGATGCATCAGAGGGTGCAGATTCTGTCAGGCAGGGCAGTTATACCGTCCGATCCGGGAAAGAAGCCTTGAAACGTTAAAACAGTATGCAAAAGAACTCATTGCCAACACCGGGCACGAGGAAATCTGCTTAAGTTCGTTAAGTTCCAGTGATTATACCGAACTCGAAGAACTCCTTTTATTCCTGATCGATGAATGTGAAGCAAAGAAAATCAACATTTCCCTTCCTTCCCTTCGAATCGACCAGTTTTCGCTCGATGTAATGAACAAAGTCCAGGATGTCAAAAAATCCTCTTTAACCTTTGCTCCGGAAGCCGGTTCTCAAAGGCTTCGTAATGTCATAAACAAAGGATTGACAGAGGAGGATATTTTATCCGGTGCAAAACTTGCATTTGAGGGCGGATGGAATAAGGTAAAATTATACTTTATGCTCGGACTTCCGACGGAAACGGAAGAGGATATCAAAGGAATCGGGCTTCTTTGCAATGAAATCTGCAAAACCTATTTCGAAACCGTTCCCAAAGAAAAGAGAAACGGACAGAAGATTCAGGTAACGGCAAGTACGTCATTCTTTATTCCGAAGCCCTTTACCGCATTTCAATGGGCTCAGATGTACACGGAAAGCGATTTCAGGGAAAAGGCCTATCAGACAAGACTCGGAATCATGGAAACGCTGAACCAGAGAAGCATAAAATATAACTGGCACGACACGGATGTATCCGTTCTGGAAGGTGTCTTTGCCAGGGGAGACCGTAAAATCTCCGGGGTCATCAGATATGCCTATGAAAGCGGCTGTATTTTCGACGCCTGGAACGAAACCTTCCGGTATGATTTATGGCTCAAGGCATTTGAAGACAACGGCATTTCCATTGATTTTTATACGACAAGGAAGAGGGAAGACGATGAAATTTTCCCCTGGGATTTTATTGATATCGGTGTAAGCAAATCGTTCCTGCTTCGTGAATGGCATAATGCGCTTATGGAAAAAGTCAGTCCCAACTGCAGAATGCAGTGTCAGGGATGCGGTGCGGCAAGTTACGGAGTCGGTCTGTATTGCCCGTAACGGATGCTTCCGGAAAGAAACATATGAAACATACACTAATCTTTTAACATATAAAAAATTACGAGGAAAATAACGCATATGAAACTTCGGGTTCGCTTTTCGAAATTCGGCCCAATTAAATACATCGGTCACCTGGATACCATGCGTTTTGTCCAGAAAGCCATCAAGTCGGCGGGAATCCCGGTAAAATATACGGAAGGTTTTTCTCCGCATCAGGTGCTTTCGTTTGCCTTTCCGCTCGGAGTCGGAATGGAGGCAGAGAGTGAATATTTCGACATTGAAGTCGTCAGCATGGAAGGCGTGGAAGCTTTTAAGGATTCCCTAAACCGGGAGATGTGTGATGGTCTGACCGTTCTGAATCTCTACGAGCTTCCCGAAAAGGCAAAAGGAGCCATGGCCTCCGTCAGTGCCGCATCCTACAAAATTTCCTTTCACGATGAAAGGACGGCTGCGATTTTATCGGAAGCAGTAAAGAAATTTAAGGAATCGGACGAAGTAAAATCCTTTAAGGAAACCAAAACCGGCATCAGGGAACGAAATTTAAAAGATGCGGTATACGACATTGATGAGAACGAAGGAATATTAACCTTTACCTGCGATGCTTCTTCCGGCGGTAATTTAAAACCCTCTGCGCTGCTTGAAGGATTGTTTTCGCCGTTCGGAATCGAATTAAAGCCCTGGGAATATACGTTAACCAGAACGGAAGTCTACAAAACCGAAGATGAAAAAATCGTCCCGCTTTCAGCCGGACTGAAAGCAGTGAACCATGATTAAACCGAAACCGAAAAACCAGGACGGTGTCGAACTTTCAAAAACCATGCAGCAGGACACGGTTCTTCTTTTTACGACATTCGAAAACAAAAAAATTGCAGCAATTCTCGTTAACGGTGTTTTGCGGAAAGTGTACGTGAAGGAAAACGGGCTTCCGGTCGGTACCGTCTGTCTCGGAAAAGTTTCCGAAATCAAAGAGGAAATCGGAAGTGCATTTTTACTTCTGGCAAATAAACAGAAATGCTTCGTAAAACTTTCCGAATTAAGCGGTAAATTCAATTTAACCCGTCCCGGGCAGAATGCAAAATGCGGAGATTCGTTTGTTATTAAAATTACAAAAGAGCCGCATAAAAGCAAGCTTGCATCCGGAACAACCGGGTTGAAAGAAGAAGAAATGTTTTTAAGAACCGTCGGAGAGACACGGACCGATTTCTCTGTACTAAAATACGGTGATTCGTATGTCAACCGGTCTGTATCGTTCTTCAAGTCGTTGACTGACCGGGTTAATCGGAGCAATGAAAATACTTCCGGCTTTCGTTTCCGAATCATAACGGACGATGACGAGCTGTACCGTCTTTTAGACGGTCCCGATTCCGTTCTTCGGAAAAACGGCACGGATTCGGATTGTCCCTCTCCTTACTGTTTTGATTTACTCAAATACGAAGACAGTCTTGTAAAGCTGAATGTCCTTTACGGATTAAACGGGAAAATAAAAGAAGCCCTCGGAAGGCATGTCTGGTTAAAATCCGGTGCCGATCTGTATATCGATTATACGGAAGCATGCACCGTAATCGATGTCAATTCCGGAAAAAGTTCCAAAAAAGAAGACAGGGATACACATTTTCTTTCATTAAATAAAGAAGCCGCAGAAGAGATCAGCCGGCAGGTTCTTTTAAGAAATCTGTCAGGCATTATTTTGATCGATTTTATTAATATGAAAGAAGAATCGGACAGAACCGAACTCATCGGATACATGAAAGAGTTATGTAATTCCAATGACCCCCAAATGCATGTGGTTGACATCACAAAACTCGGAATTATGGAAACCACAAGGCAGAAAACAGGTCCTTCTTTATATGAACAATTTGATTCGTGAAATTTTTATGTCTTTTTGTATAATTTAACAAAATTTACTTGAAAAAACATAGTTTTATTGTTATATTATATTCATGTCCGAAAGATATTATAATGAGTGACCAAAATCTAGAAATTAGATTTTGTGTTGCTTTTCGCTTTAAAAAAGCAGGGTATAGCATCTTCGGAGTGTATATTGGGAATGAAAGGGAGGTTTATTTATAATGGCAAACGCTCAAGTTTTTACTTGTAATTACGGCGGCAGCATTAAGAATAAGCTGTTAAAAAGCGGAGAAAAACTGTTCTTAAAAATCGAAGACGGTAAGATCTCCGGAAAGGCATTTATCTGTAACGAAGAAGGTCGTAACGGATACATCGATAATTTCGATTACCCGATTAATGACGTTCGTGAAGTCTTCAAGGGCGAATATCAGGGCAACACCGCACTGATTATGAACACCCGTCTTACCAGTTTGTACGGTACAAAAAAGGCTCAGACAATTTTCCCTTCAATGAAGGATATCGACATCGTCATTGAAAAAATAGGGCAGATGAAGGAATCTCACGGAGGAAGCGCATCAGCAAAAGAACCTCCCCGTCAGGCAACCACACAGAGCCAGCCCATTGCAAGACCAACTGTACCCGTTGCACCCCAGGGTGGTCCCCAGGCAGTTGCTCCTGCACCCGTTCCTAAGAGAATGGAAACACCTTCTCAGAATGTGATTATTAAGCAGGAATCTCCTATGAGAGGCGAGGATCCCAATGTCGGAAGTGCATTGCTTACCAGAAATCCTCAGGTTCAGCAACAGCAGCAGAACATTCCGGTCGGATCCAGCAAGATGAATCATACTCATCCGCAGCCCGCACCCGCACCCGCACCCGCACCTGCTCCGGCACCTGCGCCCGCACCTGCTCCGGCACCGGCTGTAGACGCTCCTGTATTAAAGGCATCCACACCTCCCGTAAAAAAGAAAGAAAAAGAAAAGGATTCCGAAGATTTCCAGAAGCGTATGGAGAAGCTGTATAAGCTGAAAGAAATCGGAATGTTAAACGACAAAGAATTCGAAGACAAGAAACTTGAACTTGTCAGCGAACTTTGCGGCATGACCGACTTTAACGAGAAAGTTCAGAAACTCGTTGTTTTGAAAGAGTGCGGAATGTTATCCGACAGTGAATTCGAAACCAGAAAGGTTGACATCATCAGAGAATGCTGCGATACCAACGTTTCCGATCTCAGTCAGTATAAAGACAATATTTCCAAGCTTCCGTTCTTAAAACTCGGCGGAATGATTGACGAAGCCGAATTCCAGGAGAAGAAGGCAGATATCATTGCAGAAGTTGATTTCAGCGATTCCGATTCTCATGATGTTCTCGTTGCAAAACTGGAGCGTTGGCCGATTCTGAAGGAAGCGGAATTATTAAGCGAAGACGAGTACAAGGCTAAGGTACAGAGTTTAATCGATATCATCGATGTTTCCGAATACGACAGCATTCCTACTTTGGAAGCAAAACTTGCAAAATGGCCTGCGCTTGTTGAGGCAAGACTGATTTCCGACGGAGAGCTCAGAAGAAAACAGGCAAACGTAGTGGAAACCTTTGCCAATATTCCCTGGAAGAACGTTCCCGAATTCCAGGGCGTTGTAGAAAGACTGATGGCTTTGAAGCGCTGCAACTGGTTATCCGAAATGGATTTCCATACCAAGAAAGTCGAACTGCTTCGTAAGGTAGATCAGGTAGAAGATTACATTACCAAGGTTGAACTTTACATCTCGCTTCCTAAGATCGGCATCATTTCCGAGTCCGAATATGAGCAGAGAAAGCAGAAGTTTATCGATGAAATTTTCGGTTCTTATGAAACTATGGACGAGTTCCAGATCAAAGCGAAGAAACTTATGGATCTCCAGAAGACCGGAATGCTTACCGAAGAAGAATATGATAACTACAAGATGAAGTTAATGAGCGAACTGTAAAAAAGCTTATTTAAAGGGGATGGTGAAAACCATCCCCTTTTTTATTGCGTTAACTATTGGCTAATAATAACCCCTTGGATAAAAAGATTTTATGTTGACAAAACCGTAACATCAATGCTACAATATTCGAGTATGCCGCATGATGAGGTCAAAGCGCGTAAATATAGCGGCTCATGCCGAAATATTTTGCCACCGCAGTCAGCGAGTTTTTATAATAAGGAGGTGCCTTATGTACGCAATTATCGCAACCGGAGGAAAACAGTATAAAGTTTCCGAGGGAGATATTATCGAAGTTGAGAAGCTTGCAGCAGAAGCAGGTGAAACCGTTACTTTTGATGATGTTGTTGCAATCAGCGGCGATTCTTTACTTGTCGGTGCTGATGTTGAAAAGTCCAGCGTATCTGCAACCGTTATGGAACAGGGCAGAGGTAAGAAGGTTATTGTATACAAATACAAGAGAAAATCCGGTTACCATAAGAAAAACGGACACAGACAAGCATACACTCAGGTTAAGATTGACAAGATCAACGCTTAATACTTTATGATTCAGGTCATTGTTCAAAAGCATAATCAGGAATACAAATCGGTAATCTGTACGGGACATGCGGATTATTCCGAAGCAGGAAGTGACATTGTATGTTCTGCGGCATCGATTTTACTGATTAATACGGCAAATTCAATCGAAAAGTTTACGAATTCACTTTTGGGATCCGAAGCGGATGACGGGATTGTGACCATTGTACTGGCAGATCATCCCGACGAAAAAGCCGTTTTATTAATTGAATCCATGCTTTTGGGACTTGAATCCATTCAAAAAGAATACGGTAAAAATTATCTAATGATTGATTATAAGGAGGTGTAAACCGATGTTAAAATTGAACCTTCAATTATTTGCACATAAAAAGGGAGTTGGTTCTACCAAGAACGGAAGGGATTCCGAGTCCAAAAGATTAGGTGCAAAGAGAGCTGACGGACAGTTTGTAAAAGCCGGAAATATTCTGTACAGACAGCGCGGTACCAAGATTCATCCCGGTGTGAATGTAGGAATCGGCGGTGATGATACATTATTTGCCTTAACGGACGGAGTTCTTCGTTTCGAAAGAAAAGGCCGTGACAAAAAACAGGCAAGTGTTTATCCTGTAGAGAAATAATTCAGATTACAAATGTTTAAAGCCTCAAATCAGTATTTGGTTTGAGGCTTTTTTAAAAATGATTCGGAGTATCGGAAATGTTTGCAGACAGAGCTAAAATCTATGTTCGAAGCGGAAAAGGCGGTGACGGGCATGTTTCTTTCAGACGGGAGAAATATGTACCGGACGGCGGACCTGACGGCGGTGACGGAGGAAACGGCGGAAGCGTTATCCTTCAGGTTGATTTTGGGAAAAATACCCTCACGGACTTCCGTCATATTCGTAAATACTGCGCTGAAAACGGCGAAGACGGCGGAAAGAAGAATTGCCGCGGAAAAAACGGAAAAGATATCATTCTGAAGGTACCGGAAGGAACCGTTGTAAAAGAAGCGGAAAGCGGCAAAGTAATTGTCGATATGTCCGGTGATACAAAGGAATATGTCCTGTTAAAAGGCGGAAGAGGAGGAAACGGAAACCAGCATTATGCAACGGCCTCCATGCAGGCTCCGAAATATGCACAGCCCGGACAGCCGTCCAGGGAATTAAATCTTTTTCTGGAACTTAAATTAATTGCCGATGTTGGACTGATCGGTTTTCCGAATGTCGGAAAATCCACCCTTTTGTCAAGAACCACCAATGCAAAGCCCGAAATTGCAAACTATCATTTTACAACCATCAATCCTCATCTCGGAGTTGTTGATTTAAAAGACGGCCGCGGTTTTGTAATGGCCGATATTCCCGGACTGATTGAAGGTGCAAGCGACGGTGCGGGTCTGGGACACCAGTTTTTACGGCACATCGAACGCACAAAACTTTTAATTCATGTTGTGGATGCCGCATCCACCGAAGGTCGTGATCCGATAAACGATATTGAAACCATTAACGAGGAATTGGCACGTTACAATGCCGATCTTGCTTCCAGAAAACAAGTCATCGCCGCAAACAAAACGGATGCTATAATAAATACTGAACCCGAAGCAGTGGATATCGATGAAAACGGTGAACTGGTATATGATACGAAAGAGAATACCAATCCGATAGAAAAAATTCGTTCTGAATACGAACCTCTCGGAATCAAAGTATTCCCCATCAGTGCCGTATCCGGCGAAGGAATCGAAGATTTATTGTACTACGTTGCCGACGTTCTTGAAACCATCGATACAAAGCCCATTGTATTTGAACAGGAATTTGACCCGGAATATGAACTTGCAAATAACAATGAGCCTTACAGCGTTTATTTTGACAACGACACAAAAGAATATGTCATTGAAGGTCCCAGAATCGAGAAAATGCTCGGCTATACCAATCTGGATTCCGAAAAAGGATTTGCTTTTTTCCAAAAATTCCTGAAAGAAAACGGAATGCTTGACGAACTTGAAGCTCTGGGAATCAAAGAAGGCGATACCGTCCGAATGTACGGATTTTCGTTTGACTATTATAAGTAAATGTAACCATTCAGGAGAAAAACAGTGAATTTAACAAGTAAACAACGTGCATACTTACGCGGACTGGCAAATCATACGGAAGCCCTTTTTCAGGTCGGAAAATCATCCCTGACACCCGAACTGACCGCTGCCGTACAGGAAGCATTCAATACAAGGGAAATAATTAAGCTTTCCGTATTAAAAAACTGTCAGGATGACCCGAGAGAACTGGGCGAAATGATTGCGGAAAGAACCGGTGCAACCTTCGTTTGCAGCATTGGGAAAAAACTGATTCTGTACAAGCCCTTTAAGGAAAAACCTGAAATCATATTACCTAAAGCATAAGACGGAGAAAAAGCCATGAAAATCGGTATTATCGGCGGAACATTCGATCCAATTCATAACGGTCATTTATACATTGCGAATAAAGCAATGGAAGAATTTTCACTGTCAAAAGTGATTTTTATCCCGACCGGGGTATCCTATATGAAAACAGACGTTTCAAATGCCAAACACCGTTATGAAATGGTCCGTCTTGCCATTAAAAATTATCCGAATTTCGAAATCAGCGACCTGGAAGTATTCAGGGGCGGAAATACATATACCTGCGAGACCATTGCAGAACTCAAGAAAACGTATCCGGAAGATAAATTTTACTTCATAATCGGTGTCGACACGCTGTTTATGATGGAAAAATGGAAAAATTTCGAATATATTTTCCAAAATGCAACCATTATAGTTGCAGACCGGGAAGATCAAAACAGAGAAGACAAAAAAGAAAAAGCGGATTATCTTAAGAAGAATTACGGCGCAAAAATTAAATTCTTGGAAGCCGAGAAATATGATGTATCCGCAACACTCTTACGTGCGGCATTAAAAATCAAATCACCCGCATACAAAATTCAGGCAGAATGTCCCGACAGTGTTATTTGTTACGCAGAAGAGAAACATCTGTATGACCATTCCCCGATGAAAGAAAACGAGATTCTGGCGCTTCTGAAACTTGATTTAAAGCCCAAGAGAATCACTCACACCCTGGGTGTGTGCGAAACGGCGGATGAGCTCGCCAAAATCCACGATGTGGACGTAAACAAAGTAAGAATCGCCGCTTTATTGCATGACTGTGCCAAATACTTCAGTACGGAAGACAAAGTTGATTTATGCCGCGAATACGGATATCCCGTTTCCGAACTGGAGTTAAAGAACCCTGAATTATTACATGCTCATGCCGGCGCAGCACTCGCAAAAGCAAAATACGGAATTGAAGATCCGGAGATTGAGGATGCCATTTATTATCATACAACCGGAAAGCCCGGAATGAGTCCTCTGACCTTGATTATCTTTATTTCCGATTACATAGAACCCGGCAGAAATCACAGTCCGAAACTTGACGAATTCAGACAAATCGCAAAGAATGACCTGAACAAATGTGCCGCAAACATACTGGAAGAAACTTTGTTATATCTTGATTCCAGACCGAATAATAAAATTAAGGCCATTGATCCGACTACAAAGCAGGCATATGAATATTATAAGGTTTTTCTTAAATAATTATTCTAAAATTATACGGAAATGATTCTGTATAACATCGTATTTACACGAACAGAAAATTATAACCGAATCAGTATCAGATAAAGGAGCCGTAAAAATATGGATATTAAAGAAAGTGCCTCACTGGCAGTATCCGTTCTGGACGAAAAACTGGCAGAGGACATTCGAATTATTGACATCAGCAAAGTTTCCACGCTCGGAGACTATTTTATTATCGCCACAGGAAAAAATGTAAATCATGTAAGAGCGTTATCGGATTACGTATCCGAAGCACTCGATAAAAAGAAAGTATTCTGCAAACAATCCGAAGGATATCAAAATGCCAACTGGATTTTAATGGATTACGGTGATTTTATTATTCATTTATTTGATAAAGAGAGCAGAGAATATTATAACCTCGAACGCATCTGGAGAGATGCTGAGTTTATCGAATTGAAGGATTTTCTTTCATAAAAATGAAGACATTGAAAAAGGCCCCGTTCCTGAAAAAAGCAGACTGTAACATACAGCCTGCTCTTTTTAGTTTTATATATTCTTTTTCCGTATTTATTTTCCGTTATGATATAAACGAAATACTCCGAACACTTTTCCGAGAATCTTTACATCATCCACAATTATCGGATCCATTGTATCATTTTCCGGTTGCAGACGATAATGACCGTTTTCTTTATAGAACGTCTTTACGGTAGCGGAATCTTCAACCAGGGCAACAACGGTATCGCCGTTTTTTGCAGTATCACATTTCTCGACAAATATCGAATCCCCGTTAAAAATACCGGCATTAATCATGCTGTCTCCTTTTACCTTAAGGGCAAATGTCTCGGAATTCGGAACAAGTTCCATCGGAATAGGAAAGAAGCCGATAATGTTTTCTTCCGCAAGAATCGGCTGTCCTGCGGCAACTGTTCCGACAATCGGAATGGAAGTCATTTCGGTACGAACCTGCTGAAAAGAATCATCAACAATTTCTATTGCACGGGGCTTGGTAGGATCTTTACGGATATATCCGTTCTTTTCAAGAGTTTCAAGATGTGCGAAAACGGAAGAAGTAGACTTCAGGTTTACCGCATCACAGATTTCACGTACTGAAGGCGGATAGCCCTTTCTTAAAATTTCTTCCTTTAAGAATTCAAGGATTTCTTTCTGCTTGGAACTGATCTTTCCTTTTGCCATAAAGCACCTCCGTATTATAAATCATTTTCAAACGAAAACTGCTTAAATTCAGTATTTACAAATACAGAATAACATACCTCCGCCAAAAAAGCAAACATATATTCCAAAAATTTGTTCGATTTTTTGTAAAATTATATTGACAGCCCAAACGAATGTTTGTATTATACATACAGAACTGTTGTTCGGAATAAATGTTTGCATTTGTTCTGTGGAAGTATAAACCAATCATACAGTAATCGGAGGAGAGCAAAATGACACTGGAAGAAAGAAGAATGAAATGGAATAAAAGAAAAATCGAACGCAGAAACCGAATGATCCGTAAATATTCCGTTCGATTTCTGATTGCTGTTTCATTTCTATTAACGGTTGCAAATATCATTTTCTTCCTTTCCAAACCGGTAAATGCAAAAGAAGAGAAGCCGATGATTAAATATTACACTTCCGTGGAAGTCAAACAGGGCGAAACCTTAACTTCCATTGCAAAAGAACACACCCTCGGTTATTCATCCGTATCCGACTATATCGAAGAAGTAAAATTCATGAATTCACTGAAGGATGTAAATGACATCCGTGCCGGTCAGAAATTATATGTTCCGTATTATTCCACGGAAATAAAGCCCTGATTCAGCTGATTAAAAAATGCATTCTGACTGTTTTATTTTTCTTTTAATCCCTATTGAATCGTGATAAAATAATAGTGTATTTACTTTGTATTAAGAATAATTCGACAGGGGAAAAGGAAGATGAAAAACTTCTTTGAAAAAAAATATATCCAGATAGGCGTTACACTTTTAATTGTTTCCTTAATTGCCATCACATTTTGCTATCTGATTTATCACGGAGAAAACGTTTCCAAGTTTATCTCAACTACTCTTGGTATTCTGTCACCAATAATTGACGGACTTATCATTTCATTCCTGCTGATTCCGATTGTAAATTTCATTGAGCATCGGCTGGTCTATTTCTTTACCACTCCGAAAAAGAAAAAAGAAATTCAGGATAAGCTGCTTTCCGAACAGCATCGTTACGAAACCGAAATGAACGACGAAGAAAAAGCAGCTTATGAGAAAAAACAAAAATCACGCTTTCGACTTAAAAGAACTATTTCCATTATTTTAACTTTATTATTTGTCGCTTTATTGTGTTATGCTTTTTTGTATTCGGTTATTCCCCAAATAAAAGACAGTATTACCAACATCGTTAAAAAATCCAATCAGTACTACAATAATTTCAATCAATATATTTCATTTCTTGAAAACAAATATCCCGATGTTGCCAAAATCGTCGAAAACAATTGGGAAGAGTATAAGGATGTATTCTTTACATGGAGAGACAATACGCTCTTGCCGAAAATCAGGGAACTGGCAAATACCGGTGCAGTTAAAATCTGGGGATTCTTTTCTACCGTTTGGGATATCATTATCGGTTTGATTTTTTCCATCTATATCATTGCCGAAAAAGAGAAATTCTCAGCTCAGTTTAAGAAGGTGTTTTATGCAATCCTCGGCACAAAAACAGCAAATAAATTTATCAATAATTTAAGATTTACCAACAGTAAATTCAGCGGTTTCATTGTGGGAAAACTGGTTGATTCCCTGATTATCGGATTTATCGCTTTAATTATGTGCTATATTCTGAAGTTTGATTATCCGGTCTTAATAGCCATGATTATCGGTGTGACAAATATCATACCGTTTTTCGGGCCGATTTTCGGAGCCATTCCCTGCTTTATCCTGTTATTCTTAATCAGTCCGATAAAGAGTTTATATTTCGTAATATTTGTCATTTTACTTCAGCAGTTTGACGGAAATATTCTCGGACCTAAAATTCTCGGAGAGTCCACCGGCGTATCCGGATTATGGGTTATCTTTTCCATTACTTTATTCGGCGGAATCTGGGGAGTTCCGGGAATGATTATCGGTGTTCCGTTGTTTGCCGTCCTGTATGCTGCTGTAAAAACATTTATTGAAACCAAACTCGGCAAAAAAGAGTTGCCTAAAGATACTGAGAATTACAAAAATCTTGATTATATCGATTCCGAAACAAATGCGTTTGTTAAACACATTCCCGATTACCAGGTAAGGTCGCTTAATAAAATAGGGCGCGTACTCAAGCTGCCAAAATGGTTAAAAAAGAAAAACAAATAGCGGATTTAAATGGCCTCCCGTCACGGAGGTCATTTTTGTCAAATGAAAGGATAACTGTTTATGAAAGAATATTATGCAAAAGCAATTGATACAGAACGCTATGCTCTCGGCGAATCACCTTTTTATGATCCGCGATTCAATCGGTATTCTTGGGTTGATATTATAAATAACAGAATTATTACGATGAGAGCAGGGCAGAAGCACTCCTTTACCTTTAACGAACCAATCGGTGCGGCAATCCCGCTTTCTGATTCGGACGGCTTTCTTTTGGCAGCAAAAAACGGACTGTATTTACTGAATTCCAAAGATGAAATCCGGCTTTTTCTTGATCTGACAAAAGAATTCAAGCCTTACCTTCGCTCAAACGATGCAAAAGCAGATTCAAAAGGACGAATCTGGTTCGGTTCCAGTGTTGGGGAAGGGGAATATGAGCCGGAAGGAAACCTGTATTGTCTCGATAACAGGAAATTAAAATATATGCAAAAAAATACCGAAATATCGAACGGGATGGCATGGAGTAAGGACAATCAGACATTTTATTTCTCGGATTCCCCGAAAAAAGCAATTTTCCGTTATCGTTACGATTCTGAAACAAATGAAATTTCAGACAGAGAAATATTATTCAAAACGGAAAACGGAATCCCTGACGGGATGTGTATCGATGCCGATGATAATTTATATGTTGCAATCTGGGGAGGACACCGAATCGAAAAAAGAGACGGGAAAACAGGTGAATTGCTTGCCCTCATTCACGTGGATGCAACAAATGTTACTTCCTGCTGCTTCGGACCGGATTTAAATACTTTATTTATTACAACATCGGGAAACGACCTGAAAGGCGAATATGACGGCTGTTTGTTTGAATGCCGCATAGAAGGCAATGGAATTATTGCAAATTATTTCAAATTTTAACTGCAATGAGTGTGTTGATTCCGGCATTTTGTTGCAGTAAAAGCAATGATGGAGTAAACTAAAAATCAGTGTAAAAAAATCGAAAAAAATACAGCGGGACAGAAAAGGGGGAAAAGACATGGACGGCACGAATTTAAAAGAAGAAACCTTTGAAGAAACACCAATGACGGAAAGCGAATATCTGGAGGCACAGAAGGAAGCCATAAAGAAAAACCTTCGTATCTGGACAGGTTTGCTTATTTACCTTCTGGTTGTCGGATTGGTATTATGCATTTTGATTTACGGTGTTGCCATGTTGGTAATGTTCGTGATTAATCTTCTTGGTTTCTTAAAGACGAAAAAATTACTGGAACGCATAGAAAACGGTGAAGCCGGTGTAAAAGAAGTCTATGAATACTATGAGGCACTGGGAAGAAGAACAGTAAAAATCTTTGCAGTGAATATTTTCCTCGCCGGAGGACTTGGTGTTCTCGGAACAATAAACGATATGAAACTTTCGGCGGACGGAATGAGCGTGGGTGCGGAAATTCTCGGCGAAGAATACAAAGATGAAAGAATTGCGAATGATCCCAATGCAAAGTGGAAATATTGTATTTACTGCAAGAATAATAAAACGGAATCATTTTTCAAGCTTCATAAGCTGACTGACGGAGTAATTTGCAATCAATGTTTATCAAAGTATACAGCCATGCTTCCGAAACGAGCAGAAGACCCGGCTCTTCTTCCGGCTCATAAAACCGCGCATTATATCTCTCCGGATTCTACAATCAGAAGTCTATCTTCAAAAGATCTGGAGGAACGTCTTGAATACTTAAAAAAGAATCAGGAAGAGTATTCTTTTTTTACTCCGACAAGGGTTATTTGTGACGGTTGTCTGGAACTGGATGAAATGAATTTTCTTTTCCGTGTTGCATCTGCAACTGAATTTAACAGCACAGAAGTCGGTAACCCAAGCGGACTGATTCATCCGTACAGTGCCGTAAAAGGTATTGCTTATGAAATGATTTATGAATATGATTCCTCCGGTGACCACTCGGAATGGAGATATACAAGAAATAATTCCATCGTTTTAGCAATCGATAATCCGTATCTGAAAGAGGAAACATTCAGGTTAAAGGGAGTACCGTCTGCTTTTTTTGCAAGTTCCAAAAAAACTCAAAATGATTATTCCGAGCAAATTGTAAATGAATTGCAGGAGATTTTCAAAAAGCCCGTTTTGGAAAAAAGAAAACTGCGTCTATGATGAATCGTATATCGATATCGTAAGCCCGTTCAGGTAAAAGAATGCTGCGTCATGCAAAAAACCGGTTAAAAGAAACCGTCTGGTCCGGTAAACCGGACATTTATCACGCATTTCAGGCAATGATAATTCCGCATTGCAGACCCGAAGTATCGGTTTGTGTGGACGGACCAGGTATATTAAGAAAAGGATAAATTCTCTGAAGAGAGGATTATTCTTCTAAATCTTCCTATGCGTGAAATTATAGTTTTATGCATAATAGGATATGAAAAACGGTATAAAAGCCGTATTTTAATCATTTGCCATTAATTTGCTTTATTACGAGTTTGAAAAAGGGTTTATAAATAATCATCCGCAAGATTTTTTTCTGCGGATGATTTTTTTTATTCGTTAATTTGAATATGTCTATAAAAAATAATCAATAATTTATATCTATTAATAAATCAGACTTCCTTT
This sequence comes from Lachnospiraceae bacterium, assembly GCA_024681795.1. Lineage (GTDB taxonomy): Bacteria > Bacillota > Clostridia > Lachnospirales > Lachnospiraceae > UBA3766. The sequence goes on along the minus strand of JAILAD010000078.1, from coordinate 61,721 downwards.
ATCGATTCTGAGTGAATTAATTGCATAAATAAGACCAATTACGACACTAACAGGCGCAATCGCAGCAAGCGCAATATAAACTCTGCTGAGAAATACGGCAATTATAAAGCTGGCAATTCCCCCTACAAATGCAGCTGCGGTGCCAATCATTGCCTGTTTTGCACATGTTAATGCATTTGGATCGTGAAGCGGTCCGGCATCTCCGAATTTTTTCTCATAATTGGTTTCCCTGAATTCGCCTTCCTGTCTTTCAAAATTATATTCTTCCATACTTCTCTCTGTCTGTTTGTTATTTTTTTAACATTCTTTTTCTCATTATCTTATTATCTTTTCAGCTTTTCTTTCATTCTGTTTAAAACATGCTTTTTATCGGCACTCCAAAGCGGCGCGATCAGATCTTTTTTGGGTCCGTCTCCCGTAAGCCTGTGAATTACAATATTCTTCGGAATGATCTGTAACAGTTCGGATATCAGATCAAGGTATTCCTCCTCTTCCATCACTTCAAATTTCCCTTCTTCGTACTGCCTTGCCAGATCAGTACCTTTCAGAACATGTAAAAGCTGTAATTTAATACCGTCTGTTCCGCATTCGCATACATGACGCACGGTATCTTTCATATCCTCAAATGTTTCTCCGGGAAGTCCCAAAATCACATGCGTTATTACATTCAAATCCCGTTTTTTCAGGCTGTTTACAGCCTCTTCATAAACAGACAACGGATATCCGCGCCTTATATATTCGGCACTTTTTTCATGAATTGTCTGAAGCCCGAGTTCCACCCAGACCGGTTTAATCCGGTTTAATTCCGAAAGCAGATTCAGCACGTCCTCCCCGAGACAGTCCGGTCTGGTCGCAACGGATACGGCCACAATGTCAGGGTGCAAAATCGCTTCCGTAAATAGTTTCCGCATTTTTTCCAAAGGTCCGTAAGTATTGGTATAAGCCTGAAAATACGCGATATACTTTCCGTCTTTGATTTTATCCGATACTCTTCTTTTCCCGGCTTCAATCTGTTCCGTAATGCTTAAATCCGGCGATTCCGCAAAATCCCCGCTTCCTCCCGCCGAACAGAAAATACATCCTCTCGTATCAAGTTTCCCGTCCCTGTTCGGGCAGGTAAAACCCCCGTTTAATGCGATTTTATAGACCTTACTCCCGAAAGTGTCTTTCAAATATTGATTTAATGAATAATACGTAATCGGTTTCTCTGACATACAAAAAAGTTTTATTCCTTATTTTCCTGCATCTTCCACAATCTGATTCATTATACTATAATCTGTTTTGATTGTGCAGCTTCATGATTTGGGATATAATAGTATAAAATAATTTCACGCATAAGAGGAAACCGAAATGCAGGATAAAAAACTGGATTCACAGAAATATCTTGATTTAATCAATTCTTTACCGGAATGTACCCGGAGTTATTTAATGACCGGTTTATCGGAAAATACCCTTACCACCAAAATCGCATATGCAAGGGATATCAAATATTTCCTGGAATTTGCCGTTAACCATTATCCCTATTTCAGTGAAAAATCCCTAAGGGAAATTGACATGCAGGATTTGGAACAGATTACGGCCGAGGACATCAATGTTTATCTGTTTACCATGAAAGATTTGGGACTCGGTGAAAAAACAAGAGCCAGAAAGAAATCCGCAATTTCCGCCATGTTCAATTATATGATTAATGCGCAACGGAAACTGACTTATAATCCTGTCAGCGGTTCCACCAAAATACGTCTGCCCGAAAAGGATTTCGTGGTATATCTTACCATGGAGGAACAGGAAAAATTATTGAATACCGTTCGTTCCGGCTATGGATTAACCGACGGACAGTTAAGATATCATGAACATTTAAAGAAACGTGATCTGGCTATTATTTTCCTTTTTCTGGATACCGGACTTCGTGTATCGGAACTTGCATCCATCAATGTAAAAGACTTTTCCATGGATGATTATACGGTTGTCGTTCAGAGAAAAGGCCGGAATAAAATCCAGATGATTTATTTTTCCGATGAATCCGCAGAATATTTAACGGATTATCTGAATGAGAGAAAGGCCAGAGGAGATCTCTTCCACGGGGACGATCCGTTTTTCGTAACGCTTGAAGGGAACCGTCTTTCCGTCCGGGAAATTCAGAGTATGTTAAAGAAGTACGTATCTGCTGCATTACCGGAAAAAGCGCACTCCATTTCCCCTCATAAACTGCGTTCTTCTTTTGCGATGGAATTCTACCGCAATTCCGATAAGGATATTTTGACCCTTCAGAAGCGTATGGGACATAAATCCATTCTGACTACGAATATCTATGCAAAAGCCGCGGAAGCCGAGGTAAAGGACAGCCGGAACTGGCGTAATTCTTCTAAAAAATAAAGGAACATGCAGGCATAAGTTCATTTAATCTCCCCGCACTTTTTCCAGTGCTTCTTCTATTGCAGCCTGATAGCCTCTGAAATCGGCACCCATTACCGGTTCGGTCAGAATGGTACCGTTGGAATCCACAAAATAGGTGATGGGAAAAACAGTCGTTTCAAATGCTGATTCGAAATCGTCTTTTACAACAAAATTGGGATATGTTACACCTGCGTCGTTAAGCTGATATGTCGCAAGTTCCGGGTCATAGTTTCCGTCCTCGCAGATACCGATAATCTGACAACCGTTTTTTTCCAATTCTTTATTATATTCTTCCAAATACGGTAATTCTTCCACACAGTAATGACACCAGGTAGCCCAAAGATTTACCATGGTTACGTCATGTCCGGAAAACAGGTCTTCAATGTCCGTTTCGTTTCCGTTAAAATCGACGGCGTCAAACGACATTGTAAGCCCTTCTGCATCCTCAATTGGTACGGGTCCCGTTACAACCGTCTTTTCTTCACTTCTTTCCAGCACAATCTTAATCTGTCCGAAATCATTTTCCGTTATATATTCATTTTCATCTTTCGTATATCCTTCCGGAACCTGCAATACGGAAACCTTATATTCCCCCGGTTCCCCGGTCGCAAATTCCGCGATCCCGTTATTTCCTGTTTTTCCGATATTGCATTCATTATCCGTACAAAACTGAACCGTTACTCCCGATACGGGCGACTCGTTTTCATCCACTACAAGAACACCGTATGCGCCTTCCTGCGCTGTTTCGGTATCCGTAACCGGAATGTTTTCCGAAACAATCACGCTTTCCGATTCATTTTCGATTTCCGACGAAAAAATATCTTCCATTCCGAAGCATCCCGTAAAAATAACTGCCAGGGTAAGAAACGATAAAATAAAAGGAATTTTCTTTTTCATGTAACACCTTTCTTATTTCTGCATATTATATTGCATGTAATTATTTACATATTATTTTTTAGCAGGTCATTCACGCAGTTTATCCAGTAATTTTACAAAATACTCCGGTAGCGGAGCCGTAAATTCCATATATTCTTCCGTTCTCGGATGAATAAATCCGATTACTTCCGCATGAAGAACCTGTCCGTTTGTATGGTACGAATCCTTCGAGGAACCGTAAACCGTATCTCCGAGCAGCGGATGATTTAAAGATGCCATATGAACACGAATCTGATGCGTTCTTCCTGTTTCCAGCCGGAACGATGCATAATCAAACCCGTTTAAAACCTCTTCCACGTGATAATGTGTAACCGCGTTTTTGGAAAGTCCCGACCTCGGATTGACGCACATTTTCTTCCGGTCGTTTGAATCCCTTCCGACAGGCGCATTAACCATTCCTTCCGTTTCCTTTAAATGGCCGCATACAATCCCTTTATAAATGCGTTTTGCACTGTGTTCCTTTAACTGTGCGGCAATGGAATTATGGGCAAAATCATTCTTGCAGATAATGAGCGACCCGCTGGTATCACGGTCAATACGGTGTACAATGCCCGGTCTCATAATTCCGTTAATTCCGGAAAGAGAATCTTTGCAGTGATACATTACCGCATTTACAAGTGTACCGGAATAATGTCCGGCAGCAGGATGCACCACCATCCCCTTGGGTTTGTTAACAACCAGAAGATCGTCGTCTTCGTATAAAATATCCAGAGGAATGTTTTCCGCTTCAATGGAAGGAGACTGCGATTCGGGAATCGTAATACTGATTACATCATTTTCCTTAAGGGAATACCCGCATTTCTTCACACTTCCGTTTACCTGAATAAGGCCTTCTTTCGTCAGCTTTTGAATATAACTTCGTGACAAAGAATCAAACTGGTCACACAAAAAAACATCAAGCCTTTCCTCTGCGGCGGAAGAATCCACGATAAATCTGAAATTTTCCGATTCGTTAACAGTCTCAGTCATTCGCTTCCTCATCAAAGAATACCGCTTCAAACAATGCTTCGTCCAGCCATCTGTCAAAATCAACCGGCATGTCGAGTCTTCCGATTTTTTTCATCGAAAGAATCTCTTTTTCATATTGTCTTTCCTGTAAAAACTTACGAAATGCTTCCAGCAGTTCCGCCTTGTTTTTTCTTGTCTGCATAATCGAAAGCCCGAAGGGAACAAACATATCACGGATCTCGTAATAATCCTCCGTTGAGATAAATTCATTCCGGTAAGAATAATATGCGCCGTTAATACATCCGTAGGCAATCGCATCGGAATGCTTATACAATCCCAGGGAATCATAGAATTCTCCCATCACTTCGGGAAGCGAAATTTGATTCCGTTCTTCTTTGGTTTTCTTTACCATTATTCTGTCATGAACCCTGTAAATCATTTCAAAGAGTTCTTCCAATGTCTCATAATCCAAATCACAGAGTTCATAAAGATGATTAATGATATATCCGTACAAATTTGTACTCTGTTCCATTCCGAAACGCATCGCATATGCAATCAGTTCATAAAAATCATCGTTTGAAAAACCGGAAATAATACCCATGTCCAGAAATACACCTTCCGGATAACAAAAATAAGGAACTCCCCCGTTATATACCATTTCCATAGGTCTTTTGGGAGCCAGAATCCATTGAATTCCTTTCTGCTCTTCAATCATCTGAAGAAAATGACTAAATTCCTTTTTTCTTAAGGAAATCACATATAATTTCGAATCCGATAAATCCTTCATACAATCGGATATGTTTTCATCCGTGACAAAAACCGTCTCTTTTCCGGCAGTCATTTTCTCTAATTCCGTCTTTTCCCCGATTATAACGGGGAATGTAATAGTTTTGCTTTTTTCCACTAAAATGCTTTTCATTGGTTTTCCTTTTGATTTATGCTTTTTATTAAAAATTCCCGGTAACGTAAATTACCGGGAATCCGTATACTGAATTATATTACATTTTACAGATAATCTCCGCCTTCCGAACCCGGAACGTCAATGGAACTTACATTCTCACCGGTAATATCAGCCGTTACGTTGGCAGCTGCGGGAGATGCCATAAAAATGTAGGAAGAAATACTCTCCAGTTTCGCATCGAGAGCAAAACAGGAACCGGAAGTATAATCGATAATTCTCTGTGCAACCGCAAGATCAACACCTTCCAGATTAATAATAACAGTCGTTCTGTTCTTCAAAAGTTCGGTAATCTGCTTTCCGTCATCAATAGTTTTTGCATGCATTCTGTGAATGTTATACATTTCGTCTACCCTCTCCCCTCTGTTTGAACTGCTGTTTCTTCTGCTTTGTACGAATTGAGGTTTCGGTCTTCTGGGTAATCTTTTACGTTCTACCTCAATCTCCTCTTCCTCTTCGTATTCCGCATCATAATCATCATCGTCAGCGCCGCTGTCAAGACCGATGCCGTTCAAAATCTTCTCAAATACATCTTTGGATGCCATGATTTACCTCCTACACAACATAAACTCTTTCGCCGAATATTCCGGTACCGACACGTATAAAAGTGGCACCTTCTTCAATGGCAACAATATAATCGCCGCTCATTCCCATAGACAATTCAGCGCCAATATTATTATCCGTTTTTTTAATGCCTGTGTCAACTGATAATTGGCGTAAATTCGCAAAATATTGACGATTTTCTTCTGCATCTTCTACATATGGTGCAATTGTCATCAGACCTTCCACCGAAAGATTCGGTAATTTACACACATTCTTATATAATTCCGCCGTTTCCTCCAACGTCACGCCGAATTTACTTTCTTCCTTCGCTACATTTACTTCCAGTAAAATTCTTGCCGTAACATTTTTCTTGACCGCTTCTTTACTGATTGCCTCCGCAAGATGAAGCGAATCGACGGAATGAATCATATAAACTTTGTCGATGATATATTTAATTTTATTCGTCTGCAAATGCCCGATCATATGCCATCTGACATCAGAGGGCATTTTATCGTATTTATCCATGATTTCCTGGACTTTATTTTCCCCGAAATCACGACAGCCCGCTTCATAAACCGGAAGCATCATTTCCACCGGCTTTGTTTTGCTTACCGCAATCAGTGTACAGGCATTAGAATCACGTCCGGATTTACGCAAAACCTCCGTCATTTCATTTAAGACATTCTGATAATTCTTTGCGGTATCCACAGAATTATTTGCTGAATCAGCCATGTTTTTAAACTTCCTTTACTTGGTATCTCTTTGATAAATCAAATCATTGTCATTTACGGTTGTTGCATCGAGAACAATATAATCATAAGCGCGAAGACCGTAATTGGAGTTCGGTGTTACGATGGAGTATTCTTCATTCTGATACTGAATCGTAATCTGTCTGAAATCGGCATATCCTTTGTTGATATTGTAAACTCCGATTAAGGTACCCTTCTTGCTTGCCGTAAACGTCTGATTGGAATCCGTCTTAACCAGAATGGTTCCGAGATCGATTTCAGGCGCATTTACATAGTAATATCCGTCCTCTTTGTCATAAATAACCAGACTGACAAACTGCGTCGCAAGCTGTCCCTTATCGTTATATGTCTGAATACCGAACGTAGCCTTTTCCGAATTTGTCTCGTCCACATCCGCAAATTCTTCGGGAATCAGGAAAAATTCCTTCTCAACAATTGAGGTATTCGGAATCTTCAGACCGGTCTTTTCATCCATAACAATCTCGATATCGAGAAATCTGTCCGTAGCAAATGTGGAAACAAAAGAACGAAACGATAAAATCACAAAAGTCCCTTCTCCGTGCTTTATTACATCCGTCGAAGCAATGCAGGTATTCTGCGTCTTTAAGAATTTAACGGTAACGCTGCCTTCTTCCTTCAGCCTCTGGGCGGTGCTTTCATCCGTTTGAATAATCACCTTCCAGTCTTCCGACTTAATCAGTTTGTATACCGGATCACCGGATGCAACCAGCTCGTTATTTACAAACTGTTTCTTCTCATAACCGCTTCTGTCAAAATCTTCCACCGTAATATTTTCGGCTTCCGTTCCCTCATAATGATCCACGTTGAATACGACATATCCACTTCCCTGTGCATTTTTCATTCGAACCGAATTTCCCAGACGACCGGAAGACATATTTCCGATATTGTTTAAAACATTCAGATTGGAAAGTTTTAACGTCATGCCCTGAAGCGAATATTTGAAATCATAAACCGGATAAAATTTCTCTCGGGAAAAATCCTTTGAAAAATCAATAATCTCATTCCGGATTTCGTTAAAATCCTCGTTTGACATCACTCGTTCATCCGAATTTGCAGATTTAAGCATCTCCGCCAGTTCTCCGCTGGAATCCACGGAATAAACCAGATCACCGAACGAAACCCTTTCTCCTTCACGGGTGTAATAATTCACGTACCCTGCCTCATCCGCATAAACAATTTCCTCATCGCGGATAATTAAACCGGTAAATGTTGCAGGCGAAGTCAGTGATCCGATTTTTACTTCATATCCCGCTATGGGTTTGGAACGCATATAGGCTAAAAGACTGTAAACGATATAAATCCCGATGAGTACAAAAATAATAATCCCTATATTGATATTTATCGGTTTTTTATAGGGATTCTTTCTTCTGTTGTTTTCGGGATTGTTGTTTGTTTTACGAGTATCTGCCATTTTCAAAAGGAAAGCCCCAGAAAAGCTTCTGAGGCTTGTTCGTACAGGATATTTAATAATTAAAGTGCAACAAGTACTCTGTCTTCCAAAGAAGCGGGAATGTCACCGTCAGATGTGGAAACGGAAAGATAAATATCCACTCCGAATTTATCACTTAAAAGTTCAAGTTCATGTACGGCTCCCTCAAGCTCCGTAATCTCAATGTTTGCAAGTTTTAAGAAATTATCAAAATACATCTGCTGAAGGTCGTGATCCTGTGAAATAATACCGGAAAGGAATCCAATAAATCTGTCGCCGGAGTTTAACATATACTCGGACGCGTTAATAAGTCGAATCTTATTGTTTAATTCATACATATGCTTTGTGGTAGTGTCGATATAAACGACATTTCCGAGCACTGTTTTCACTTCCGAATTTACCTTCTCCAAAAGTACCTTGGATTTACCCTTTCCATTCTTACCTGTAATCATACGAACCATAATGTAATACCCCTCCGATAAATATTTTTGTGTTCAAAACACAGTTTCATTATACTAAAAATCTATGTAAAATACAACCTGACAAATAATAAAATAATGATTACCGAAACAACCGTATCATCAGCTTCCGTGAAGTTGCAGCAACGCAATTGTATCCGTATAGGAAGTCTCCCTGTCCGGTGCGTTTAACACAACAGTAATAAAATATCTGTTAGCGGAATCTTTTGCATAAATTGCAAGGCATGAACCAGCCGCTGTCGTCGTTCCGGTCTTTCCTCCCAAAACTGCAACCTCCGCGGGAGATTCATAATCTCCTCTTAAGAAAGAATTCGTGGAATTCACACTGATTTCCTTGGCATTTCCGGCTGCATCGGAAATTGTGGTGGTGTATGCCACCTGACCGATAATATTCTTAAAAGTCTCATCCTTTAATGCTTCGTTAAAAATCAGATACAAATCATACGGCGTTGTTTTATGAGCATCATCCGTAAGTCCGTGGGGATTGGTAAAATGTGTGCCGGTAGCACCGATTCTGAGGGCTTCGGCATTCATTGCATTTACGAATACATCCATACTGCCGCCGCCGACATGCTCTGCAATTGCGGCTGCCGCATCATTTGCCGAACAAACCATCATAATATTGAGAGCCTGTTCAAGCGTCATGGTGTCTCCCGGCTTCAAGCCTGCCGTCTGTGCACCCGATTCGGTAATCATCGCATTTTCCGTAACTGTAATACGATCTCCTAAATTCCCGTATTTCAATGCAACATATGCGGTCATGATTTTTGTAAGCGATGCAGGATTCATGGATGCATACAGATTCTTTCCGTAAAGCACTTTGTAGTCGGTCATGTCAAAAAGACCACCCGCTTCGGAATCCAGATATTCCGTACCTTTCGAATACTCGCCGAAATCCACGCAGATGGATTCGGCATATCCGGTCAGAGTGGAATTCACCTCCGCGATGCTGACCATCGTATAGGAAGTGGAATTCATGTTGCGGTTGAATTCCATACTGAATTCTTTATTCCCGCATCCGGCAAACATAAATACCGATACTATTACTAAAGATAAGAGAAAGGCTTTATTTATACATTTCACGCCACTCTAAATCTCCTCTGTCCAATGATTTGATAAGCAGTTCAGCCGAAGCCAGATTGGTTGCAATCGGAATATTGTGAATATCACAAAGTCTGACAACATTGCTGATTTCGGGTTCATGCGATTTCGCGGTTAACGGATCGCGCAGGAAAATAACAAGGTCAATTTGGTTATGTTCAATCTGTGCACCAATCTGCTGTTCGCCGCCGAGATGTCCTGCCAGATACTTATGAACGTTTAAATTGGTTACTTCTTCTATTAAACGTCCCGTGGTACCCGTTGCATACAGTTCGTTTTTACACAGAATTCCTCTGTATGCAATACAGAAATTCTGCATCAGTTTCTTTTTTGCATCATGTGCAATTAACGCAATGTTCATTTTGTTACCCCACCCCAATTAATTAGTATATTTTTGCTCGCACTGAAGTCCCACGTTCAGTACAAACCCCATTCCGATATAAAGACTTACCATGGAAGTCAGACCTGCCGAAACAAACGGAAGCGGAAGTCCCGTGTTTGGTAAAAGACCGGTTGCCACGGCTATATTCAGCATTCCCTGGAACCCGATCAATGCCCCCATTCCTCCTGCCACAACCCTTCCGGAAATATCTTTGGCTTTAAATGCGATAACAAAGCATTCCACCACGATTCCGAGAAGCAGTGCAATTACAATTGCAGATCCGACAAATCCAAGTTCTTCTCCGATAATTGTAAAAATAAAGTCTGTCTGCGGTTTGGATATAAAATTACCGTTTTTTACGGAATTAACCACGTTATTGTTTAATCCTTTTCCGGTAAGCTGTCCGGAGCCGATTGCCATTACGGAATTCAACTGCTGGTATGCTTCCTCGAGTTCGTACTGTTCCGGATGAAGCCAGGCAAGAATTCTCTTCTGCTGATAGGAATCCAGAAGTTTCTGATTCGGCTGCAATAAATAAATGAACAACAAAACCGCTGCCGGTACGGCCACTCCGAGAACCGCCAGTACATATTTGTACGGAATTTCCCCGATAAAAAGCACCGTAATCAGCACCAGGAATACAACTATGGTTGTGGATAAATCAGGCTGTTTGGCAATTAAGAGAAGCGGCGGAATCATGAGCGCCACGGAAAGCAAAATTACCCAAATTTCCTTCATTTTATCCTTAAATTTCATTATAAACTGTGCATAGAACAGAATCAACATAATTTTCGCGGTTTCGGACGGTTGAACCGCAATTCCGATATTCAGCCATCTCTTCGCACCTCCGTGGACCTCTCCCACCGTTAAAACCAGTACCAGAAGTACAATGTTAACGGCATAAATCAGCCACCAGAGTTTCAGCAGTACCGTATAGTCGATAAAAGAAAGCACAAGCATCAAAACCACACCGATAATCAGACCGTAAATCTGTTTGGACTGCAGGCTTTTTTCCGCACTTCCGACAGACAGGATTCCGATAATCGATATTGCAAGAAGCATTATAATCAATCTGAAATTATAATCCCTGAATCTGTAATTTTTTAAACTTTGGATAATCTGCGACATATTAATCTCCACCAACGGCAGTAAGCGGTGTTTCAGCCGTTCCGGTAATCATCTCGTCTCTCTGTTCGGAACCGAAATAGTATGCAAGTACGTCTTTGGAAAGCTGCGCCGCATAATCGGAATTATAACCGTTCATGATTTTGGCGGTTACGGAAACCTGCGGGGTTTCAAAAGGAGCATACCCTACAAAAAGCGCATGGTTTGCACGTTTCTTGGACTCCTGTGCAGTACCGGTTTTGCCGGCCGCGGATACCGGAAGTTTCGAGAAATATGCCTTTCCTTCCACAACCTTCTTCAGACCGGTATGTACGGCATTCCAGTATTCCGACGGAATTTCCACCTTGTTGCGGATGGATGCGTGATTGTCCAGTACCACATTTCCTTTCGTATCCTTTACTTCATCCAGCAAAGTCAGATTATAAACGGTTCCGTTATTGGCTACCGCCGTAATATATCGGTTGAGCCCGATGGTCGTATAGGCATGTTCACCCTGTCCGATAGCGGAAGGTACCGGATAAACCGTGGAAACATTCGGCTCCGCTTCATAGATTTCCACGCCGGATTTTTCAGACAAACCGAATAAATCCGCGTATTTTGCAAGCCTTTCGACTCCGAGATCCGCATCATATACATCATTTTCATCTTTTGCAAGCCGGTATCCGACTTCGTAAAAGAAGCAGTTACAGGAATGCTGAATACCGCCGGTAACGTTTAAGGAACCGTGACCGCCCGGATAAATCCAGCATTTATGCTGAATTCCGGTCAGTTTATCAAAGGTACCCGTACAGACAATTATCGAGGATAAGTCAATCTTCCCCTCCATCAGTCCGGCAAAGGCGGATACCGGTTTAAAACAGGAACCCGGCGCGGAACGGTACTGCGTCGCATAATTCCATAGAGGTCTGGAATAATCATTGTTCAGTTTTGCAAGATAAGTCGTATCCGCGGAATTCGCAAGACGGTTATTATCGTAACTCGGATACGAAACAAGTGCCAGAACGTCCCCCGTATTGACATCCGTCAGTACAACGGATCCGCAGCACGGATCCAGGGCAAGCATTGCGGGTGTGATTTCCAGTTCTTCGATTCCTTTTAAGATAAAATCATAGGAACTGATTCCTCCTGCCCTTAAGGACTCCACACGGTCTTTCGGTACTTTAATCAGATTCTGGTCCCAGAGAATCAGACAGATCTGCCGTCCGGAAATCAGATTCTGCGCAATCATATATTTATAAATACGCTTGGTAAACTCCGTATTGTTGGTCAGGTGTTCCAATGTGTAACGCACAACCGCATCATATACTTCCGCGGAATCCGAATACTTTTTGTTGACATCCAGATTCTGGGTATTAATCCAGTTTTGGGAAATACAATACTCCAGATACGCCTTGATACTGATGGTTTCATCCTTTGCCCAGGCGATGTATGTCGCATCCTCTTCGTATCCCTCACCTTTTATGATGATTCCGTGGTTTTCGGAGGAAAGCATCTGGATAATATAGCTCTGATAGGTCTGATACTCCTTCGGAAGCTGGTTATAAGGAGTTTCTCCTTCCCTTAACTGCGCTTCAATCTGCGCAAGCACATCCCCTTCTTTTGAAACATACGCCGCATACACTTCCTGCTCCGTATCGGTTGCATATGGTTTCGAAAGCCTTCTGGTATCAATTACGTTATTGTTGAAAAATGCATAATAAACATCATCAATCGGAATGATAATATCCGATGCAGTCGCATTTTCCCTCGGAATATATTCTTTTACGTTACGGATCTTGGAAACCAGGATTCCCGCAATTTTCTGCTCAAGCAAATGGTAAATTGCCACCTGCAAATCCCTGTCAATTGTCAGATATACATCATTACCGGCCACGGGTGCCGTATAAGATGCCTGTTCAAGTACCTTACCGGTATTGTTTACATACAGGACTTCTTTTCCTTTCGTACCCTGAAGATACTGTTCCATGGAGAGTTCCATTCCGGTTTTTCCGACATAATCGTTCATCGAATAAGCAGCATCTTCCAGGCCGGCATTGTATTCATCAAATTCCTCCTGGGAAATCATTCCGGTATATCCGATAATCTGGGAAAAATAAACGGAATCCTTATATCTTCTGACCGTGTCACGCGAAATCGAAACTCCCTTTAAACGGTCTTCGTTTTCATAGATTGCCGCGACGGTTTCATCGGATACGTCAGCCGCAACCGTGGTTGTCACGTATTTTTTAAATGCATTCAAATCAATGGAATAACGAATGGTAATGAGCTTTAAAATTTCCTCGTTCGTATATCCTTCTCTCGGAACAAATTCCCGCTTTCCCGTTTCATGGTCGGTATTGTAGGTTCCGATTGCATATTTTCTTCTTTGGCAAAAATAATCCACCACATCCTCGGGTGTGGCATTTTTCTCTTCAAATTTTAATTTGTCAATCGTGGCATAGCCGTAAATGTCTGCTAAAAATCTGAAATGTCTGGTATCCTGATATGCAAATTCAAATTCGCCGTCCCGGTTTAACGTAATTCCGAAATCCGAAATAACGGCATCCCCGTTTTTTTCAATCAGTTCCGCAAGTCTTAAAATCACGTCATTCATTGCCGCATTTTTATCCTGCTCGTCATCGAAAATATCTTCAATCACGACGCTATATGCAAGTTCGTTATATGCCAGAAGATTCCCGTTCCGGTCGTATATATTGCCTCTTGCGGCACTGATTGTACGTTCACGGATAATCTTCAGCTGGAAATTATCCTGATAATAATCGCCTTTTACAATCTGCAGATAAAAAACCCTTGAAATCAGAACCGTTGCACCGGCAACAAAAAGAAGCCCCAGAATAAACATTCTGGAGGAAAGAATTTTTTTTAATAATTCCTTCACTTCTTCAAACATTTACGATTATCTCCAACCCAAGCCCCGTTATTTTTCTTTTATTCCCTGATTTTTTCACGAAGAACAAAGCGGTACATCAAAAGGAACAACGGATAAATCAAAACCGCCACAAGCAGCGTGTAAGCCAGTTCCGGAAGGCAGACATTCAAAAAATAGTATCCAAAATGGAATTTTGCACGGAAAAGATACGTGAAAAAATACATCAGGATTGAAAATCCGAGATCGCTTCCGGTAACCACAAGAAGCGGGAGTTTGAAATCTTCCGGATAAAAAGTATTGTGGAATTTACCGGTCACATAACCCATGAAAGCATAGATGAGCGCATGAATTCCGATGATTTTAAAGGTAAAAATATCCACCAGAAGGCCGCAGAAAAAACCGATGATCAGTGCATTCCGGTCTCCCTGCATAAATCCCATGACGGAAACCAGAATCACCAGAAGATTCGGGATTACTCCAACAACGGAAAGCCTGCCGAACAAGGATGTCTGCAGGACAAAGAACAATATAACCAATACTGTATTTAATAAAAATTTCTTCATTTACTCTTCTGTAGCCTGTTTCATTTCGGTCACAACCAAAACTTCACTCATATGCTTAAAATCCACCGCCGGTGTAATATAGCCCGACTTGGTCAGATTATTCGGATCGGATTCGATGGAACTGATATATCCGATTAAAATACCGGGCAGGAATTTGTCCGAAATATTGGAGGTTACGACCTTGTCTCCGACCGCAACTTTATTTTCCTCATCGTAAAGATCCGTAAACCGGATATGGTTTTCCTTCATGGATTCCAGATCTCCGGATACAATCAGCCTGTCAGACGTCGATAAAACCTGTGCGGACACATTTGAAGTATCATCGATTACCGCAAGAACCCTTGCCCAGTTCGGACCGACCGCAACAATTCTTCCGCAAAGTCCGCTTCCGGACAAAACATTCATGTCAGCTTCCAGTCCGTCATTACTGCCCTTGTCAATGGTAAAGGAATCAAACCAGTTTCCTGTGCCTCCGGCAATGACTCTCGCTCCGACTTTTTCATAATCCGAATACTGCTCATCGAGTTCAAACAGTTCACGAAGTGACAAAAGCTCGAATTTTTCCTGCTTTAACTGGATATTTTCATCCGTCAGGCTGTTTACTTCCGTCCTCAGTTCTTCGTTTTCCTTCTGGAGTTTTTCGATGGTTGTCAGCATTTCTTTTCGCTGCACGAAAAAAGAGCCGACGGCGGTAACACCTTTCTGCATCGGCACAATGGTATATCCCACAACTACGTTTGCGGGAGTATTCGGAATATCTACCAAAAACGTAACCAAAAGCAAAATACCGCAAATTATTAAAACCGCAAGCATCCAGTATTTTGCAGGTATCGTAAATTTCTCTTTTTTCTGTGGTACTCGGGGACTCATTTATGAACTCCTGATTATCTTCCCATGCCTTCAATTGTGTAAGCCACGCTTCTGAACCGTTTGTTGCGGATAATCTCCGCAATTCCCTGAATAACGGTTTTTCCCGCCTCCTCAGCGAGATTTACCTTAAGACCGGTACCCTTTGCAAGCTGAAGTCCCAGGTCGGATACCAGGGACCCTCCGCCGGTTAAATAAAGACCGTTCCGGTAAATATCCGCAGACAATTCGGGCGGTGTACGTTCCAGAATATTCTTCACATTGTCGATAATCACATCAAAATATTCCTGTAAAGCTTTGTCCAAAAGCTTTGTATCAATCGTACGTTCCATCGGAAGTCCGGTTGCCACGTCACGGCCGTACACCGTGGCTGCTCCGTTTTCTTCCTTGATCTGTTCCAGTTCCATCTTCACTTTTTCGGCACTCTTACCGCCGATGTGAAGAAGATATTCTCTTTTTACCGCATTGCGGATTGCATCGTCAAAACTGGTACCGCCTTCCTTAATCATCTTGGAAATAACGATACCTCCCATCGAAATAATGGAAATTTCCGTGGTATTAAAACCTACATCCACAACCATAACGCCCTGGGAATTTTTGACATCAATGCCGAGACCGATTGCATCGGCAACTGCCTTGTCCACAACGAAAATTCTTCTTGCTTTCAGATTTGCTTCGTCAATCAGGTCATAGAATGCCCTTTTCTCCACTTCCGTAACATCCGTCGGAACCGCAATATAATAAGTCGCATTCTTGTAATTTCCGCCGGACACGTCGGATACAAAAAGTTTCAGAAGCGTCTGCATATTGTGAATATCCGCAATTACACCGTTCGACAAAGGATAGGTAACCTTAATGTTATCCGGCGCTTTTTCATACATTTCATATGCGGAATCACCGTAAGCAATAACTCCGACACGCTTGTCAATGGCAATCATGTTTTTCTCATGAAAGAAACTTTTCTTATCATGATTGTATATGCAAATCGTACTGGTACCGAGATCAATCCCGAATATATTGTTTAACACGCGTATTTCCTCACAAAACAAATTTTAACAGTTTATTTTATCACATTTACCGGTTCAGTTCAATTAAACCCTTCTCATAAAGTTCTTCGGTTGCTCTTAAAATTCCGAATTTAGCGTGCGGCCAGGTCAGTCCTCCCTGGAAATAAACCGCATACGGCTCACGAATCGGAGCATCCGCGGACAATTCAATGGAAGAACCGGATATAAAATTGCCGGCGGCCATAATGACCTGCGAATCATATCCCGGCATATCGTCCGGATAAGGCATGGCCATGCTGTCAACAGGGGACGCTTTCTGAATTCCCTGACAAAACGCAATTACTCTCTCCGCACTTCTTAACACAACGGACTGAATGATGTCATGTCTTTTTTCGTCTGCTTTCGGAATGACGTCAAATCCCAGTGCTTCATAGATTGCAGCGGCAAAAATCGCGCCCTTTTCAGCCGATGCCGCAACCGTCGGGGACAAAAACAGCCCCTGATAAAAATCCTTTAATACGCCGAGCGAAGCCCCGACCTCTTTTCCGAGTCCCGGTGAAGTCAGTCTGTATGACGCATTTTCCACACATTCCTTTTTTCCGGCAATATACCCGCCGATGGGTGCAAGTCCGCCGCCCGGATTTTTGATTAATGAACCGACAACCATGTCCGCACCGACATCGGAAGGTTCTTTCTTTTCGGTAAATTCACCGTAACAGTTGTCTACCATTACGATTACTTCCCGCTTTATGCTCTTTACGAATGCTGTCAGTTCCCCAATCTGGTCAACCGAAAAAGAGGGTCTGGTCTGATAACCCTTGGAACGCTGAATGGTAACAAGTTTCGTCTTATCGTTTATTGCTTTTTTGATATTCTCATAGTCGAAACTTCCGTCTGAAAGAAGATCCACCTGTCTGTAGGAAATTCCGTATTCCGCAAGCGATCCCGGATGCGGTGTAATGCCGATTACTTTCTCAAGTGTATCGTACGGTTTTCCGACAGGACTCAGGAGTTCGTCCCCGGGTCTTAAATTGCTCATCAGCGCAAGTGCCAGTGCATGTGTTCCGCAGGTAATCTGCGGACGTACCAGTGCATCCTCCGTGTGAAAAATATGCGCATATACCTCTTCCAGTCTGTCTCTTCCAAGGTCGTTATACCCGTATCCCGTAGTACCGAGCATACATGCTTCGGAAACCTGGCATTCCTGTAATGCCTTTAAAACCTTCATCTGATTGGCTTCCGCAATTACATCGATTTCCGCAAACCTGTCTTTCAGCCCTTCCAGTGCTTTTTGCCCAAATTCAAAAACCTCATCGGATATTCCCATGTCTTTATATATGTTTTCCATTTTCTTCTCCGTTATTCCTTATCTTTTTATTTCATATATCTTTCTTTTACCATTCTTACGATTTCATTCGTAATCTCTTCGTCCGGATTGGGATAACCGGATTTGTCAAACCAGATGACATCATCCATTCCCTTAAAGTAGGTAAACTGGCGTTTTGCGAAGTGCCTTGTGTTTAATTTTACCTGTTCAATCGCCTCTTCCCTCGTACATCCGCCGTCCAGATAAAGCAGAATTTCCTTATAGCCGATTCCCTGCATGGAATTATCCTTTGTTGTAAGTCCGGATTCTTTTAATCTTCGTACTTCTTCAATCAGCCCTTCTTCCACCATCTTATCGACTCTTTTATTGATGGAATCGTATAAAATACTTCTTTCGTTGCTTAAAACAAAACAGAAATCGTCATAAATGCTTTTCTTTTCTTTCTCCGTATCATTATGTCCGGAAATCGGATATCCGTGAATCCGGTAGAATTCAAGCGCCCTTACGACACGTTTTACATTCCCTGCGGGAATCCGGTCATAAGATGCCGGATCGATGTCTTTTAATTTCTCATGAAAGGCTGTTTTCCCGATTTTTTCCGCTTCTTCCTCCAGACTTTTCCGAAGTTCCGGATTTCCGTCTTCTTCCGTAAAATCCACGTCTCTCCTTAAGGCCTGAATGTAAAATCCCGTTCCTCCGACCACAATCGGAAGTTTTCCCCTCGCAGTAATATCCTCAATTGCTTCCTTTGCCATTTTTTGAAACACAGTAACGTCAAACGCATCTTTCGGATTCAATACGTCAATCAGAAAATGTCTGACTCCCTGCATTTCCTGCCCGGTAATCTTGGCGGAGCCGATATTAAGTCCCTTATAAACCTGCATGGAATCCGCGGAAATGATTTCACCGTTTAATGCCTTTGCAAGCCCGATTGAAATTTTCGTTTTTCCGACTCCCGTAGGACCGGTTAAGATAATCAGTTTTTTCTTTTCCACTTCCTTTAAAAGCTTCCTTTAAACATTTCCTTTAAACAATTCGTTTAAACATCTTCTCCATCTCCGTCTTGCTTACGGCAACCAGAGTCGGTCTTCCGTGAGGACACTGATAGGGATTTTCCAGTGTAAAGAGTTTTTCAATCAGTTTCTTTGCCGATTCTTTGGAAAGAACCGTATTTCCTTTAATTGCCGCTTTACAGGATCTTGTTGCAATTCTTTCTTCCACGGTTGTCGGATTCTTTGCGGAATATACGGTGGAAAGTTCCTCCAATACATCCATAAACAGCTCCTGCATGGAATAACCGAAAAGATCCGTCGGAACGGCATGAATCGCAACGGCATCCTGTCCGAAGTCATCGATTTCGAAAGAAAGATTTTCAAATGCTTTCCTGTTCTTGTCAAACACCTGATATTCGGACGGTTTGAGTTGAATAATACAGGGAGGCATCAGGTTTTGCGACTCCAGTTTTCCTTCATGGAATTTTTTCATAAAGGTTTCAAAATTGATTTTTTCATGTGCCGCATGCTGATCCATATAATAAAATTTATCTTTCAGCGCGATAATCCAGTATGTATCGAAGACCTGTCCGATGACTTCAAATTCTTCTTTCGCCTCATTCGTGAAAAATTCATTTTCGAACATGGTATACTGTTCCGGTTTTTCCACGATGACATTCTGAAGTGCCGGATTCGGATTTACAGCTGTATTCTGCGTTGCAAAAGACTTCTGTTCCAAACCGGATGCGGCGTTACCGGTATTCTTCGGCTGATTCCGGATTTCATCCTCGAAATAACTGATTTTCTTTTGGATTACGGAACCGCTCTGATTGAGTGCGGCAACTCTCTTCAGTTCCGCTTCCTTTTCCTCTTCGGCATTCTCTTTGTCGTTAAACAAAACAACGGTTCTGTTCTCATTCGTTTCGGAGTCGTCAAAGATCAGATCCGATTTTTTAACCTCCGATTCGTTTGTAATCCTGTTTGTTTCAAAAGGTTCCGGCGCAACGATTTTTTCCGTCTTCTCTTCCTCTTTTACCATTGCGATATCCGGAATCAGATTTCTTGAAATCAGTGCCTGCCTGACTTCCACGGCAAGAAGCTTTGTAATTTCCTCCTGATTGTCTATTCTGACCTGCATTTTATTCGGGTGGATATTAACGTCAAGTGCCGTTGTGTCCATGTTAAAATGCAGCACACAGAACGGGAAACGATGCATCATAAGAAGTGTTTTATATCCCTCTTCGATTCCCTTTGAAATCGGTGCAGACTTGATATATCTCGAATTGATAAAAATTGTCTCATCCCCTCTGTTTGCCCTTGCAATCACAGGCCTTCCGAGATATCCCTCAATTCTGATTCCGTCTTTTTCAACCGAAATCGGAACCAGTTCATCCGAGGTAGCCCTTCCGTAAATACGATAAATGACTTCTTTTAAGTCGCCGTTTCCGTTCGTCATGAATTTGACAGAACCATTCACAACAACCTTAAAGGACAGTCCCGGAATCGACAGGGCAAGACGCTGCATCGTTTCCACAATTGCAGCTCCTTCCGAAGCAGCGCTGTGGAGGAATTTTTTTCTCGGAGGAACATTGAAAAAGAGATTTCTTACTACAATTGTAGTTCCTTTCGGCGCTCCGATTTCTTCGAATTCCTTAATTTCACCGCCTTCAATCACGATCCTTGTACCGGTCAGGGATTCTTCCGTTTTGGTAATCATTTCGACCATCGAAACTGCCGCAATGGAAGCAAGTGCTTCTCCCCTGAAGCCGAGAGTGGTCAGATAATGTAAATCCTCATCCGTGGAAATCTTGCTTGTTGCATGCCTTAAAAATGCGGTTTTTACTTCTGTACCCGATATTCCGTCTCCGTTATCGGTAACACGGATATAGTCGATTCCGCCTCCCTTAATCTCAACCGTAATTGCCGAAGAATTTGCATCAATTGCATTTTCTACCAGTTCCTTTACAACATTCAGAGGTTTCTCGACTACCTCTCCGGCCGCAATTTTATTTATGGTCTCGTTATCTAAAATATGAATCATTTGTTTCCTTCCAATCGTATTACCGATTATGAGAATTGTTTCCGATTATAAAAATCTTTTATATCCGGTTTTTAATCTTATTCTGAATCTGATAAAGCAGGTTCAGACCGTCAAGCGGCGTTAGTGTCGCAATGTCAACTTCCTCGATTTCTTTAATGATTTCCGCATCCGTCACCGAATCGAAGAAGGAAAGCTGTCCGGCATCTACCTCGTCCTGACGTTTGATTACTTTGCGTGTCTTATTTCCTTCTTTTACCGAAACATCGATATCCTGAATCATGGACGCGATATCCCCTGCGGAAAGTTCATTTAAAATTTCCTTTGCACGCTCGATTACCATGTCCGGCACACCGGCAAGTTTGGCCACTTCAATACCGTAACTGCGGTCCGTACCCCCGGGAATGATTTTACGTAAAAATACGATGTCATCTCCTTTTTCCTTGACGGCGATACAGTAATTCTTTACATTGTCCATCTTGTCTTCCAGCTCGGTCAGCAGATGATAATGCGTTGCAAAAAGTGTTTTGGCACCAAGCAGATTCCGGTTTGCAATGTGCTCGATTACGGCCCACGCAATGGCAAGTCCGTCAAACGTCGAGGTGCCTCTTCCGATCTCATCCAGAATCAAAAGGGAATTTTTTGTGGCATTTCTTAAAATATTGGAGACTTCATTCATCTCCACCATAAAGGTACTCTGTCCGCTTGCCAGATCGTCGCTTGCACCGACTCTTGTAAAAATTCTGTCCACAACACCGACGGATGCACTCCCGGCAGGCACATAGGAGCCGATTTGAGCCATCAGTACAATTAATGCAGTCTGTCGCATATAAGTCGATTTACCGGCCATGTTCGGACCCGTAATAACGGCAATCTGATTGGATTTGCAGTCAAGGAGCGTATCGTTCGGAATAAAGAGACTGTCTTTTAAAACCTTCTCCACAACGGGATGACGTCCTTCCTTAATCGTAATGGAATTCTTTTCGTTAAAGACGGGTTTTACATAACCGTTCTGTTCTCCGACATAAGAAAGAGAACAAAGGGCATCCAGAACGGCTACCGCCTTTGCCGTAGACTGAATCCGGTCAAGTCTCTCCGCAATGAAGGTTCGGATCTCCACGAAGATGTCATATTCGAGGTTATATAATTTATCCTCTGCGTTTAAAATCGTATCCTCAAGTTCCTTAAGACGCGGTGTGGTATAACGTTCCGCATTGGTCAGCGTCTGCTTTCTGACATAGTCTTCCGGAACCATGTTTTTATAGGAATTGGTAACTTCCAGATAATAACCGAAAACTTTATTGTAACTGATTTTTAAATTTTTGATTCCGGTGCGTTCCCTCTCGGTTTCACCGAGTTCGGCGAGCCACTGTTTTCCTTCGGTTTTTGCTTTTCTTAAATAATCGATATCTTCGCTGTAACCATCCTTAATGATTCCTCCTTCTTTCGAGGAAAACGGCGGTTCTTCCACGATTGCATCCCGGATTTTTTCATAGACATCCTGAAGGGAATCGATATTGCAAAGAAGTTCCGAAAGCATTGGGTTGTCAAAATCCGATAAAACGGTCCGAATCGGGGTAAGCATTTCCAGGGAATTCCGGAATGCTATCATATCCCTGGGATTAATTGATAAATAGCTTACTTTCCCGAGAAGTCTTTCCAGATCATAAACGGAATTTAAATATTCCCTGATTTCATCCCTGTCAACGGACTTTATCGTAAGTGCTTCCACGGCGTTTAAGCGGTATTCGATATCCTCCCTCTTCATCAGGGGCTGTTCAATAAAATTACGAAGCGTTCTGGCTCCCATTGCAGTTTTTGTTTTATCAAGCACCCAGAATAAAGAACCTCTCTTCTGCTTTTCCCGAAGTGTTTCGGTCAGTTCCAGGTTTCTTCTTGTGGCCGCATCCAGAATCATGTATTTTCCCGCAGAGTTCGGATAAAGATGCGTGATATGTGCAAGCGAAGTTTTCTGGGTATCGATTAAATACTGCAAAAGTGCACCTGCTGCAACGGTACCGTGTTCGTATTCTTCAATTCCCATTCCGATCAGGGAATTGACCTTAAAATGCTTCATCAGACATTTTCTTGTGGCATTTTCATCAAAAAACCGGTTCTCCAGGGTAAACATGGCAAGGCCGAGACGTGTCTTTAAATCCACAATATCAAGTCCGCAGGAATAGAAGAAATCGTTTGCCACAATTTCCGTCGGCATATATCTGCAAATCTCGTCATAGAGTTCCTTGTTGTTTTCCGCTTCGGAAAGAAAAAAATCACCGGTCGTAACATCCGCAACGGAAATCCCGATTTTACGAAGGCCGTAATAGATACACATGATGAAATTGTTTTTTGTTTCATCGAGGGAAGATACATCCGTATTTGTACCCGGCGTCACAATTCTCGTAACTTCCCTTTTTACAAGCCCCTTGGCAAATTTCGGATCCTCTACCTGCTCGCAGATGGCAACCTTGTATCCCCTCGTAACAAGCCTGTTCAAAAAGGAATCCACCGCATGATACGGAACACCGCACATCGGTGCACGTTCCTCAAGTCCGCAGCTTTTACCGGTCAGTGTAAGCTCCAGTTCCCTGGACGCAACAAGTGCATCGTCAAAAAACATCTCATAAAAATCACCCAACCGGTAAAAAAGAATACAGTCTTCGTATTCTTCTTTGGTTTCCAGATATTTCACCATCATGGGAGAAAGTCCCGGTGTTGTTTTTGTTACTTTTTCCGCCATCTTTTATCTCATTTCGTAAAATACAAAACACCCGGCATTTCAGGATGTTTTGTGCACTGTTTCCCGACCGGAACCCTGTCTGTTCCTTACAGTCTTTTTCCCAAATAATAGAATCCCCTGCATTCTTCAAGTTTTACGGTCACGATTTCGCCGATTAAAGAACGGTCTCCCGGAAAATGCACCAGCGTATTATTGGACATTCTTCCGGTAACCAGCGAAGAATCATGGGAATTGACATCCTCCACAAGAACATCTTCAATCCGGTCCTGCAAAAGTGCCGTTCTTTCCTTTGCACAGTTCTGAACCAGACTTAATACTTCATCGAACCAGACTTTGATATCCTCTTCCGCCACCTGGTCCGGCATGCTTGCCGCGGGCGTTCCGGTACGTTTGGAATAAATAAACGTAAAAGCATTGTCGAAACAAACTTTTCGGATGACATCCAGTGTCTCGTCAATATCTTCCTTCGTTTCACCCGGAAAACCGACGATGATATCCGTCGTAATTGCGACATCCGGCAGTTCCCTTCTCAGTTTTAACGCAAGCTCCAGAAACTCTTCCTTCGTATATCTGCGGTTCATCTTTTTTAAGATTCTCGAAGATCCGGACTGAAGAGGCAGATGAATATGTCTGCAGATTTTCTTTGAATCCTTCATGCACGCTATCATATCGTCATCAAAATCACTCGGATACGGTGTCATAAAACGGATTCTTTGAAGTCCCTCAATTTGCTCAACCATTCTTAAAAGTTCAGGAAAGGTTGTTTTCTTTTCCAGATTTTTCCCGTAGGAATTGACATTCTGTCCGAGAAGCATGACTTCCTTCACACCGTCTTTTACGAGTTTTTCAATCTCGGACACAATCTCTTCCGGTTCCCTGGAACGTTCTCTGCCCCTTACATAAGGGACTATACAGTAGGTGCAGAATTTATCGCAGCCGAACATGATATTTACACCCGATTTAAAAGGATATTTCCGAATGACCGGTAAATCCTCCACAATCTTGGTGGTCGACTCCCAGACATCGATAAACATTCCTTTTTTCTGCATCATATATACGTAATATTCCGGAAATTTATACAGATTATGCGTACCGAAAATCAAATCCACAAAAGGATAGGAATTCTGGATTTTATCAATTACGGACTCTTCCTGTGTCATACATCCGCAAAGCGCTATTTTCATATGGGGATTGCGCTTCTTGTATGTATTTAACACACCAAGTTTGCCGTATACTTTCTGATTGGCATTGTCCCTGACGGAACAGGTATTGTAAATGACGAAATCCGCATTTTCGTCTTCCGTCATTTCAAATCCCATATTGGCAAGAATTCCGGTCAGTTTTTCGGAATCCCTTGCATTCATCTGGCAACCGAAGGTTACAACGCATGCTTTCATTCTGCGTCCCGCTTCGGCATTCAGTTTCTCTGTGATTTTTTTCCCTTCCTCAATGAAACGAAGCTGTCTTGCAACCTCTTCCGGATCGGTTCTGGTATCAAATACTTCTCTCACTTACTCAAACTCAAATCTTTCTGTCTTAATATCTCTTTCCTTTATTTTCCTGAAAATGCTTATCCACGAATTTGTCCGTTTCCGCGGATTAAATATTTATAACTTACAATCTGCTCAAGACCCATGGGTCCTCTGGCATGAAGTTTCTGTGTGGAAATACCGATTTCCGCACCGAATCCGAACTCGAAACCGTCGGTAAACCTTGTGGAAGCATTCACATAAACGCAGGCCGAATCCACTCCTTTTAAGAATTTCTCAGCATTTTCCTTATTTTCGGTAAGAATTGCATCGGAATGTCCGGTATTATGCTCATTAATGAAATCAATCGCCTCGTCCACACCGGATACCACCTTTACGGAAAGAATGTAATCCAGATATTCTTTGTAAAAATCCTCCTCCGTTGCTTCATTTGCTTCGGGAAGCACTTCACAGGTTATGGCATCACCCCTGAATTCCACGTCTTTTTCCTGTAATTTCGCATAGAGTTTCGGAAGAAAATCTTTTGCAATTTTCTCATGAATCACCAGTGATTCGCATGCATTGCAGACACCGATTCTCTGCGTTTTTGCGTTAAAAATAATCGCAACGGCTTCATCAAAATCAGCTGATTCATCAACGAAAATATGACAGTTTCCCGTTCCGGTTTCAATGACCGGGATTAAGGAGTTCTCAACCACCGCACGGATTAATCCGGCACCTCCGCGGGGAATCAGTAAATCCACATACTCTTTCATCTTCATAAACTGCGTGGTAATTTCACGGTCGGTCTGCTCGATTAAGGAAATCGCATCCTTCGTAATGCCGCTTTCTTCAAGGCCTCTTGAAATACTCTTTACAATTGCGATATTGGAATTGATGGCATCCTTTCCGCCCTTTAAAATCACTGCGCTGCCGGCTTTGAAGCAAAGCGCGAAAGCATCTGCGGTAACATTCGGTCTGGACTCGTAAATAATACCGATTACACCCATCGGAACCGTAATTTTCTGAAGTTCAAGTCCGTTCGGACGTTTGGATTCGGAAAGAAGAACCCCTACGGGATCTTCCAGATTCGCAACCTGACGGATACCCTCGGACATTCCCTGAATTCTTTCTTCCGTTAATTTCAGACGGTCCAAAAGTCCGGCATTCATATTGTTTTTTACACCGTTCTCAAGATCGATTGCGTTCGCGGAAAGAATGACGGAAGCATCTTCTTCGAGACATTTTGCAATATGACGAAGCGCGGAATTTTTCTCCCTGGAATTTAATTTTGCCACTTCATACTTGGCTTTCTTTGCATTTTTACAGAGATCTTCAAGATACATAATTTTCTCCTTATACGTAAATTACGAAATCCATTCTGACATCGTTTTTTTCATACGGTATTTCAAATCCGGCTTTCCCGGAAACATTCCTGCTTTTACATTCGACATAACAGATTCCTGCTGTTTTTACGGTACTGTCCGATACATATTCCGACAAAAATCTGTCATAATATCCTTTTCCGTATCCGATCCGGTTTCCGGCATCGTCAAAAGATAATCCCGGGACTATAATCAGCACCGAATCGTCTTTCGGATGATATCTGAAAATTCTGCTTTCCTCCCGGTTATCCGGTTCCCTGACACCGAATGTGCCCGGAATTAATTCCGACAAACTGTCCGTTTTATAAAAAATCAATTCATCCTCTTTCGTTACGGGATAATAAATCTCAATCCCCGAACGGTTCAGCGTTTCGAAAATTTCATCCGTAGGCACTTCGTCTGCCTTGGATGCATATAACAGAACTTTGTTTACTTTCAGGATTTTTACGATTTTTAATACTTCGCCCTTTAAAAAAGCTCCCGCATCTTTTTTTCGTTCTTCCCCGATTCCGCTTCGTATGGAGAGGCAGGTCTTCCTGTAGTTTTCCTTCTTTTCCCGGATGGAAAGAAGCGGATTTACGGACCCGTCTTTTTCGACGATGCGGACCTGTCCCAGCTGTCCTTTCACGGAGGAACGGATTGCGCTTAAATATTCGGCTCTCAGGATTCCCTGTTCTTTTAGTTCCTCTTCGGTAAGCTGTCTCTGCTTTGACAGGTGATAAAGTTCATTGATTCTTTTTATACGGTCTTCCTGCATAATTTCAACCTTTACGTTTATCCGCGGTTTTCGATTTCTTCCATCATCTTAATCAGATTGAAATCCTCGTCCTTATGCTGTTTAAACAGCGTTCCGAAATGTCTGCCGTCCATGATACGATGCAGAATTCTGATATCCGAACTGTTTGCGATAATCATGTCCGCGCCGGATGTCGTGGCAATTTTAGCGGCATAAAGTTTTGTATTCATTCCGCCGGTTCCCACGGAGCTGCCCGTCTCGGAACTTCCCATCTTCATGATATTTTCATCCAGTACATCCACGGTATCGATGAATTTCGCGTTGGAATTCTTTCTCGGATTATCCGTATACAATCCGTCAATATCCGAAAGCAGAATCAGAAGATCCGCTTCCACAAGGGATGCAACGATGGCCGAAAGGGTATCGTTATCACCGAATTTAATTTCAAACGTGGAAATGGTATCATTCTCATTAACGACCGGTATTACGCCGAGTTCCAGCAGTGTCATCAGCGTATTATGCGCGTTTTTCCTGCTGACCGGATTGGTCACAATATCCTTGGTCAAAAGAACCTGGGCAGCAACCTGATTGTATTCCGCAAAGATTTTCTGATATACCATCATCAGTCTCGACTGACCGATTGCGGCACAGGCCTGCTTTAATTCAATATGTTCGTTCGGATTCTCCACGTTTACGGCACGTTTTCCGACACTGATGGCACCGGAGGTAACCAGAATTACTTCCTTTCCGCTGTTACGAATATTGCAGAGTTCACGTACCAGAACTTCCATTTTGTTTAAATCCAGTGCTCCGGTCATCGGATGCTGTAAAGATGACGATCCGATTTTTACCACAACTCTTTTCTTTGTAAGAATTTCTTCGCGAATCTGCTCTTCTATGTTTTCGATACTGTTTTTCGCCGCTTCGACGCTCATTTCGGGAATCTCCTTTTTTCAAAAATATCATTATATTTTATCAAATTTTTCTGATTATTTCAAAACATTTTCTTTTATGCTTTCGAATACGCTTTCTGCGCATTTCAGACCATCCATTGCAGCGGATGTAATTCCGCCCGCATATCCGGCCCCTTCTCCGCACGGATAAATGCCTCTCACGGACAGCGACTGAAGATGCTCGTTTCTTAAAATCCTGATCGGAGCACTGGTTCTTGATTCCACACCGCAAAGAAGCGGATCGGAATCCGCGTATCCTTTCATGGAATGATTATAATGCCGCATTCCTTCCACAAAGGACAGATTCATCGAAGCCGTGAACAGTTCCGTTAAATCCGATTCCATAACATCGCCGTATATTCCGTTTTTCCTGTATTCATCAATCCGTTTTCCGGATTCATCTTTTACGTTTTCTTCGGTTTCGCCCGATACAATTCTTTCAAAATCTTTATAAAACTGCACCGGAATCTTTCCTTCTCCGAGTCTGAATGCCTTTTCTTCCAAAACCCTCTGATAACGCATTCCCGCAAGGACATCTCCGTCTCCGAAATCGGCCGGACCGACATTCAAAACCATTGCCGCATTGGAATATGCTCCGTCCCTTGGCGCATTACTCATTCCGTTAACAGCCAGTCTGCCTTCTTCGGAAGACGCATTGACCACATATCCTCCGGGACACATACAGAAGGAATATACGTTTCTTCCGGACTGTGTCGTATATGCCAGTTTATAATATGCCGCCGGGAGATCGGGGAAACGCGACCTGTAACCCTCTCCGTACTGGCATTCATTGATGAACTCCGCTTTATGAATCACACGGAACCCGACTGCAAAGGATTTCGCTTCCATCGGAAAATCCATGTCATGAAGCATTTCATACGTATCTCTTGCACTGTGGCCGATTGCCAGAATCAGATCCGTACAGGGGAGATATGCTTCTTTCTCCGAACGGATATAAATTCCGCAAAGTTTTCCGTCCTTTATATCCGGTTTTTCAAGCAACGTATTGAATTTTACTTCACCACCGAGTCTTTCGATTTCCTTCCGGATATTTACGACAACTTTCCGGATAACATCGGTTCCGATATGGGCACGTCCATCATACAGAATCTCTTCCTGAGCACCGAATTCATGAAACACTTCCAATACAGCACGATTACGACCGTATTTATCCTTAACGCCCGTATTCAGTTTCCCGTCGGAAAATGTCCCTGCACCGCCTTCACCGAACTGCACATTGGAATTTTTGTTTAAAGTTCCTCCGTTATGAAAAGCTTCCACCTTCCGGATTCGCTCGCTCATTTCCGCACCGCGTTCGATTACAACAGGACAAAGACCTGCTCTGGCAAGGTAAAGTGCCGCAAAAATACCTGCCGGACCGAAGCCTGCAATAACCGGACGACTGCGCTTTATTTCCGACGGGAATGTTCCGTAATCCGGCCACATGTAAGATACTCTCTCTGCGGCGGGCTTGGCGCCCCGTTTTACCGCCTTTTTCCCGGCTTCTGCATTGTTAAATTCCAGCAGGAATGAATATTTATAAAAAATATCCGGTTTTTTTCTTGCATCAATGGATTTTTTCAGAATTTCCGAAGCTTTTAAGTCGTTCGTTCCGATTCCGAGTTTCTTATAAAGAATTTCATTCAGGACATTTTCTTTGTCCGGAGAAATGCTTAATTCAAAGGTATATTTCATACATTCTCCCCCGCTGTTTTTCCGGAGGAAAATGCCCACTGAAGATTATATCCGCCGCAGTCTCCGTCCACATCCAGCATTTCACCGATAATATATAAATCCGGTATCTTGGCGGATTCCAGATTTTCCTTTACTTCGGACAAAGGCACTCCGCCTCTGGTACACTGCGCATTTTCATATCCCGTATGTCCCGTAATCCGGAATTCAAATTTTTTTGAAAACCTTATAAAATCCGTTTCATTTTGATCCGGTTCGTTCTGATTCGGATTGTTTCGGTTTAAATGATACTGTTTCAAGAGCATCTCATAGTATTTCTTCGGAAAAATCCCCTCAAACAGTTCTTCAAAAGACGCACCGGACAGCAATTTTTTTCTGTACAAAACAAATTCTTCCGCCGTCTCATCTTCCACATCCGGCAAGACATCGAGGCGGATTCTGACATCCTTTTTTTCTTCAATCGCTTTTGTAAGGTGACGGCTTAACTGAAAGACCGGTATTCCGGATATCGTTGTATCCGTAAACTGTACTTCCCCTCTGTCGGAAGTGATGGTCTTCCCGTCAATCAAACCATACGCGACTGCTTTGATACGTACTCCGGAAATCATTTTTAAAATTGCCGGATCCGCTTTTAACGGGACCAGTACCGGATATGTATATCCGACGGTATGTCCGAATTCTCTGGCAATTTTAAATCCTCCTCCGTCACTTCCGGTAGAAGGAAATGCTTTTCCTCCGCATGCAAGAATGACTGCATCGTATTTTTCACCGGAAATCAGAAATTTCCCGTCCGCACTTCTTTCAATTGACCGGATATTCTCCCGGAAACGAAATTTTACCCCGTTCCGGATAAGAATTTTTACAAGAATATCCGTCATTTCTCCGGCGCGTTCCGATAACGGATAATAATAACCGTTTTTTTGAAAACAGGGAATGCCGCACCGGTTTAAAAATGCGATATA
Source organism: Lachnospiraceae bacterium (assembly GCA_024681795.1). Classification (GTDB taxonomy): domain Bacteria; phylum Bacillota; class Clostridia; order Lachnospirales; family Lachnospiraceae; genus UBA3766. Next base: position 31,056 of record JAILAD010000078.1, on the reverse strand, counting down.
CTCCTCTTTTCCGTTCTTTTTAAGAATTGCCGCAATTTTATTTAAATCCGTATCTCTTTCGCATATGGCACGAAAAGCCTCATCTGCGTCATTTTCGGAGCATTCACAGGATAAACGAAAATGTCCGTAGTGAGAAACAGACATATCCTCGTTTGTAAAATTGCACCTTCCGTTTCCGGTAATCCGAAGTTTCTTTCCCGCAATTTCATTTTTTTCATATACCGTAACCGAATGCCCGGCTTTTAACGCAAAAAAAGCCGCCACGAGACCTGCCGCGCCGGCTCCTGTAATTGCAATATTCTTTTTTCCCTTTGAATAATTTCCCATTATTTTCTCAAAAGTCCGAATTTACGGAAGACGGAAAGAATCTGGTCTCCGAGAGGAATCATGCCGAAGATTTCTTTCGTAATTCCTTTAAACAAAGTCATTGTAATCAGATATATAATGATTCCGACTCCGATAGCAACCAGGCATGCCGCAAAATCCGGAAGGAATAATTTAAACAAAATAAAGATTAAGAAAATTACCACGCCCATTATTGCCGAACACAGAAGCGGAACGAGGAACGTCTGCTTAATCTCCTGCTTATAATGAAGATGCCTGTGAATCGCTACATGATTTAAGACACACATCACAAGTGAGAAAAGCATATTCGCAAGTACCACGGAATAGATTCCGATTTTAAATCCGTAAAGGAACAATATCAGGGATCCGATATTGATAATTAGTGCAATAATCGCATTGAGTACCGGCGTATAAATTCTTCCGATTCCCTGCAGAACCCCGTTTCCGAGCGTGGAAAGGGCAAAGAAAATAATCGAAAGGGTTCCGATATAAAGCATTCTTGCCGCCATGTCAATCTCACCGTTAAAAAGCATATCCACAATCGGACGTCCCAGTACCGCAAGACCTACCGCACAGGGAATCGTGATTACCATTGTAACACGGATTGCCGTTGCCACCTTCATTCTGGCGGTGACCTTGTCATTCTTGGAAACGGAGGCGGAAAGGGAAGGAACTATGGTCGAAACCATGGCATTCGCAAAAGCAATCGGTAAATTGATTAAAACCTTATATTTACCGGAGTAAACACCCATTGCAAGCGTCTTTAAATCGAGTTCCCCGATTTCCTCCATATAGTGATTATACATGGACTGGTTCAAAATCCCGGAAACATTGTAAATCACGGTACTCATGATAAAAGGAACCACCGTAATGAAAATAATCCACATGATTTTTCCCATTTTTTCGGTACGTTTTGTCGGATCTGCCGCAGCCTCTTTCTGCACCACTCTTTTTACATAAAGCTGATAATTTATCACTACATAGAAAAGAGAGGCCAGTGCGCCGAGTCCGCAGCCGACCGTTGCTCCTGCCGCACCGAGTGCCGGAGCAAATTTATCATCCATCATGATATTTCCGAATCTGGTTCCGATTCCGAAAAACAGGGATGCAAATACAAGGGAGGTCACAACCAGAATAATCTGCTCAATAATCTGGGAAACAGCCGTAACTACCATCGTTCCCTTTCCCTGGAAATATCCGCGGAACGCACCCATAACCGCAAAGATAAAAAGCGTCGGTGCCAAAACCCTTAATGCCATGGCGGATTTCGGCTCGCCCATTACGGTTGTTGCAAGAAAATCCGCAAAAATTAAAACCAGAAGGCAACTGATTCCGCCTGAAATTACGGCAAACAAAAGCGCACCGCGAAAGAGTTTCTGGGTATTTTTAATCTGTCCTTTCTCCGTCCTGGCAGCAACCAGTCTTGAAATGGCTACAGGAAGGGAATAAGACGATAAAAGCAGAATAATGGAATATATTTCATATGCATTCGCATAATACCCGTTTCCGACATCACCGATAATATTGGTAAGCGGGATTCTGCGAACGAGACCGATGGCTCTGGAGATAATACCCGCCAAAGCCAGGATTCCGCCCTGTAACAATATTCCGCCCGCTACCTGATTTTTTGTTTCTTTACTCATAGTTTCTCTGATTTATTTCCCTTTTACTGAGTGATACGCAGTTATATTTTAATATATTTCGTTGTTCATTCCCTGGTGATTCCAAGTTCGTCCAGATAGGCCTTCTGTTTACTCTCCATCTGTTTTGCTTCTTCCTCACTCATATGATCGTAACCGAGAAGATGCAACACGGAGTGTGCCACCAGAAAAGCAAATTCCCGTTTTTCGGAATGACCGTACTCTTCCGCCTGGGAAATCACACGATCTTTGGAAATCAGGATATCCCCAAGCATGACCATTTCGGTGTCATAATCATAATCCGTAATCAGTTCCGGATGATCCGTATATTTTCCGAAATCCGCCGGGGAGTCAAATTCGAAAACCGGAAACGAAAGCACATCCGTCGGTGCGTCTACATTCCGGAATTCCCTGTTTACATCATGAATTCCGTCGTTATCCGTAACAGTAAGACTGATTTCGGCTTCAAAAGGGCATTCTTCTTTTTCCAGAATATAAAATGCAACCTCTTCCGCTGTTTTCATTAAATCAAAATCCGGTGAATATCCGGTTTCGTTTTCGTAAATCAGAAGCATACGGGAATGATCTCCTTACCCTTATCCTTTTTTTCCTTTCGTTTTTCCCTGAGCCTGTCTTGATTCGTATTTTTCATAAGCATTTACAATCTTCTGCACCAGCGGATGACGGACCACGTCTTTCCCGGACAGTTTACAGATTGCCACATCATCGATTCCGGACAGAACCCTGCATGCCACATCCAGACCGGACTGTACGTCTTTCGGAAGGTCTTTCTGGGTCGCATCACCGGTTACAATCACCTTTGAACCGTATCCGATACGGGTTAAAAACATTTTCATCTGAGCAGGTGTGGTATTCTGTGCTTCATCCAGAATAATATAGGCATTATCCAACGTCCTGCCTCGCATATATGCCAACGGTGCCACTTCTATCAGACCTTTTTCCATGTTTTTGAGGAATGCATCCGCACCCATAATCTGATAAAGTGCGTCATAAAGCGGTCTTAAATAGGGATCTACCTTGCTCTGCAAATCACCGGGTAAAAATCCTAGTTTTTCCCCTGCCTCGATTGCCGGTCTTGTCAGAATAATTCTTCCTACTTCCTCATTTTTGAATGCCGTAATTGCCATGGCCATTGCAAGGTAAGTTTTTCCGGTACCGGCAGGTCCCAGTCCGAATACAATCATATTTTTCCGGATTGCATCAACATACTGCTTTTGTCCGAGTGTCATGGGCTTCACGATTTTGCCGTTCACCGTATGGCAGATTGTATCTTCATCAATATTTAAAAGCACATTTTCCATGCTTTCTTTTGACATCTCGATTCCGTAATTCACTTTTTGCTCTTCGATTGTTCTTCCTTTTCCGGAAAGTTCGGACAGTTCGGAAAGAAGGGAAACCGCCCGCTTTACGTCCTGCTCGTTTCCGGAGACATTTAAATAACCGTCCCGGTTTACGATGACTACCTGTAATTCTTTTTCTATTTTCTGAATATAATGGTCTCCTTCGCCGAAGATATTTCTCATGTGTTCGGCATCGATTTCCATTCTGTAGGTTGTTTTTTCACTCATATAATTCCGTAAATATTCAATGCTTCGTTTCTCGTTTTTTCTTTCGGTTCCGGCATTTTTAATCTATGATTTTATAAATCAGCGGCAGCTTTACCGGCTTTTCATCGGAAATCGTGTATGCGGAAAGGAATCTTTTAACCGCATCAAGCGGAGGTGTATGTGTCGCGGAATTATAATGCATCACTGCCAGTGTTTCTCCGTCATTAACAAAATCCCCGACTTTTTTCGAAAGCACGATTCCGACTGCAGGATCGATGATATCCTCTTTTTTCTCTCTTCCGCCGCCGAGCATCATGGAACAAATCCCGATTTCTTCGCATTGAATATGCGAAATATAACCTTCTTTATCGGATTTGATTTCCATCACATATTCCGCTTTCGGAAGAAGCTCAGGATGGTAAACTTCCTCTTTCGTTCCGCCCTGTGCCTCCACAAACAGCGCAAGTTTTTCAAGGCCTTCTTTCTTTGCAATCTTTTCATCAATCATTGCAAATGCTTCGTCTTTGCTCTTCGCAAGACCTGTTTTTAAAAGAAATTCGGAAACAATCTCGTAAACCAGTTTCGTAAAGTCTTCCGGACCCTCTCCGTTTAAGGTTGCAATTGCTTCTTTTACTTCAAGTGCATTTCCGACCGCATTTCCGAGGGGCTGGTTCATATCCGAAATTACCGCAATCATGGTGCGGCCGGCATTTTTACCGATTTTTACCATTTCTTCCGCAAGTGCAACGGAATCTGCTTCCGTTTTCATAAATGCTCCGCTTCCGGTCTTTACGTCAAGTAAAATTACACTTGCACCCGCAGCCAGCTTCTTACTCATAATGGAAGATGCGATTAAGGAAATGTTTTCAACCGTTGCGGTAACGTCACGTAGCGCATATAATTTCTTGTCCGCAGGAGCCAGATCCTTGGTCTGTCCGATAATGGAAATCCCCACATCCTTTACCTGATTGATAAACTGTTCCATCGATATTTCCGTATGAAAGCCGCTGAAACTCTCAAGTTTGTCAACCGTTCCGCCGGTGTGACCAAGTCCCCTTCCGGACATTTTTGCACTTTTCAGTCCGAATGAGGCAAGAAGCGGCATTACCGCCAGAGAAGTCTTGTCACCGACTCCGCCCGTCGAATGTTTGTCCACTTTAATTCCGGGAATCCCGGATAAATCAAGCAATTCCCCGCTGTGAGCCATTTCCATGGTCAGATGATAGGTCTCTTCTTCATTCATTCCGCGAAAATAAACGGCCATCGTAAAAGCAGACATCTGATAATCAGGGATATCGCCTTTCGTGTAGCCGCTTATCATATACTTTATTTCTTCTTCGGTAAGTGCATAACCGTTTCTTTTTTTCATAATCAGGTCGTACATGCGCATAATCGTTACCTCCGAATACCGCTTTTTTTAAACGCATTCTTTAAACAATTTATTTATGGTACGGTTCGTGATTCATAATCCGGAAAGCCCGGTAAATCTGCTCGGACAAAATGACTCTCATCAGCTGATGCGGAAATGTCATATCGGAAAAACTTAATTTCCGGTCTGCTGCGGTTAAAACCGTTTCGGATAACCCGATAGACCCTCCGATAATGAAGCAGATTTCATTCTTTCCGGAAAGAAAAATATGCTCCAGTTCTTTGGAAAAACCGACACTGTCTGTTTTTTTACCGTCAATGGCAAGAGCAATCACATATGCACCGGACGGGATTTTTTTTAAAATTCTTTCTCCCTCACGGTTTTTAATCTGCTCCTCTTCCGCCGCTTTGGCGTTTTCCGGACATTCCTCATCCGAAACTTCGATAATCTGATATTTACAATATTTTGAAAGTCTTTTGGAATATTCCGCAATGGCATCACGGAAATAAGTTTCTTTGATTTTTCCGACTCCGATAATCGTGATTTTCATAATACCGCCTTATATCAGCCGAAAAGATCTTTGTAATTCTCATCCAGAAGTCCGTCAATTGTCGCATCTTCCACATCTTTGAACTTCGGTTCCCTTTTAATGGCACTCTTTAAGAAATCCATTCTTGCAAAATAAACCGTCTCGTCCTCGCTGTCATCGGTAACCTTAATCAGTTTGTTGGCGGTTTCCACGGCCTCGTATTTGCAGAATTTCAGAATTTCTTCTTTTAAGTTGCTTTCGTCCACAATGGAAGCCCTGAGTCTTTTCGCGGTAAAAATCGACATAATTCCGAAACAGAGAAGAATTAAGAATACTACCGCCATAAATGCATACAGCACTTTTCCGGGTGTTCCGTTGATGGTAAGCGGAAGAACATGAAATACAACAAGCCCCTCAAACGTAAGTCCCAGAACGCCCATCAGTATCAGGGCAACTGCAGAGTTTTTTGCATCATCAGCCTTTTCTTTGGATGAACGAAATGCCCCGGAATCTTTTTTTGTTTTTCTGAGGGAGTCCTCTTCATCGTCATCGTCATCCTCTTCATCATCGTCATCGTCAAGACTGATGCCCTCCGAATCATCTGAATCGGTTTCGTCATCCTCGTCATCTTCATCAGATCCGAATTTGGCATGGAGCTGTTCCTGCTGTTTCTGAACATACTCATCCATTTCTTCCCTGCGTTTATCAAAATAAGTCTTTATTGCAAACGTGATTTCCTTCAGGTATTTCTTTTCGCCCTGAATCAGTGTAATCCCTTCTTCTGATTCCTCCAGGTAAACCCCTTTGATTTTATTGTCCTGTAGAAACTCGTAAACCCGATTCATTTCCTCAGTCGGACCGCTTATAATCATTACGGTATCGGCCTTTGCTTCGTCGAGCCTGTCAACAAGCTCAACGCCGCAATCGGCACAAACCGTAAATCCTTCTCTGTATTCATTTCTGCATTTCGGACACCAGGGCATATTAACTCTCCAAATTCCATTCCGTTTTTATTACTTTGTTTAATACTTTATTCTTACAATTATTTGCTTAAAAATTCATCGATTCCCTTTGCAGCTGCTCTTCCCGCACCCATTGCAAGAATAACGGTTGCTGCACCGGTAACGGCATCACCGCCGGCGTAAACACCTTCTTTGGTGGTTGCACCGTTTTCTTCGGCAATGATACATTTCCTTCCGTTGATTTCAAGCCCCTTTGTAGTAGAAGAAATCAAAGGATTCGGGGATGTTCCGAGTGCCATGATGACTACGTCACAGTCAATAACATATTCGGATCCGGCAATTTCAACGGGACGTCTTCTTCCGGATGCATCCGGCTCGCCAAGTTCCATCTTGACGCATTTGATTCCATTTACCCAGCCGTTTTCATCTTCTAAAATTTCAACCGGATTGGTAAGAAGATGGAATTCGATTCCTTCCTCTTTTGCATGATGTACTTCTTCCGCTCTTGCGGGAAGTTCCGCTTCCGATCTTCTGTAAACGATATAAACTTCGGAACCGAGGCGAAGAGCCGTTCTTGCGGCATCCATTGCCACGTTTCCTCCTCCGACAACAACGGTTTTCTTACCGATCATAATCGGCGTGGTGGAATCCGGATCAAAAGCCTTCATCAGATTGCTTCTGGTTAAGTATTCATTTGCGGAGAATACACCGCTCAAATTCTCGCCCGGAATTCCCATAAATTTCGGAAGTCCTGCACCGGAGCCGATGAATACGGCATCAAAATGCTCTTTTTCCATCAGTTCATCAATTGTAACACTCTTTCCGATAATTACGTTCGTTTCGAATTTAACACCGAGTGCTTTAACGTTCTCTATTTCTTTCTTTACGACTCTTTCCTTCGGAAGACGGAATTCGGGAATTCCGTATACCAAAACGCCGCCGAGTTCATGAAGTGCTTCAAATACGGTTACGTCATATCCGAGTTTTGCAAGGTCGCCCGCACAAGACAATCCGGAAGGACCGGAACCGATTACAGCGACCTTCTTTCCGTTCTTGTTCGGATTTTCCTTCGGATGTACGTTGTTTTCAAATGCCCAGTCAGCAACGAATCTCTCGAGTTTACCGATGGAAACGGCTTCTCCCTTGATTCCTCTGACACATTTTCCTTCACACTGTGTTTCCTGCGGGCAGACACGACCGCAAACCGCCGGAAGTGACGAGGATAATGTAATGGTATGGTAAGCGCCTTCAAAATCACCTTCCTTTACCTGTTTGATGAAATCGGGAATATGAATGGATACGGGGCATCCCTGTACACAGAGGGGATTCTTGCAGTTTAAGCATCTTCCCGCCTCTTCCATTGCTTCCTCTTTAGTGTATCCCAGGCATACTTCTTCAAAATTCGTAGCGCGGACCTTCGGTTCCTGCTCTTTGATGGGTACTTTCTTCATTACGTCCATTATTCTTCACCTCCGCAATTACCGCATCCGCCATGGTGGGTTTTTCCTTCTTTAGCGGCAAGATATGCCCTGCCTTCTTTTGTTTTATACATCTGCTGGCGTTTCATTGCCTGATCGAAATCTACCAGATGTCCGTCAAATTCCGGACCGTCAACGCATGCAAATTTAATCTCGTCACCGACTTTCAGACGGCACGCACCGCACATACCGGTTCCGTCAACCATAATCGGGTTCATGGAAACAATGGTATGAAGGTTTAATTTTTTCGTTAAAAGACATACGAATTTCATCATGATCATCGGTCCGATGGTAACACATACATCATAGGACTTGCCTTCCGCATAAAGGTCTTCCAGAACCCTGGTTACCATTCCGCTTCTTCCGTAGGAACCGTCATCTGTTGTGATATAAAGATTGCCGGCTACCGCAGACATTTCTTCTTCCATAATGACTAAATCTTTTGTCTTTGCACCTACGATTGCATCTGCCGCAATTCCGTGCTCATGAAGCCATTTTACCTGCGGATATACGGGTGCGGTTCCGAGACCTCCCGCTACAAACAGGATTTTTTTATTCTTTAAGGATTCTAAATCTTCCGTAACAAATTCCGAGGGTTTTCCCAAAGGGCCCACAAAATCATGGAAATAATCTCCCTCTTTTAAGGATGACATCAGATACGTTCCTTCACCGATTACCTGAACGACGATGGTCACGGTTCCCTTTTCCCTGTCATAATCGCAGATGGTCAGCGGAATACGCTCTGCGTCCTCGGTTGCGCGCACAATTACAAATTGGCCCGGTTCACAGTTTGCGGCACATCTGGGCGCTTCCACAACCCATTTGTAAATGTTGCTCGCAAGTTCTTTTGCTTCCAGAATCTTGTACATTTTTTTGTTCCTTCCTTATTCTTTTAATGCCGTTTTTATCTTTTCATATCGGTTTTATATAAATCACTCATAACTCTCTTCAGCCGGAGGAGGCGGAGGAGGCAGAGGAGCTCTTGTATAAACATAATCTCCGTTTGCATTTACCTTTAAAGTACCGTAATCCATCATATCCTTTGTGGATACGCAGTATGTATATCCGGTCTTCATAATGGATCCCGAATTGGTATCCTGATAATACTCATTGATAACGTAATAAATATTCGCTCTTTCTTTTGCCTTTACAGGATCTATTTCTTCCGTTTCTTCAGTGTCCTTGCTCTCATTAAAATCAATTGCCGCTTCACATAAGAACAGAAGTTTTCCGGAAATGGTCGTAAGCGTACCGTCAAGGTCCGCCATTCCTCCGAGTGACATCCGGTACATGGCAACAATGTTTGTTGCATCCACGGCCGTTACCAGACTTTCATCCTGCAAATACAGGAAATCTCGCACGGTCGGTTCGCTCGGAACATCATCGAAATTATAGGTAACAAACTGAAGCTGCGATGAGCCAAGCGGCATCAGAATCGGATTCTTGTATACATTACTGTCCTTTGTGGGAAGTGTTCCGTCAGTCGTATAATATACAACACAGTCCTCCGGAATATCTTCCACTGCTATCATTTTAGGAGTAACGTATTCTCCCGACTCAATGTTTATTATCGGTGAATCGGGAACCGCAACATTGATGGAATAATCCCCTTCCGTAATTTCACTCATCAGGCCGAAGGAATTAATATAAATCGCACGGATATGAAAAGCTCCTTTTTCAAAATACAAAGGGGACGTATATTCCGTTGACTCATTGTCCGGTGTTGAGCCGTCCGTCGTATAATATATTTTTCCGGAGGGATTTCCGGTAATAATCAGATATACCGGATCGTCATAAGTTCCAGGAGGCACGGAAAATTGCGGTGCATCCGCCAGATACTGCTGGAACTGACTGATAATGTTCGGATCGTCAGTCTGAGCGAGTACCTCGTTAATGGATTCAAAATCACCCATTTCCTCGTATATTGCAAACAGTTTCGTATATGCAACCAGAACATCGGTGTCAAAATCACGAATGATATTCCGGTAAGTCAGAATTGCATTCTGCTTCTGGTTGTTTTTCGTGTAATAATCAGCAAGTTCGTACTGCACGGTCAAATCATCATAATGCATATTGGCAGCGGATTCCATATAACTTACCGCATGTGCGTAATCCCCCTGTCCGTATGCCAGATGTGCCTGCTCGTATTTGTATTCAAATGAATTCTTCTTAATTCTGCCGGAGATAAAAATCGAAACCGAAACGATAATTCCGATGAAAACAATCAAAAACAAAATCAAAATAACGCGGGAAAAAATGTTCCCCGTAATTTTTTTCACGAATCTGCCGCCGCCTGTGAAATCGAGTGCTTCCTCCACATCCCAGAAATCCTCATCAAAATCATCATCATAAGAATCCTCGGAATTTTTGGGTTTGGTCTGTTTCGGAACAGGCTTTGCTTTTGCCCCGGAGCTCGCGTTTCTTTTGCCGTTCCGGTTCTTTCCCGTCATTTTGCGAATCTTTTCAGGAGAAATTTCCTGCGTAGGCATTTTCTTAATGGTTGCTTTAGTCGGTACTTCCTGTGTAGGAAAACGTTCCAGGTCTTCATCACCGAGACCGTACTGGTCCAAAAGTTCCTGATCAAGACCGCCCACTGTATCATCTTCAAAATCTTCCAAATCCCGTTTCATGCTTGCCGCAACATTGGACAGGGATTCCTGTATGCTGTTTTCCAATTCAGGATCAAAATCCGGAACATACTTAATCTCTGCACCGCAACGGCTGCAGAGTAACATTCCCTCTTCAATTTTTGCCCCGCATTTTGGACAAATCATATTCTGTCTCCTAAAATTTTATCTGTAATAAAAATCAAATCCGTTCAATACCGTATATATTCTTATGAACTAAAACCGATACTTTCCACACAGTTCTTCATAAGCATTGCAATCGTCATCGGACCGACGCCGCCGGGTACGGGCGTAATGGCGGACGTATGCGGCGCAACATCGTCAAAATCCACATCACCGCAAAGCTTCTTTCCTTCAAGACGATGAATTCCGACATCAATTACAACAGCGCCTTCTTTCACATATTCCGAGGTAATCATCTTCGGTTTTCCGATTGCCACAATCAGGATATCCGCGCGTTTGCATACCTCTTTTAATTTTTGGGTTCTGGAATGGCAGACCGTTACCGTTGCATTCTCACGAAGCATCAGTAAAGACATCGGTTTTCCGACGATATTGCTGCGGCCGATTATTACACATTCCTTTCCTTCGATTTCAACGTTACTTCTCTTTAAAAGTTCAATAATTCCGGCAGGGGTACAGGATACGTATCCCGGCTGTCCGATACAGAGTGCACCGACACTCTCCGGATGAAATCCGTCCACGTCCTTTTTCGGGGAAATGGCTTTGATCACCGCATCCTCATGAATCTGTTTCGGAAGCGGAAGCTGAACCAGAATTCCGTTCACGGAATCATCCGCGTTTAAAGTTTCGATTAACTTTAAAAGTTCTTCCTCGGATGTACTTTCCGGAAGTTCATAGGAAAGGGATTTGATTCCGATAAATTCACATGCCTTCTTTTTATTATTGACATAAACAGCAGAAGCCGGATCTTCCCCGACCAAAATCACGGCGAGGCAGGGCGTGATGCCCTGTCCTGCCAGTTTCGTTACTTTTTCCTTTAATTCCTCTTTTAAAGCGGTGGATATTGCTTTTCCGTCTATAATCTGATACATAACCGTCTCCGATTCATATTTTTAAAATAATTAGAATAATCCGGTAATCTTGCCTTCCTCGTTAACATCAATTCCAAGTGCCGCGGGTACTTTGGGAAGTCCGGGCATGGTCATAATCTGACCGGTAATCGCAACAACAAATCCCGCGCCGGCGGAAACATATGCTTCACGAACCTCGATATTGTAACCGGTCGGTCTTCCGAGAAGCGCCGGATTGTCGGATAAGGAGTATTGTGTCTTTGCAATACATACCGGGAAGTTTCCGAATCCGAGATCTTCGAGTTTTTTCAGCTGGTTCTTTGCAGCTGCGGAATAATTAACCCCGTCTGCTCCGTAAATCTCTTTCGCGATGGTCTCGATTTTCTCCGTTAAGGAAAGGTCGTCCGTATAAATGGAATGATAATTGCTTTCCTTGGTCTCAAGTGTATTCAAAACTGCCTTGGCAAGTTCGATTCCGCCTTCTCCGCCCTTTTCCCAGACTTCGGAAAGAGCAAAATCGCAGCCTCTTTCTTCACAGAACTGCTTTACATATGCTGTTTCCGCAGGAGTATCGGTAACAAAGGAGTTTAACGTAACCACTACGGGTACACCGTATTTCTGGAGATTCTCAATATGTTTCTCAAGATTTACGATACCTTTCTTCAGTGCTTCCAGGTTCTCCGGTACCAAATCTGTTTTGGCAACTCCACCATTATACTTTAACGCACGAATCGTTGCAACAAGTACAATTGCATCCGGCTTTAATCCTGCCATCCGGCATTTAATATCCAGGAATTTCTCTGCTCCGAGGTCTGCACCGAAGCCGGCCTCCGTGATACAGTAATCTGCCATCTTCAATGCTGCCTTGGTGGCTCTTACGGAGTTGCATCCGTGTGCGATATTTGCAAAAGGTCCGCCGTGAACAAGCGCGGGTGTATTTTCAAGAGTCTGAATCAGATTGGGCTTTAATGCATCCTTAAGAAGCGCCGCCATGGAGCCTACCGCACCGAGATCTGCCGCGGTAACCGGCTTTCCTTCAAAATTATATCCTACGATGATACGTCCGAGACGGGCTTTTAAATCTTCCATGTCGTCCGCCAGACAAAGAACCGCCATAATCTCGGATGCAACGGTGATGCAGAAATGATCTTCCCTTACCACACCGTCAGCCTTTGCACCAAGACCGATAACGACATTACGAAGCGCTCTGTCATTCATATCAAGGCATCTTTTCCAGACTACCATTCTGGTATCGATACCGAGCTGGTTACCCTGCTGGATATGATTGTCAAGCATTGCTGCAAGGAGGTTGTTTGCGGTGGTAATTGCATGGAAATCACCCGTAAAATGAAGGTTTAAATCTTCCATCGGAACTACCTGTGCATATCCGCCGCCTGCGGCACCGCCCTTGATTCCGAAGCAGGGTCCGAGTGACGGCTCTCGAAGAGCAATGATAGCCTTTTTGTTTAATTTTGCAAATGCCTGTCCGAGACCCACGGTTGTCGTGGTCTTTCCTTCTCCGGCAGGCGTCGGATTAATTGCCGTAACCAAAACCAGCTTTCCGTTCGGATTGGACTGAATACGTTTTAAATAATCATCTGTAATTTTTGCTTTGTACTTTCCGTAAAGTTCAAGCTCGTCAAAGGAAATTCCGAGGCTCTCGGCAACTTCCGTGATGGGCTTCATAGTGGCTTCCTGTGCAATCTGAATGTCTGTCTTCATGGCTTCTCCTTTTGCTTGTTTAATGAATTGTCTTATTCTGTATAAAATACCGGCCGTGCCGTATTTATGGCTTTTTATGCTTTCGTATCCCGCAAAAAATTACTGATTCTGCAGATACTCTTCGAATTCTTCCATATTCATCAGAATTCTTCTGGGTTTAGTTCCTTCTTCCGGACCGACTACTCCGGCTTCTTCAAGCTGGTCCATAATACGGGCTGCCCTGTTAAATCCGATTTTAAAGATTCTCTGGAGCATTCCGATGGAACCCTTTTCTTTTTCGATTACAAATTTTCCGGCTTCCGCAAAATATTCGTCCCTGTCATCCCCGCCGGAATTCAATCCGCTTCCGCCGCTTATATTGCTGGAAACCACGGTCGGAATTTCAGACTGATACGAGGAGCAGATGTTCTGATTTTTAATAAAATCAACAACGTTTGCAACCTCTTCATCGGAAATAAACGCACCCTGTACACGGGAAGGCTTGTTAAGCCACTGCGGGAAGAATAACATATCTCCCTTTCCGAGAAGTTTTTCAGCTCCGTTCGAATCAAGAATGGTTCTTGAATCAATACCGGAAGATACCGAAAATGCAATACGGCTCGGCATGTTTGCTTTAATCAGGCCGGTAATGACATCAACGGAAGGACGCTGTGTTGCGATAATCAGATGAATGCCGGCTGCACGTGCAAGCTGTGCCAGACGGCAGATGCTTTCCTCCACCTCTTTCGATGCGACCATCATCAAATCCGCAAGCTCGTCTACAATGATAACTACCTGCGGCATTTTCTTCAGTCTTTCCTCTTCGGGAACATCCGCTCCCTGTGCCGCAACTTTTTCATTAAAGCCTTTCAGATCACGAACTCCCAAATCGGCGAAACGTTTATAACGTTCCGTCATTTCGTTAACACCCCACTGGAGTGCGGCGGATGCCTGCTTGGGATCCGTAACGACCGGTAAAAGCAGATGGGGAATTCCGTTATATACGGATAATTCCACAACCTTCGGGTCAATCAGAATCAGTTTTACATCGTCCGGATTTGCCTTAAATAAAATACTCATAATAAGAGTATTGATACATACCGATTTACCGGAACCGGTTGCACCCGCAATCAGCATATGCGGCATTTTTGCAAGGTCCGATACCACCACGTCACCGGCGATATCCTTACCGACAGCAAAAGCAATATTCGACTTAAATTCCTTATATTCCTTTGATTCAAAGAGCTCACGAAGTCCGACCGAGGATGCCTGTTGATTCGGTACTTCGATTCCGACCGCCTGTTTTCCGGGAATCGGTGCTTCAATACGGATATCGGCTGCGGCAAGATTTAATTTGATATCGTCTGCCAACGATACAATCTTGGATACCTTTACACCCATTTCAGGCTGCAGCTCATATCTTGTAACCGCAGGGCCTTTCGAATAATCCGTCACGTGAACCCTGACCCCGAATGTTTCAAGCGTTTCCTCGAGCCTTCTCGCCGTTTCTTCCAGTTCACGTTTGTCATCCGTCTTTTTGTTTTTGTCAAACGGTTTTAACAGATTCACGGAAGGAAGTCTGTATTGAGCGGCGGATTTCTGCGGTTTCTTAAAGTCATCAAGCGACTTCGAAAGACCGGCTTTATCCCGGCTTCTTAAATGAACGGAATCACCCTGTCCGGATGCTGTCGAAACCTCTCCGTTTTCGCCGGATGCATACATTTTTGCTGCAGTCTGTGCAACCGGTTTTACAACTGCCACGGGAGTAACCGGAGGCAGATTTGCGGTATCTGATAAACTTCCCTTCGAAAGGTCTTCCTCTTCCTCTTCATAAGAAGTTGTTCCGACGGCATTTAAAGTAATGTTTGCATTTCCCTGCATCGTACCTGCGGCGTTATTTCCGGAAACAGGACGAATCCAGTCTTCCCTCTGGTCATCGTATTCTTCTTCTGCTTGTTTCGGAAGAACGACACGATGAATATTATTGGTTTCCGGTTTCTCAGGGATGTTAATCCCTCCCTGATTTGCAGTTGCGGCTGTGACAGATGTATTTTTGTTTCTGTTTTTGAATACGGGAACTGATTTTCCCATCAGCTGAAGTCCTTCCGGTGCTTCTTCTTCGGTATACTCCGGTTTTCTTCTGATTTCTTCCTCTTCAGGTTCTTTTCTCTTCTGAAGTTTGCTTAAATCATGGTCAACCGACGTGCTTTTTGTCGGATGCTGACACGCCGTGACATTTTTCGGAGAGGCTGCAGGACGGGTATTTCTCCTTCTGACCGGAACTTCCTCTTCTTCCTCCTCGTCCTCTTCTTCGTAATCATCCTCACCCCGGTCTCTTTGCGTAAATTCAATCAGCGCAGGGATATAAGGAAGAACAAACACTCCTGCTCCGATTAACGTCAGGATTACACAGACAAAAATCGCACCGACTTTACTGATTACGGAAACCAGAAACAGTGCAATTGCTCCGAATAAAAAACCTCCTCCGGTTCCGTTTACGAAGAAATCGTGTGCCCAGTCTTTGCTTCCGACATAACTCTCCAGATCTCCGTATGTAAAAAGATGCGCAAACAAAGCAAACGTAATCATCAGCAAAATGACAGCCGCAAAACGTATGTAAAACGCCCTGTCCCGTTCAATAATCCGAAACAGAATCGTCAGTACAATTGCCGCTATCGGCAGATAGTATGCCGAAATGCCGAAAATTCCCGTTACTCCGATTCGTATAAAATCACCTAAATTGTTTCTTCCTTCCACACCGGAAGAAATTACTTTAATTACGCATAAAAAGATAAAAATCAATACCGCAAATACAGCAAGCATAATCAGTTCTTTTTTATACGCAAAGTCAAATTGTTCTGTCTGTTTTTTATTTGTTTTTCTGGTATTTGTTTTCTTTTTTGAGGAACCGGATTTCCTTGTTCCGGTCTTTCTCCCGTTTCCGGAAGTTGCCATAACTAAACGCCTCCGTTATACATCATAAAAATCTTTACCCGTCAGATCCTTGATATCAAAATCCATCTCTTCATCCGTCGGGTCATAATCAAATACAAGTTCTTTCGGTACATGAGGTTTCGGTCCCGGAAGAACATTTTTAATTTCTTTCACTTTGTTTTCTTCAACTGCCTTTTCTTCAACTGCCGTTTCTTCAGCTGCTGTTTCTTCAACTGCCGTTTCTTCAACAGCTTTTTCTTCAACTGCCGTTTCTTCAACGGTCTTTTCTTCAACTGCCGTTTCTTCAACGGTCTTTTCTTCAGCCGCCGTTTCTTCAACGGTCTTTTCTTCAGTTGCCGTTTCTTCAACAGGCTTTTCTTCGGCCTGCACTTCATCAGCTCCGGCTTTATCCGTTTCTTCGTCCGCAGTCACGAATTCTTCAGGTTTTATTTCTTCAGGCTGATTCTCTTCGGTCTTAACTTCCTCTGCCTTAACTTCTTCTGCCTTAACTTCTTCGGTCTTAACTTCTTCGGTCTTAACTTCTTCTGCCTTTACAGTTTCGGGCTTAACCTCTTCAGATTTCACTTCTTCCGTCTGAATCGTTCCGTTTACCAGCACATTACCGAACTCATCCACTCTGGTTGTCGGCATCGGTCTGTTCATATATTCCGGATTGCTTTCAAAATCACCCTCGGCTTTCTTAATCGGAGAGAATAATTTTCCGCGACGCCCTCTGGGCGCAAGTTTCATCGGAACATATGGAGGAAGTTCCTTCTTAACCGGTTTTGTCTCAGCAGTCGCAGGTTCTGCGACAGTTTCCTTTTCATCAACCGTTACAGGTTCTGCCGGAGTTACTGTTTCTTCGACCGCTACAGGCGCAGCGGAAATTTCCGTTTCTTCGGCTGTCACGGGTTCATCTGCAGTCGGAAGATTTTCCAAAGCAGCAGGTTCTTCTGCAACATTTTCGGTTTCTTTTATTTCGGTTTCTTTTATTTCGGTTTCTTTTATTTCAGTTTCTTTTATTTCAGTTTCTTTTATTTCCGTCTCTTTTGTTTCAATAGCATTTAATTCCGTTTCCCTGATATCGGAAGGTTCGTTTTCGGCCGTAACCGGTACTTTCGATTCTTCTTCATCGACAGGGGCCTCCATATGGACATCCTTTCCGAGTGTAATCACTTTGGTCCTGGAATGATTTCCCTGCTTATTCTGTTTTTCAATTTTCTTTGCAAATTTCTGATTGGCTTTTTCTCTCCGTTTATTTTCGATTTCAATTAACTGTTCCATCATCGCTTCTTCCGACTCGGTCTCAACCGGCATGAACAGAATTCCGATATAGCGGAGTCCGACCGCACCGATTACGACAAAAGCAAGCGAAATAACCGCTTCATATGAAACGTGATCAATTGTAACAAAATGAAACAAAACAAAAACAACAGCCATTACGGAAAAAGGAAATACCCTGTCCTTCTTCGCTTTCACAAACTCCAAAAGCCAAAATCCGGCAAGCATATACACGATTGCCGATTCCCATGTACCGTAGTACGGTGAAAGGATTGAAATATCAATTCCGTCTCTGGGAACAAAAAGCATTCCGTAACGAACGGGTCCGGTCAGACCGGCAGGCGCACCTGCGGGAAAAGCAAGTAACGCAATCAAGAGAAATCCGAGACCGCAAACGACAAAAGTCAGAATCCGCCAGAACGGACTGTCAATTTTTTCCCGGATTTCCGCCTTATCCTTATAATGAAGCTGTGTAAATGCATAAGCGGTAATCGGGAACAAAAGCAGTCCCGAAATATCAAAATACGCAATAAATCCGGCAAATATTCCTGCAAGACCAAAGAAAACAAGATGTCTGTTTTCCTCTATTTTTCCGTTTCTGCAAAAATGAATCAATTCCACGATACCGAAACAGTAAGCAGAAAGAAGAAATGCATAAAGAAGTGCCGGTGTACAGTATAAAAACTGTTGAACGGATGCCGGAAGGAAAGCCAGAAGGAATAATGCAATCCATGCAGCAACCTTACCGACTGCATTTCTGAGCGCATAGTATACAAATATCATAATTCCCAGTGACAGGATTGCCTGCAACACATATACGACTACAGGATTTTGTCCGAAAACGGAAAACAGTCCCTTAATCAGTCCGGTAAAAAGATATGCACCGTTTTCAACGGTCCCGAGGTTTGTGATATTCCCGAGTGCATATTCCATATATGCCTGCGTTCCTTTTGTCGTTCCGACGGACGCTTCATCCAGAAACAAGGTAATTGCACTTGAAAAGCGGACAATCAGTGCCGTAATTGCAATTACGAACACAAATACCATTTCCAGAATACCTTCCAGTTTCAGACCGCTTAATCCGATTTTTTCTTCCAAAGGTTTTTTCAGCGTCTTGTATCCGAGTGCTATGACTGCAATTCCGATAATGAAAATTGCATAGAAAATACCCACATACATCAGATATGCAGGATTGGAGGCGGCTTCCGATACGCCGATTGCGGATACGCCGATTCCGGCAAACACAATGACGCATAAAAGTCCCCAAATTATGTAATTTACAATGGATTTTTTAAAATTCATCTGTTATCTGTCCGTTTTTTCCGACTCATTTATGTCCGTATCTTTGCCCGCGCTTAAAAATGTCTCGATATGATAGCGGGGTCTTTGTTTTACCTCAATATATATCTTTCCGATATATTGACCGATTAAGCCAATCGAAATCAGCTGTACTCCGCCGATAAACCAGATGGAAAGCATAAGGGATGACCATCCTGGCTGTGTATCTCCGAAGATATGAAAGAAATAAGAAACCAGCACATATACCAGAGCAAGGAAACTTAAAATCACAATCATAATACCGAAACCGGTGATAAAACTGATCGGTTTTACGGAAAACGAGGTAATCCCTTCGATTGCAAGCGCCAGCATTTTCTTAAGAGGATATTTGCTTTCTCCCGCAACTCTTTCCAGACGCTCATAATACACACTGTCCGTTTTGAAACCGATTAAAGGAACAATTCCGCGAAGGAAAAGATTTCTTTCGGGATACTGTGCGAAAGCCTGCAGGGCGCGTTTGCTCATCAGTCTGAAATCCGCATGATTGTAAACGGTCTTGACTCCCATGGAACTCATCACCTTATAAAATCCCTGCGCGGTGGTTCTCTTGAAGAACGTATCTTTTTTTCTGGAATTGCGGACACCGTAAACAATATCGCAGCCGTCATGATATTTGTCCATCATGTCGTCAAAAACATGAACATCATCCTGCAGATCCGCATCAATGGAAATCGTTACATCCGAACAGTCCTTTGCGGTAAGAAGTCCCGCCGTAAGCGCAAACTGATGTCCCACGTTTCCGGCAAGTTTCAGTCCGTAAATCTGCTCCGGATATTTTTCATGTTCGGCAGCAATCAGTTCCCAGGTCTTATCCCTGCTTCCGTCATCAACAAACAGAACAAAACTGTCATCCGCAATCTTTCCTTTTGCTTTCAGGTCTTCCAAAGAAGCACGAAGAGCTTCCGACGTAATCGGAAGCATTTCTTCTTCGTTATAACATGGTACAACAATTGCAAGCTGACCGGGTCTGTTCATCATGTCCACCTCTAATTACATATTTGCCAAAGCCTGTTCCAGGTCGGCGATAATGTCATTGACATTCTCGATTCCCACGGAGAAACGAATCAAATCAGGCTGAACACCTGCTTCAATCAGCTGTTCGTCCGTCATCTGGCGATGTGTATGGCTTGCCGGATGAAGTACACAGGAACGTGTATCCGCAACATGCGTTACGATTGCAACCAGTTTCAGATGATCCATAAAACTAACGGATGCAGCTCTTCCGCCCTTAAGACCGAAGGTCAGTACGCCGCAGGTTCCCTTCGGCATGTATTTTTTCGCTCTATCATAATATTTGTCACCTTCAAGGCCGGGATAATTCACCCATGCAATCTTGTCGTTTGCCTTCAGCCATTTTGCAACCGCAAGGGCATTCTCACAATGACGTTCCATACGGAGATGAAGTGTCTCAAGTCCGAGATTGACATAGAACGCATTCTGCGGAGACTGGATGGATCCCAGGTCTCTCATGAGCTGTGACGTAGCCTTTGTAATATATGCTGCCTTGCCGAATTTCTTTGTATAGGTGATTCCGTGATATGACTCATCCGGAGTCGTAAGTCCCGGGAATTTGTCCGCATATTTTTCCCAGTCGAAATTTCCGGAATCCACAATACATCCGCCTACAGCGGTTGCATGTCCGTCCATGTATTTGGTCGTGGAATGGGTAATGATGTCAACACCGTATTCAAAAGGTCTGCAGTTAATCGGTGTCGGGAAAGTATTGTCCACAATTAAGGGAATTCCCGCTTCATGTGCAACAGTCGCAAATTTCTCAAAATCCAGAACCGCAAGGGAAGGATTGGAAATGGACTCTGCAAGAATGCATTTCGTATTCGGCTTAATCACCGCTTTTAAGTCCTCCTCAGAAATCTCGGGATCCACAACGGTGGTTTCAATTCCCATCTTGCTAACCGTAGTGGTCAACAGATTGAAGGTCCCTCCGTAAAGTGCGGATGAAATAATCAGATGGTCTCCCGCCTCACAGATGTTGAATACCGCATAAAAATTGGCTGCCTGTCCGGAGGAAGTAAGCATTGCCGCATATCCTCCTTCCAGATCACAGATTTTCTTGGCAACAAAATCATTGGTGGGGTTCTGAAGTCTGGTATAGAAATAACCGGCCGCCTCCAGATCGAAAAGTGCTCCCATTGCATCGGAAGTGTCATATTTAAAGGTAGTACTCTGATAAATCGGAAGAACTCTGGGTTCTCCTGTTTTAGGAGTCCATCCTCCCTGTACACATATTGTCTCCAAATTAAAATCGGACATTTTACTTGTTCCTCCTGAATTAAGTATGCTTTTTCATAATTAATAAAATTGCAGCCGTTATGCCGGCATGAATATTATCTGTAGTCGTCTTCCTCTTCCCAGTTGGTGTAAACATTCTGGACATCATCGTCTTCGTCAAGAAGATCCAGGGTTCTGTTTAACCATTTGATATTTTCCTCATCAGTCAATGAAACATAATTCTGGGGAATCATGGTAACTTCGGCACTGGCCATTACGATCTTCTCCTCATCCAGTTTCTTCTGAACCTCAAGTAAGGAATCGGGATCGGTAATGATTTCAAAGCTGTCCTCCTCGTCGGAAAAATCTTCCGCGCCGGCATCCAGTGCAAGCATCATCAGATCGTCCGTATCCATGTCGCACTCTTCTTTATCAATAATAATCTGACCTTTTCTGTCGAACATAAAGGATACGCAGCCCTGTGTACCGATGTTTCCGTTTCCTTTCGTGAATGCGCTTCTTACGTTTGCGGCGGTTCTGTTCTTATTGTCCGTTAAGGTTTCCACGATAATCGCAATACCGCAGGGACCGTAACCTTCATATGTTGCATGCTCGTATACAACCGAGCCGTCGTCTCCGGCAGCTTTTTTAATTCCTCTTTCGATGGTATCGTTCGGCATGTTATTTGCTTTTGCTTTTGCAATTACCGTTGCAAGTTTATAGTTATTGGAAGGATCCGGGCCGCCTTCTTTTACCGCAACCGCAATTTCACGGCCGATAATGGTAAAAATCTTACCTTTGGCAGCGTCGTTTTTTTCCTTTTTGTGCTTAATATTCGCAAATTTTGAATGTCCTGACATATTATCCTCCTAAAAAAACAAAAATATACAAATTACATCATACCATTTTTTCGGCTATTCTTCAACATTTACCTGTTCATCCTCAATCGGGGCTTTTTTTATGCAGGCCTTCCCGATAATATGGTTTTCCACTTCGAGTATTTCAAAGAGGAATCCTTTTTCCGTAAAAGAAAATCCGATGTCCTCCGAAGTCGGAATATGCTCCAGTTTCGAAATCATAAATCCGTTCAGGGTTTCGTATTCATCCGTTTCAAACGTGATATGAAGCACTTCCTCGACTTCTTCAAGCGGAATCAGTCCGTCCAGTTCGTAACTGTCCTTCCCGGTTTCCTGAATGGAGAAATCCTTCACGTCGTATTCATCCATGATATTTCCGACGATTTCCTCAAGGATATCCTCCATTGCAATCAGTCCGGAAGTCTGTCCGTACTCATCGACAACTACCGCCATCTGAATCCGTTCGGCCTGCATCATCCGGAACAGATCGTCGACATCCTTGGTTTCCGGGATAAAAATCGCCTTCCGGAGAAGTGATTTGCAGTTCTTGATAATATCCTGCTCATCGTGTTCTCCGTTTGTATAACGGACAATATCCTTTAGGTGGATAATCCCGATGATATGATCAAGATCGTTGAAAAATACAGGATATCTGCTGTAAGGAAGTTTTAACATCATTTCCTTTGCTTCCGAAAGCGTACTTTCGGCATCGATTGCCGCTATATTGCTGCGGTTGGTCATAATATCCTGTGTCTGCTTGTCGCCGAATTCAAAAATATTATGAATCATCTCCGCCTCGGAATCTTCCAGGACACCCTGTTTGGAACCTTCCTCCACCATGGAAATGATTTCCTCTTCCACATTTTCCTTCTTTAATTCTTTCCGGAGAAGAAGCCATTTGATAAAAAATACAAGAAAGGAAGCAAAAAGTATGGCAATTATAATCCAGTAAATATACATGGGAATCCTTTCTTTTTCTTAAAAATCATCGTGGTAATCTTTTGTGGAGATTACCTTTCCGTTTTCGTAATACTCCTTCGGAACGCGCTTTCCGATATCGCAGATCATCTCGTACGGAAAACCTCCGTAAAGAGCGCAGAGATCTTCCACCGTAATCTCTTCGTTTCCGTCGCGTCCGATTAACGTTACGCGCTCATATTCCTTTATCCCCGGAATATCAGTCACATCCACCATGAACTGATCCATGCAGACACGTCCCAGAATCGGCGCCCTGTGTCCCTGTATCAGAATATACCCGCATCCGGAAAGACCTCTGGGGTATCCGTCCCCGTATCCGACAGGCACGGTTGCGACCCTGGTTTCCCTCGTGGTTTCGTAGGTTCCGCCGTAGCTGATTTTACTGCCGGCAGGAAGAGTTTTGATATAAACGATATGACTGTAAAGCGAAAGTGTCGGTTTTAAAACCGTAAGGCTCCGGTCCATCTCATCGCTCGGCCATACACCGTACATCGAAATTCCGACTCTTACAAAGGAAAAATCTCCGGCCTCCATCTCCATTGCCGCAGCGGAGTTAAAGCAGTGCCTCAGCGGGAACGTGATTCCTTCCTCCTTCATCCTGTCGATAAAATACCGGAATTTTTCAACCTGTTCCCAAGCATCCGATTTATCAACCACATCGGCATTTGCCAGATGCGTAAAAATTCCCTCCGCATCGATTCCTTCCGCCTGACAGATTTTTTTTGCGATTCCGATTCCTTCGTCCGATACCGCAACGCCGATTCTGTGCATTCCGGTATCCACCTTAATATGCACCTTTGCATTCCTGCCAACCTTTTTTGCAGCCTCCGATATTTCCTCCGCCATATCCTCTTTAAATGCCGTCAGGGAAATATCGTTCCGGATTAATTCCTCATAAGCATACGGAAATGTATATCCGAGGATCAGAACCGGCTTTTTGATTCCGGCATGACGAAGAATCAATGCTTCCTCCGCAGTTGCGGTGGCGAAACCGAAAATATCGTCCCTCGGTTCCAGTTTTTTTGCAATCGGTAACGCTCCGTGACCGTATCCGTCCGATTTTACAACCGCCATCATCCGGACATTACCGGGGAGTTTTTTCCCGATCTGATCCATGTTGAATGCGACTGCATCCAAATCCACGCCTGCACAAACCCGTTCGTAATTTTCCATTTTCAACGATCTCCTTCGAGGAATTCACAAAGTTCCATGGCCGTAAGAAACCTTCCGCGGCTTCCGTAATGAATTCCGTCCGCTTCCAAATAATAATAACAGTTTTCCTGTGTAATAAAATCACTCTTCGTCATATCAAAACAACGGAGATTACGCTGCAGTGCCACCTTTCGTATAATCTCCCGATAGACTTCCATCGGTTCTCCGTTCTTCTGAAACGGAATCTGTCCGTTCTCCATATCCGGCATATTCAGAAATCCCGGAACAACCAGAACAATCCTTGCGTGTCTTTCTTCCGACTCCAGTCTGTCAACGGCATCGTTTAAGTCTTTTTCAAATTCTTCCGCTTTTACCCCGCTGACATAATCATTGATTCCGAATTCAATCAAAACGGTAAACGGCTCCTCCGGATTTTTCTGAAACAATGTGGATCCGTAAGCAAAGCTTCCCGCATTTTCGGAAATCACATGATTCGTAATATCTGTATTCTCAGCGGAATTCTCCTGAAGAATAATATCCAGAAGACCGTCAAGTCCCGGCGAATTGACATCCGCATGAAGGGACAGTCCCCCGATTCCGCAGTTTGCAACCTCCGCTCCCGATAAAGAATGAACTACCTCCGGAATGGAAGACGGCGGTCCGTAAATTCCGAAAATACTGTCTCCCAGGAACAGAATCTCGCTCTCTCCCTGTTCCTTTTTGATTACCGGCAGATTGGCGTCCAGAATATCCATATTTTCGGATAACTCCTTAAAATACTCTTCCACATCTGCCGAAGAAGTAATCGCATATAACCCGTCACAAAATGATGACATAATAATCATTTTGGATGCATCGTTTCCGATTACCAGTCCGTTCTCATCTGCAAAACACCCCGGATTTCCGATTAACCAGATTTCTTTTCCGGGAAAATATACATTGGCCTTACCGGTATTAAGAATCCCTTCGGAAACCGTTTTATACTCGTTTTTTTTCTGCTCGAATCCGGTCGCGGAAATATTATCCCAGACCCTGTAACCGTATGACGGATACAGAATATCGGCCTGCGCATTTTCATCAAGTGAACTTAAAAATGCGTAGAACTTTTCCGCTTCTTTCGGACTTTTCATTAATTCCGACGGATCCACGCCGATAAAATAATGTGTTACGACTCCCGTTTCGCCGGTCTTTATTAAAAATGCATTCAGATCCTTTGTTTTTCCCGGAATAACCTTTCGTTCCACAAAGGTCGGGATTCCCCTTCTTTCCGTGAAATAGGAATCGTCAAAATCGGAAATATCATAATTTGCAACAAAAACCCCCGGAAGAGCCGCCTGTGAAATCGCGGATATTTCTTCCGAAATCATTTTTTTCAGATTTGCCGAACATCCGGTTATAAAAAGCATTGAAATAAAAAACACACTTGCAAAGCAGATAACCGGAACCGTTTTTTTCCGTTTATTCATTTTCCAGCCTCTTGATTCCGCGTATGATATCCCCCGCAAGCATTCCCCGATGACCGGTTTCGTCCGAAATCGCATCTCCGGCCAGCCCGTGTGCATATACAGCCCTGCAGACACCTTCAAAAGCATTCTCTTCATTCAGAAAAAATGCCCCGGTCATTCCGGATAACACATCCCCGCTTCCCGCGGTTGCCATTCCGTTATTTCCGGAAAGATTGAAATACGTCCGTTCCCCGTCGGATACAACGGTTGTTGCTCCTTTTCCGACCAGGATAACATGGTACTCCGCTGCGGTTTTCTTTACGTTATTTTCATAATCGGCAAGAAGTTCCTTCACCGGAATCCCCGTCAGCCTTTCCAGTTCCGCCGGGTGCGGTGTCAAAACCGTAATCAGACCGTTTTCGTGCCTTTTCTTTAAAAGTTCCCTGTATTCTGCGTTTGATGAAATGAGATTGATTCCGTCCGCATCGATTACAACAGGTTTTTTACAATCCTTTAATACTCCTGCTACCAAAGTCTTTGCGACATCCGATTTCGACAGGCCCGGACCGATGATTACACACCCCGATCTGTCCGTCATTTCCGCCAATTCATTTTCCGGGGAATCGTTCCTCAAATCATTGTCGGAATAATCATCCTTTAATGCTTTGTCTGCAGAAATATCCGCATCGGTTTTATCTCCGTAAGTATTCAGGATCACTTCCGGAACGGCAGATAAAACGGCCTCCCGGTTAATCTCATGTGTATATAACTCCACAAGTCCCGCTCCGCTTCTTAAGGCGCTCTCCGAGCAGAGAATTGCCGCACCTGCCATATTCCTGCTTCCCGCAATTACGAGAATCCTGTGAAAAGTTCCTTTATTGCCGTCATTTCTCCTTTTCTTAAGAACGACCTTTTCCCGGGGACAGGAAGCCGTAACGAAATCCGCCCCGTATGTAAATGTATTTCTCTTACTGTCCGGAATCCGAAGGCTGTCGATTCCGATTGACTTTACAATTATTTTTCCCGCATATTCTCTTCCCGGATACAGCAAAAGACCCGGTTTCAGATACGAAAAAGTAACCGTATAATCAGCCCTTACCGCCGTTCCCAGAACCGCTCCCGTATCGGTATGAATTCCCGATGGAATATCAACGGAAAATACACATGCTCCGGTCTTTTCCCGCTTTTCGTTAATGAAACGGACCGCCTCTTCAAAGCTGTCTTTTACCGGGCGGTTCAGGCCTACGCCGAAAAGAGCATCCACGATAATGTCGTAATTTTTATCCGGAAGAACCTCCTGTATCTTTCCTCCGAACGCTTCAAAATATTCCGCTTCCGCCCGGATGCTTTCTTTGCACTTTTCCCTTGAAACCGGCAGGTATACTTCGGTATCGATTCCCTTATCCAGAAGAATTCTGGAAAGGGCGAGACCGTCTCCGCCGCAGTTTCCGGGACCGGAAAGCACCAAAACGGCAGGATCCGTCTTACCGGTCTTCCCTGCAATACATTCCCATACCCCGAGTGCAGCGCGCTCCATTAACACACACTGCGGAATCCCGATGTGTGAAATCGCGTACTCGTCAAGTATGTTCATTTCGTTTGCGTGAAGAATATCCATATGCTTCCTTAATTTAAAATCAGATTTCCGAATCTGCTCCCCTGCTTAATTTATACGATAATTTCATCAGGCTTTCGGATAAGTGCACGTTTTCCACGATAATAACGTCCGGAAGATCCAGGTCCACGTGTGCGAAATTCCAGATTCCCTTAATGCCGGAATCCACGAGTTTGCCGACGATCTCGGTTGCACCGGCCTTCGGAAGTGTCAGAACCGCAATTTCGATACCGTGCGCTTTTACGAAATCGGGGGCTTTTGAAATGTCCTCAATTTCCATATCCCGGACTTTTTTTCCTATTAATGCAGGATTCCTGTCAAAAATTCCGAGGATAATGAAGCCTCTTCTTTCAAAATTCATATAGTTGGCGAGTGCCTGCCCAAGATTACCGGCTCCCACAATGATTAAAGTATGTTTATGGTCAAGGCCTATGATTTTTGCAATTTCATCATACAGATACCCGACATTATACCCGTACCCCTGCTGTCCGAATCCTCCGAAATGATTAAAATCCTGACGGATCTGGGATGCGGTAACATGCATGCGAAGACTCAGATCATGAGATGAAATCCGTTCCACACCTTCGTCTTTTAAATCGCCGAGATATCTCAAATATCTTGGGAGACGACTGATAACTGCCTGGGATATTTTTCTGTCTGACATATGCTTACTCCTTATTCTGATTCGACGATAATCTGATTCTTAACAATCGCAAAATACGGATGTAGAATATTTAACAAATACCATATCGTGTGCCGATAAACCTATATTATTATAAATTTCCCTTGCACAACTGTCAATGTTTGGAAATATGTGGTAGAATAATGAACATTGCGGAGGAAAACAGGAACAGCCATGATTTTAAGTTGTCACGAAATCAAAAAAAGTTTCGGTGATAAGGAAGTTTTGAAAAATATCACCTTTCATATTAACGAGCATGAAAAAGCGGCGATTATCGGCAATAACGGTGCCGGCAAAACCACTCTTTTTCATATTATCCAGAAAGAACTTGAGCCCGATTCCGGTACTCTCTCCATAAAAAAGGATGCCACCGTCGGATATCTTGCACAGGTACAGAACTACATCGACGACCATTCCGTCATGGAGGAACTCCTGGATGCAAAACGTGACGTAATCGAAATGGAAGAAAAGATTCGTCTGATGGAAGACGAAATGAAAAAACTGACGGGAAACGAACTTGAAACATTAATGAACCGTTACCATGAACTTCTTCATCTGTTTGATTTATCCGGCGGATACACTTATAAGAGCGATATACAGGGAATCTTACGCGGGCTCAATTTTCCGGAAAGCGATTTTGCCAAATCGGTTCTAAAATTAAGCGGCGGCGAACGGACCAGACTGTCTCTCGGACGAATTCTTCTTACCGCTCCCGATCTGATTTTACTCGATGAGCCGACCAACTATCTGGACATAGCGTCCGTAACCTGGCTTGAAAACTATTTAATCAATATCAAAAGTGCCGTACTGTTAGTCTCCCACGACCGGTATTTTATCAACCGGATCGTCAGTAAAACCATTGAAATCGAAGACGGCAAATCCCTGATGTTTGACGGAAATTATGAGGACTTCATTGTAAAAAAGGAAGTCCGAAAAGCCTCCTTACTTTCCGCATATGAAAAACAGCAAAAAGAAATAAAGCATCAGAAAGAAGTCATCGATACCCTGCGCTCTTTTAACCGCGAAAAAAGTATTAAAAGAGCCGATTCCAGACAGCATATGCTTGACAAAATGGAAGTAATCGAGAAGCCCGTCGAAGAAAAAATCGACATGGGACTTGATTTTCATCTGAATAAAGAAAGCGGAAACGACGTTTTGTCCGTAAAAAACATTTCAAAATCATACGGTGAACGCACTCTGTTTTCCGATGTTTCGTTTGAGATTAAAAAAGGAGAACATGTTGCTTTAATCGGTGCAAACGGAACCGGAAAAACCAATATCTTAAAAATCATAAACGGAATCATTTCCCCCGACTGCGGAGAAATCGCCCTCGGAAGCAACGTCGAAATCGGATACTTTGATCAGCAGTCCGCCGTTTTGTCAGATGTAAAGACAGTATTCGAAGAAATATCGGATACCTATCCCAAAATGACGGAGACCGAAATCCGAAATACCATGGCGGCCTTTTTATTCCGCGGGGATGAAGTATTTGCAAAAATTTCCACCCTTTCCGGAGGGGAACGCGGCCGTGTCGTTCTTGCCAAGCTGATGCTCTCCGGCGCCAATTTTTTAATCCTTGACGAGCCGACCAACCACCTCGACATGATTTCGAAGGAAATCCTGGAAAATGCCCTGAATGCATTTCCCGGAACGCTTTTCTATGTCAGTCACGACAGATATTTTATTAACCGTACCGCCGAACGGATTCTCTGTCTGGAAGGAGGACGTGTTACCTCTTATCTCGGAGATTATGATTATTATCTGGAAAAATCCTCACAGTTAAACAGTAATTCCGCAAACACAAATCCCGTTTCCTCTAACGGTTCTTCCGGAAATAAAACAAATGATTTCTCTTCCGACGGCAAAGCCGACTGGCAGAAATCCAAAGCCGAGCAGGCAGCAAAAAGAAAACTTGAAAATCAAATCAAAAAAATCGAAGAGGAAATCTCCGTTTTGGAAACTTCACTCTCCGATTTGGAAATCAAAATGAATGATCCGGACATTGCCACCAATTCCGTGAAACTTCAGGAAGTCTGCAGGGAACATACCGAAAAGAAACAGCTTTTGGATGAAAAAATGGCAGTCTGGGAAGAATTACTTCTGTCCGAAGAATCCTGAAATTACGTAAAATCCGAATTATTTCCGGAACCATCTGACGGATTGTTCTGTGCAGCAAACGGATCCTGATATCCGGTGTTATTCTGAGGTGCCCCGTAAGGATCCTGATATCCCCCGTAATTATTCTGAGGTGCCCCGTAAGGATCCTGATATCCGGAGTTTACGTCTCCTCCCTTAATTTCACCGTATTTCGACCACATATTCATGGTAGCTTCTTCCGCAAAGGATTTATCAAGCTGTTTCATGGAAATACCGGAAAGAACCCAGATTACAATTCCGATCATGCATCCGATAACGGAAAATACAAGGCTGCAGATACAGGATGCAAGACATAATCCGAGTCCTTTTAATCTGCCCTCATTATGTTTCATTAAAATTGCGGTATAGACAATTCCTCCTACGGCAATGATTCCTCCGATTACACGAATAATATTCTGAAATACAATCAGTCCGGTTGAGTAATCGGCAAACCTGCCGAACATATAAACGGCAAACGTAACAATGTTTACACCGATAATTACGCCGTTCACCAGTTTTCCCCGATTCGCAATCTCATTTAATTCCATTTAAAAATCCCCCTTTTTTCTTTTTCCCTTTTACTTACCTGATTCGCTTTCAATTCATTGCATCAAACGTATCACGAATTGCCTTAATGAATCCCTCACTGTTTAATACTGTAACATCTTTTAAAGAAGTAATCAAGGCAAGGTCCTTTGTCATTTTTCCGCTCTCAATGGTGGAAATCGTAGCCTTCTCCAGTTTGTCGGCAAATTCCGTAAGTTCCTTATTTCCGTCAAGTTCGCCGCGCTTTCTTAAAGCACCGGTCCATGCAAAAATCGTTGCAACGGAGTTCGTGGATGTTTCCTCACCTTTTAAATGCTTATAATAGTGGCGCTGTACGGTTCCGTGTGCCGCTTCGTATTCATATACTCCGGAAGGTGATACAAGTACACTCGTCATCATGGCAAGAGAACCAAATGCGGAAGAAACCATATCGGACATAACGTCTCCGTCATAGTTCTTACATGCCCAAATAAAACCTCCCTTGGACTTCATGACACGGGCTACCGCATCATCGATTAATGTATAGAAATACGTGATTCCCGCTTCCTCGAATTTATCCTTGTATTCGTTGTCAAAAATCTCCTGAAAAATATCCTTGAAGGTATGATCG
>JAILAD010000060.1 GCA_024681795.1 Lachnospiraceae bacterium | reverse complement strand
ACCGGAGATTTGCTTGCAGCTTCCTTCAGATTCCACCTCACGATGGACACCCTTGCTGTTCAGCTATACACTTCCCACTATCTGGGCGTGTTCGGGACTTGCACCCGTTAGAGCGCGCCCATGGCGCGCAAACTAAAAACAGACGCTGCGTAATTGCAGCGTCTGCTTTTCCGTTTCTTTCAGAATATCGAATTATTCTTCTGTTTTTTCTTCCGCTTTTTCTTCAGTATTTTCTTCTGTTTTTTCTTCCGCTTTTTCTTCAGTATTTTCTTCTGTTTTCTCTTCCGTTTCGTTCTGCTCTTTTCCTTCCGAACCGAAATACTTTAACGAAAGCATTGTAATATCGTCAAACTGTTTCGCTCCGTTTACGAATCCGTTAATCTCTCCCATGACATTCCATAAAAGTTCTCTCGGAGAGGCACCCGGATTTTTGTTAAGTGCTTCCAAAAGTCTTTCATCCCCGAACAGAACGGAATTGGAATTCGTTGCTTCCGCTACTCCGTCCGTATAAACAAAGAGGGTATCTCCGGGATGAAGTTCAAACTCATGCTCCCTGAATCTGACTCCCTCCATCGTGCCGATCGCCACGGAATGCCTGTATTTTACGAGTTCAAAATTCCCCCCGTTTCTCCTGAGGGCAGGATGTTCGTGTCCCGCGTTGGCGGCCACGCCTTTTCCGTCTTTCAGGGAAATAATTGCAAGCCATACCGTAACAAAAAGTCCTACGTCGTTCCCTTCCATAATCTGTTCATTTACATGTTCCAGAATCTTTGCCGGGGAATACTGTCCCGTCATGGCATAATTTTTTATCATGGTTCTTGCTATCATCATAAAAAGCGCAGCCGGAATTCCTTTTCCGGAAACATCCGCCATTACAAGAGCAATATGATCTTCGTCTATCAGAAAGAAATCGTAAAAATCCCCTCCGACCTCCTTTGCCGCCGTCATGGAAGCATAGAGATCAAACTCCTTACGTTCCGGTAAGTACGGGAAAATTCTCGGAAGTACATTTTGCTGAATCGCTGATGCGACGGACAAATCCCTGTCGGCAACCGCCTTCTCTCTGCCCTGTGAGATATTCAGTGCACAGTACATCAAAAGCATGGTAAGCATGACTACGGCCGGAGCAACGGAAAGTCCGTAAACAAAAATCGTAAATACACTTGCCAGCAGCGGAGCCATGACATATGCCACCAGAACCACCAGCTGGTATTTTTTAAAATTCCTGTGCTCTTTTATTACAAATATCGCGACCACAATCAGCACAATGATTACATAGCTTATGGAAAGCGGGAATAAAGGACTTCTTGTATATACTCCTTCGGAACTGATTGTATAATAATGTCCGGTAAAAATGTTTACGATGCGGCTTATAAGGGAAATAAACAACCCGATTTTCAGAACAGAATCCGTAATCCGGTATACTTTATCTTCGATTCGCAAGAACGAGGAGACATATCTCCAGAACAGAAATGCCTGAATCGGGGAACAGACAAAGAGAATAAAATTATCGATTATATTTGCTATCCGTAATGACGGTACCCCGTCCACGAGCCAGGATCCCGCATCCACAAACAGAGTCAGAAACGTAACGTTCAGCAGATAAAAATAATTGTTGATATGTGCATCCGTTTTTTCAACATCGAAAAGACAGCAGATGTAGAGCACATAACCCATCAGCATTCCGAATAAATCCACGCTGATGCTAATAATATAAGTCTCTTCCAACCCGTTTATTCCGCGAAGACATACCAAAACAATACCGATGATAAACAAAGCCGGAAAATTAAACATGGATGCTATCGCACCCCTGTACTGTTTTTTTGTCATAAATTCCATTCTGCCGAAACTCCTTTGTTTTTCCCGATATGCGTTGGCCGGAACCTCTTTCGTTTATATAAAAATCCGAACCCTGTGATTTTCCGGAAACTGTGATATTTCTTATTTTATCAAAAAATAACCCAATAAACAAATGAATGCTGTCGCTTCCATGCGGATTTTCCCCTCCAAACGAAAAAAGGATGCAAAATAATATTCATAATTTTGCATCCGGATTCAATCTGCAATAACGCATCTCAACCGTAAGTATCTATAATGTTTCTTGCCACCATCCTCTTCGATACTCCGTGATCCATGGCCTCTTTTCCGATTAAACGGTGGGCTTCCTTTTCCGAAATATGTTTCTGCTCCATTAACAGAATCTTCGCCTGACTGACAAGCTTTACTTCTTCCATCTTGTCTTCCAGTTTCTGCATCTGTTCCACATACGTCAGCATGCGGTTCTGAATTGCCAGAAGAAAACGGATTCCCTTCACGATATGATCCGGATCCAGCGGTTTTAAAATTACCATGATTCCGTAATCCGCCACATAATCCCAGATGGCATCATAAATTTCGGGCGGGGTTGCTATGATAACGGAGGAACCGTACTCCTCTACGATATCCATGGCCAGGTCATATCCCGTTTCATCGGATAACGGAGCATTGATAATCACAAGGTCATATCTTTTTTCCAGAAGAGCCCGTCTTGCAAGCGTTGAGGTTTTCTTTTTATCCACGAAAACAAGGCCCTTCTCCGGAAGCGCCTTATGCACCTTTGCATCGAACTGTTCTGAGCCCGATACAAGCAGTATGTTGTTTCTCCGCTGCTCATTACCCGGCATATATTTGATCTTTCCGAATCCGGCTTCGTAATCGGTACCTTCCGTTCAGCCGGAACAATTCTTTCACTTCAGTTAAACATCTTATTATCTTACAGAATGTATTCTTCAATGATTTCCACAGGCAGGTACTCTTTCACAAAAGAACTCTCCCCTGCAATGCGGACTGCTTCTTTCCTTGATTTCGGAAGAAGCGCCCCTTCCTTCATGTTTTCCGGAAGCGTAAGTTTCTTTTCGATTCCCTCAAGCCCTGCATAGATTAAAAGTGCATATACAAGGTAAGGGTTACTGGATGCATCCGGAGAACGGAGTTCCGCACGGACTCTTCCCATATACGGTTCCACATACATCAGTTCCGCATCTCCGTCGTTGGACCAGCTGACGCGGTCCGGCGCCGTGGAATTTCCGAACCTTGTATAGGATGCTTCCGCGGGATTTAAGAAAATCGTAATGTCGCGGATTTTATCCATGATTCCTGCTGCCACATATTTCACAACGTCATTGCCTTCTTTGTCGGTTGCATAAATATTGATGTGATAACCGTTTCCGGGCTTGTCGGATAAGGGCATCGGCGAAAAATCCGCAACCAGACCGTTCCGGTCCGCAACGGTGGAAACCACCATTTTGTAAGTAATTTCCTGATCCGCCGCCTTCAGCGGTTTGCCGAAATGAAAATCGATTTCATTCTGTCCCGGTCCTCTTTCGTGATGCGAACGTTCCGGTGTCAGGCCCATTCTCTCGATGGTCAGTGAAATCTCACGGCGGATATTTTCACACCGGTCAAGCGGCGCAATATCCATATATCCCGCCTCGTCATAAGGTTCCTTCGTAGGATTCCCTTCCTCGTCTTTTTTGAAAATATAGAACTCTGTTTCCGAACCAAACCGAAACTCGATTCCGGCCTCGTTTGCCTTTTCGATTGCTTCTTTCAGAATCACTCTTGTATCCAGCGCAAACGGGTTTCCGTCCGGCGTATATAAATCGCAGAACATACGAAGAACTTTTCCTCTGTCCGGTCTCCAGGGGAGTACCGTTAAGGTGGATGCATCGGGTTTTAAATACAGAAGTCCGTACGGACTGTTTTCAAAGCCCGCAATTTCCCTTGCATTGACCGGAATTCCTTCCTCAAATGCACGCGGCACCTGTCCCGGCATAACGGAGATATTCTTCTGCACACCGAACGCATCGCGGAATGCAAGACGGATAAATTTCGCGTCCTCCTCCTCGATATATTTCATTACTTCACTGAGTTCATAAGCATCCATATGTATCCCTCTTTTTCTTACCTGGTTTCATTTTCGGTATCTGTCAACCTTTAACAGAGTACCACATAATTCAAATCCCTGTCATAAAAAACACACAATATTCATTTCCTTTTCAGAGATTCGAATACCCCATCAGGTCCTCATCCACTTCCCGTGCTGCCGATCTGCCTTCCGCAATGGCGCGGACAACAAGGCTCTGACCAATGTGCATATCGCCTGCCGTATAGATTCCGGGAACGGAGGTACGGTGCTTTCCGCTTACCGCTTTTACGTTTGTTCTTCCGTCCGTTTCCACTCCGAATGCATCGGTCACATATTTTTCACTGCCCAAAAATCCGGCAGCAATTAAGACAAGACTCGCAGGTATTGTTTTCTCGCTTCCTTCCACGGGAATCATCTGCATACGGCCGGTCTTTTCATCCTTTTCGGATTTCAGGGAAACCAGTACAAGTTCCTTTAAGTTTCCTTCTTCGTCCTTGATAAATTCCTTCACGGTTGTCTGATAGATTCTCGGATCCTCTCCGAACTTCCAAATTGCTTCCTCCTGACCGTAATCGGTTTTTAAAACTCTCGGCCATTCGGGCCACGAGTTCCCGGGAAGTCTTTCCGCGGAGGGTTTCGGCATCATCTCAAGCTGCGTCACGGACTTCGCCCCGAGACGGATTGATGAACCCACACAGTCGTTTCCGGTGTCTCCGCCGCCGATTACGACAACATCTTTATCCTTTGCAAGTTCATACGGCACCTCTTTAAAATCACTGTCGAGAAGTGTCTTTGTCACCTGCTTTAAGAAATCAACCGCAAAATAAATGCCCTTTGCATCCCTGCCGGGTGCATTGATGTCACGCGGGTTGGATGCTCCGCATGCAAGAATAACCGCATCGTATTTTTTCTGAAGTTCTTCAACACTGATTCCGTCGGAGCCGACATTTGCATTTACGACAAATTTTACCCCGGCCTCTTCCATCATCTTCACCCTTCTGTCGATGACGGATTTATCCAGTTTCATGTTCGGAATTCCGTATCGCAAAAGTCCCCCGATACGGTCATTTCGCTCGTAAACCGTCACTTCATGCCCCCTGCGGTTAAGAAGCTGTGCCGAAGCCAGTCCGGAAGGACCGCTTCCGACGACGGCTATTTTCTTTCCGGTGCGTACGGACGGCGCCTCTTCTTTTACCAGACCGTGTTCAAAAGCATATTCGGTAACGGCCTTTTCATTTTCTTTCGTGGAAACCGGATCCGTATGCAGACCGCAGGTACATGCCGCCTCACAGAGTGCGGGACAGACCCTTGATGTAAATTCCGGAAAACCGTGCGTGATGGAAAGTCTCTCATACGCCTGTTCAAAGCAGCCCCGGAAAACCAGGTCGTTTAATTCCGGCACCAGATTGTGTAACGGACATCCCGACATCATCCCCGCAAGCATACATCCCGCCTGGCAGAACGGTACCCCGCAATCCATGCATCTTGCACCCTGTTTCTGCTGCTCCTTAAGCGGAAGTCTTTCGTGAAATTCCCGAAAGCCCCGGGTACGCTCCTCTTCCGGAATAACCGGTCCGTTTTCTCTTTTATATTCCATAAAGCCTGTCGCTTTTCCCATGGGAACCTCCTGTTTTCAATCAGTGTCCGACGATTTCGTTAAATGCCTTTAATTTTGCTTCTTCCGGCGAAATTCCTTTTGCTTCGTACTTTGCGATGCAGTTCATCATCTTCCTGTAATCTCCCGGAATCACTTTCTTAAAATGACAAGCGTACGTCTCAAACTGCTCCAGTATTTTTCTGCCCTTTGCGGAACCGGTGAGTGCCGTATGTTTTTCAAGCATTCCCTTAATACGTGCAAGATCGTCCGCATCCGGTGTCTCCAGACTTACAAGCTGCTTGTTTAAATTCCGGTAAAGATGATTTTCCTCATCCAGTACATATGCGACACCGCCGCTCATTCCGGCTGCAAAATTCTTACCGGTTCTTCCCAGAATCAGAACGCATCCTCCGGTCATATACTCGCATCCGTGTTCTCCGACTCCTTCCACAACCGCGGTTGCACCGGAATTACGAATACAGAATCTCTCTCCGGCCATACCGGCAATATATGCTTCTCCGCTTGTCGCGCCGTATAACGCAACATTGCCGATGATGATATTTTCGGAAGGATCGTATTTTGCCTCCTTCGGCGCATGAACAACGAGTTTTCCGCCGGAAAGTCCTTTTCCGAAATAATCGTTGCTGTCACCGGAAATCGTAAGGGACAGTCCCTTCGGAATAAACGCACCGAAACTCTGTCCGCCGGACCCCGTACAGTTGATGCAGACGGTATCCTCTTTCAATCCTTCCGGATGGTTTCTCGTAATTTCCGCACCGAGCAGCGTTCCGAAAGTCCGGTCCGTATTGGTAACGGAAACGGAAAGCTCACTCTTCTTTCCGCTCTTAACGGATGCAAGGATTTCTTTCCGTGAAAGCAGAAGTTTTTCATCCTTGGTTTCCCCGAGTTTGAAATCATATGCCTTCTCCGGCCGGAAAGTGGATTCCTCACGGCTTACTCCCGACATATCCATAAGGATGCCCGAATAATCAAGTCCGGAAAATGCCTTCTTCGGGTTTTCGCTGTCAGTTTGTCCTACGGCTGTAGTTTTACTTACAGCTTCTTTTACTTTCAAAAGATCGGTCCGGCCGACCAGTTCATCCACTGAGCGGACACCGAGACGTGCCATGTATTCGCGAAGTTCTTCTGCAATAAACTTCATGAAATTCTCCACATATTCCGGCTTTCCCGCAAAGCGTTTACGAAGTTCCGGATTCTGTGTTGCGATTCCCATCGGGCAGGTATCCTGATGGCAGACTCTCATCATGACACAGCCCATCGTAACCAAAGGTGCGGTGGCAAAACCGAATTCCTCCGCTCCGAGAATCGCTGCAATTGCAACATCACGTCCGCTCATTAATTTACCGTCGGTTTCGATTCTGACCTGATTCCTCAGTCCGTTTTGTACCAGCGTCTGATGTGTTTCCGCAAGTCCCAGTTCCCAGGGAAGTCCGGCATTGTGAATGGAACTTAAGGGAGCGGCACCGGTTCCTCCGTCATAGCCGGAAACCAGAATGACCTGCGCACCTGCTTTGGCAACACCGGCGGCAACGGTTCCGACACCTGCTTCGGACACAAGTTTTACGGAAATTCTTGCATTTTTATTCGCATTCTTTAAGTCGTATATTAACTGGGCCAAATCCTCAATGGAATAAATGTCGTGATGAGGAGGCGGAGAAATCAGGGATACGCCGGGTGTTGAATGTCTGGTCTTTGCAATCCACGGATATACCTTCTTTCCCGGAAGATGTCCTCCTTCCCCGGGTTTTGCACCCTGGGCCATTTTAATCTGGATTTCTTTTGCGGAAACCAGATATTTGCTTGTCACGCCGAAACGTCCGCTTGCCACCTGCTTGATTGCGGAACTTCTGTCATTCTTTGTTCCGGCAGAAGCGATACGTTCATCGGACTCGCCGCCTTCCCCGCTGTTCGATTTGCCGTGCAGATGATTCATTGCAATCGCCAGCGTTTCGTGCGCTTCCTCCGAAATGGAACCGTAGGACATTGCTCCGGTTTTAAACCGCATTACGATTTCGTCCGCGCTTTCCACTTCGCTTATATCGATTCCCTCTTCGGGATAATTAAAATCAAGAAAACTGCGAAGGTATCCCGTTTCCTCCCTGTCCGCCATACCGGTATACTGTTTAAACTTCGCATAATCGCCCTCTTTCGTCGCCGTCTGAAGCATATGAATGGTCGCCGGATTATAGCGGTGTTCTTCTCCCTGACTTCTTGATTTATGGCGTCCCAAAGCGGTCAGTTCCGTATTCAACGGAAGCCCCAGCGGATCGAATGCAAGGTTATGCTGCGCTTCTACCGCATCGCCGATTTCTTCAATCGTAATTCCGCCGATCCGGCTTACCGTACCGGTAAAATATTCTTCAATCACGTCTTTGGAGATTCCGACCGCTTCAAACATCTTGCTGCCCTGATAGGATTGAATCGTGGAAATACCCATCTTGGATGCAATCTTGATAATTCCCTGATGGATTGCGTGATCGTAATCCTCCACTGCAGCGTAGTAATCCTTTTCAAGCAGACCGTCTTCGATTAATTCCTCAATGGTTGCGTGCGCAAGATAAGGATTGACCGCAGATGCACCGAAACCGAGAAGGGTTGCAAAATGATGTACTTCCCTCGGTTCACCCGACTCCAGAATCAGAGACATTGCCGTACACTTTTTTGTACGTACCAGATGCCTGTGTACCGCCGCAACCGCAAGAAGGGACGGAATTGCCAGGTGATTTTCGTCAACGCCCCGGTCCGAAAGAATCAGGATGGTTGCACCCTCTCTGTATGCCTTGTCCACTTCGACAAAAAGGTGATCCAGTGCGCGTTTGATGGCCGTTCCCTTATAGTAAAGGATGGACACCTTTGCGGCTTTCAGGCCTTCTTCTTTCAGCCCTGCTATTTTCAGTAAATCCAGATCCGTCAGAATCGGATTCTTTATTTTCAGAACATGACAGTTCTCCGGTTTTTCCTCGAGAAGATTTCCGTTCTTTCCGACATATACGGAACCGGAGGTTACGATTTTTTCACGCTCCGCATCGATCGGAGGATTGGTTACCTGGGCAAAGAGCTGTTTGAAATAATAGAATAACGGCTGATATTTCCCGGACAAAACGGCAATCGGGGTATCCACGCCCATCGCGCCGATCGGTTCGATTCCGTTTAATGCCATTCCGAAAATTCCCTCACGGTAATCCTCGTAGGTATAACCGAAGGCTTTCTGCAGCGCGGCGCGCTCCTTTTTTGTGTATGTTGGCACTTTCCTGTTCGGAATTTTAATATCTTTCAAGTGCTCCAGATTTCCGTCAAGCCACTCGCCGTAAGGTTCCTTTCCGGCGTATTTTTCCTTGATTTCGGTGTCTCCGTATATAACTCCTTCTCTCGTATCCACCAGAAGCATTTTGCCCGGGTGGAGACGTTCCTTTTTCAGAATATGACTTTCATCAAGCGGCAGAACCCCGACTTCGGAAGAAAGAATCAGGCGGTCGTCATCCATCACGTAATATCTGGAAGGACGAAGGCCGTTTCGGTCCAAAATCGCTCCCATGACATCTCCGTCCGAGAAAAGAATCGAAGCCGGGCCGTCCCACGGCTCCATCATGGTTGCATAATACTGGTAAAAATCCCTCTCCTCAAGGGAAAGCGTATCGTTGTTTGCCCATGGCTCAGGAATGGCAATCATGGCTGCCAGGGGCAGATCCATTCCGCTCATCATTAAGAATTCCAGAACGTTATCGAGCATTGCCGAGTCCGACCCGCTTTGTGAGATTACGGGAAGAACTCTCGTCATATCCTCCGCGGAAAATGCGTCCGTATGCATGGTTTCCTCTCTGGCCAGCATTTTATCCGCATTCCCTTTAATCGTATTGATCTCTCCGTTATGAACGATTAAACGGTTGGGATGTGCCCTTCTCCAGCTCGGCGTGGTATTCGTGGAAAATCTTGAATGCACGGTAGCAATTGCGGAAGTATAATCCTCATCTTCCAGATCTTTATAAAACGTACGGAGCTGACCGACCAAAAACATTCCCTTATACACTATCGTCCTGCAGGACAGGGACGGAATATACGTAGAGTCCGCACCCTGCTCAAACTCACGGCGGATTACGTAAAGCATGCGGTCGAAATCAAGATCCGTCTTTGCACTTTCCGGCCTTTTAATGAAAACCTGGCAAAGAGAAGGCATGCATTCAAGCGCCCGGTTTCCGAGAACGGAAGGATCGGTTTCCACCTCTCTCCATCCCAAAACGGTAAGCCCCGCTTTTCTTACTATGGTCTCAAACATGGCTTTGGCACGACGTTTTTTAAACTCCTCATTCGGAAAGAAAAAGAAACCGACACCGTACTGTCTCTTTCCGGGCAGGGAAATACCGAGGTCTCTGCAT
The DNA here is from genome assembly GCA_024681795.1 of Lachnospiraceae bacterium. Lineage (GTDB taxonomy): Bacteria > Bacillota > Clostridia > Lachnospirales > Lachnospiraceae > UBA3766. The sequence continues at coordinate 7,096 of JAILAD010000060.1, read as the reverse complement.
TTTTTTACAAAAAATTCATGCGGGATCTGCGTTAAAATTCCGACACCGTCACCGGTCTTTCCCTCCGCATCCTTTCCGGCTCTGTGCTCTAAGTTTTCAACGATACAAAGCGCATCATTCACGAGCTTGTGACTTGCTCTTCCTTTGATATCGATTACCGCTCCGATGCCGCAGTTATCGTGTTCAAACGACGGATCGTATAAGCCTTTTTGTCTGCTTTGATTATCACTGTTCTCCATACTGTGCCTCCCGTTACCGAGGAAAATAAATAAAAAAAGACGCCTTCTGCGACCGAAGTCACAAAAGACGCCATTGCCTTTTCAAACGATACTATATATCACTTTGTTTTCTTTGTCAAATTATTTCTTGTGCAATCATTATTTTACCATGATCTGTGCAAACGGAATAAAACACCCCTGCGGGTTCTTCACGGAAGTCACCTGACAGAAAAACATAATGCGCAGACCGGATGAAAATATGATATAATAAGTCCGGTTTCCGGTGAACGTCGGCAACCGGTTATTCCAATGAAAGAGAGGAAAAATTATGAATCCCTTAAAAGAAAAAGTTGATGCATTTAACACTCTTTATGAAGCATTCGTGAAAGAATGCAATGTTTTGGAAAATGACGGAAAATGGAATTCGGAACATTACGGTGACATGGAAACCTGGTTTTATAACGATTTTCTGTGTGCCATTCTCCATATGATTGCCGCAGACGGAGTCATAAACATGCAGGAAGTGGATTATTTAAACGAACTTCTCGGCAGCACCGCTCTCGGCTTTACCTATACCGTTCCGGAACTGCATTCCGTATTGAATGAGATGAAGGAAAAAATCGATTCCCTTTTCGAAAACGAAATCACGAAAGAATACAAACTGCTTCAGGTTCTCGATGAGCAGGCCGCAAACGATTATCTGGATTTAATGGTTCTCCTTTGTGACATCATCAGCAAAAGCGATGGAAAGATCGACGATGCGGAAAGAGAAACCGCAGAGCATCTTTTCTATCTGTTATCACAGAAATAAACACATACGGAAACACAGAATAACAAAACCCCCGAAAGCATCGGGGGTTTTTCATATTTCTTTTTTTACTTTGTTTATCGGACTCCTTCAGGATTCGTTTTAAATATCCTTTACGGAACCCTTGATTCCTGCCGCAAGCCCTGCAAGGGATGCAATCTCCGAAGGAATGACAATCTTTTCCGCTTTTCCGTCCGCAGCCTTCTCAAAGGAATCCAGTGCTTTCAACTGTACAAACTGCTCCGGTGACAGACCGGCTTCCAGAAGAACTTTCACACCGTCTGCTTCCGCCTGTTTGTGGAGACGGATATTTTCCGCATGACCTTCCGCTTCCAGAACCAGCTCCTTCTTTAACGCTTCCGCACGGAGTACTCTCGACTCCTTCTCGCCTTCCGCTTCCAGAATGGCTGCCTTCTTCGAACCTTCCGCAATCAGAATCTGCTCACGTCTTTCACGCTCTGCCTTCATCTGTTTCTCCATCGCTTCACGAATTGCGGTGGGCGGCATGATGTTTTTTACTTCCACACGTCTTACTTTAATTCCCCAAGGGTCGGTTGCTTCATCCAGAACCGCCTGCATCTTGGTATTGATTACTTCTCTTGAAGTCAATGTTTCGTCGAGTTCCAGTTCACCGATGATATTACGAAGAGTGGTAGCGGTAAGGGATTCCAGTGCAAGACGCGGATCCTCGACACCGTATGTATAAAGCCTCGGATCAAATACCTTGTAAAATACAACCGTATCAATCTGCATGGTAACGTTATCTTTGGTGATAACCGGCTGCGGCGGAAAGTCCGCAAGCTGTTCCTTTAAGGATACCTTTCTTGCTACCTTGTCGGCAAACGGAAAAATTATATTAATACCTGCCTTCTTGGTGGAACTGTATTTTCCGAAACGCTCAATGACATAGGCATGCTCCTGCGGAACCACCTTTAATGCCATTGCGACTACAACAATCAGAAAAATTACTGCTACAACAAACAAAAAGATGAGAAACGGCATATATTCACCCTCCTTAAAAAGTTACGTTACCGCTCTGACTTGCTGCACTGAATACGCTGATTCCGAAAAGGAGACCGATAATAATTGCTGCAATAACGGAAATTACCATTCCTACAATGGATAAAACAATTCCGATTGTGGCAAGTTTCTTGCCGGTTTCGATTTTACTCGTAATGACGTTTGCCTGTTCATGTACTTTTTTATGAAGAATATTGGTCGCTATGCCGAAACCGATTCCGAATCCGCCCCAGATAAAGCCGAAAATAAGACCGTAAAACGGCATCAGGCCAAAGACTGCACCAAGTCCGCCCCATACGATTGCATTAATTCCGAGAACAAGTCCGGCAATTTCCTTTCCGGGACATTTAATCTCTCCCGTCTGATAGCCCTGTACATTACCCTGTCCGTACATTCCCTGACCCGGCATCTGTGTATAAGGCTGTGTATAGGGATCCTGACTGTAGCCGGGATCCGAATATCCCGTGTTATTCTGTCCGTTAAATCCGTCCATTTCATATTCCTCCTTAATTAAGACCTGATTCCTTTTACAAAATGACGCATGGAATGTTTATAACCGGAATCCGATGTTTTTCAAAACTTCCGAATTCTTAATAAATTATAAACAGCCACATTCGGATTTATCGTAACACTTTGATAAATAAAAGTCAATTTTATACACATCCCGCTTTTTTCTTCTCCCCTGTTAGCCTTGCATTTTTAACAGTTCTCATCAAAATTTTCAATCACGGTACGGCTTGGTGCATAACCCGGAAACCGGATTATACTTCTCTTCCGGTTTCCTTACAGATAAATCTCCAGGAATCCTTGCACATGCGCTCCAGGTCATACTCTGCTGCCCAGCCGAGTTCCTCTTTTGCTTTCTTCGGATCCGCATAGCACTGTGCCACATCACCGGGCCGTCTGGGTTTGATGGAATACGGAACTTTCACCCCGTTTGCCGCCTCAAATGCTTTTACGATATCGAGTACCGAGTATCCGTTTCCGGTTCCCAGGTTATAAATATTTACTCCGGTTTCTCCGGTCACCTTCGGAAGTGCCGCCACATGTCCCTTTGCAAGATCGGTTACATGGATATAATCCCTGACACCGGTTCCGTCCGTTGTGTCATAATCATTTCCGAATACTCCGAGTTCGGGAAGCTTTCCGACCGCAACCTGCATGATATAAGGCATCAGATTGTTCGGAATGCCGTTCGGGGATTCTCCTATCAGGCCGCTTTCATGAGCACCGATGGGATTGAAATACCGAAGTAAAACCACACTCCACTCCGGATCCGATACGGTAAGATCGGTTAAAATTTCCTCCAGCATCAGTTTCGTGCGTCCGTATGGATTCGTTGCGCTTAAAGGGAAATCCTCCGTAATCGGAACCGTTTTCGGAACTCCGTAAACCGTTGCGGAAGAAGAGAAGATGATTCTCTTGCATCCGTATTCCTTCATCAGATCGCAAAGGTTGAATGTTCCGCCGAGATTATTCTTATAATACTCCAGCGGTTTCGCAACGGACTCTCCGACTGCTTTCAGACCGGCAAAATGAATTACCGCATCAAATTTATTTTCCTCAAAAATCGGGCGAAGCTCCTCTTTTACCGTCATATCCGCCTTATAGAATTTCGGACGGACTCCGGTAATTTCCTTAATCTTATCGAGTGCCTCTTCTTTCGAATTGTACAGATTATCAAAAATCACAACCTCATGACCGGCATTGATCAGTTCCACACATGTATGGGATCCGATATAACCGGTTCCGCCGCTGACCAGAATTTTCATAATGTATTTCCTTTCTCGTTTTTTTATGTTTTATAACCGGGCGCCGTAAATTCTTTACGGAACACTTACCTTGACACTACCGGGAGCGCCCTGGGATTTCACAATCATCCCTACGTCCGAAAGAATCTTTCCGGCATCCACGCTTCCGTTGTAACTTTCCGGTGTCACGGTAACCGTGTTCCCCGACACACTTGCTTTTCCGCCCCAGATATTATTTACCGTAACCGGCATTCCGAAATCGATCGTAAAACTCCAGCCGTTTACCGCTGCCCCGGAGGTATTCTCCACATAGACTCCGTACTGCACACAGGTATCGCTTCCTTCATTCCAGGAATTTGCAGAGGATAACGTAACCTTCAGATTTGCACTGCTGCCGCTTGCGGTAACATTTACCGGAGCGGGATTCTGATTTCCCTGATTTCCGCCTGCATCCACCGTCTGTCCGCCGTTCGTTCCCGCCGGTGCAATGGGCGGCTGTCCTTTCGCAAGGCGCGAACCCTGATCGGAATGGCTGTCAAATACTCCGACAAGCCACTTGCCCGACTGGGACAAATCATCATAACTCCACCCGGAGGTTTTCTGACAATAAGGTGCAATAAGCGAAGAGGATTCATTCTTATTGGACAGATTCCATGCTACAAAACCGATTCCGTAGGAATCCAGCAGTTTTATCCAGGTATCTGCCTCTGCGATGTTATTGTTCCCGTTTCCGGACGCATCACAGATGGAAAATTCCGAAATCAGAACCGGGTAACCCGCATCTTCTGCTGCCTTTACTTTGTTTCGGATATTGTCCTTATGGGTATCCGCGTAAAAATGCACGGCATAAACAATATTTGCATCGCCGGTGATGGGATTTTTAACCGCTTCATCCACATCCTGTGACCAGGTCGGTGTTCCGACAATAATGATTGCATCTTTATCGTTTGCCCGGATCACCGGAATGATTTCCTCCGCATAGGCTTTGACCTGAGCCCAGGTGGTTCCTCCGTTCGGCTCATTGCAGATTTCATAAATGACATTATCGTTTCCGCCGTATTTCTTCGACATTTCGTTGAAGAAATCTTTTGCGTCCGCTTTGTAAACGTTCGGATCCAGATCATGCAGAATATGCCAGTCAATTATCGCATACATGCCGGCATCCGTTGCAAAATCCACACCGCTTGTGACAAGATTTTTAAGTTTTGCCCTGTCTCCGCCGGTACAGTATCCCGCACCTTCCGCCGTGTACATGGCAAGACGGATGGTATTGGCACCGAAATCATCGCGAAGGGATGTCATCGCATCTTTGTTCACATACTGCGGAAACCAGCCGAGTCCGTGTGTGGAAACTCCGCAGATCTGGAAATTCTTTCCGTTTGCATCCACTATTTTATTACCGCTGACCTTCAACGCACCGTGTATTTCAAAAGGAGTTTTTCCGGTCTTGGCAGACTCTTTCTTTGCCTCAGTCTTTTTTTCACTCTTCGGTTCACTTGCCTCTTCCACAATTACCTTCGGCAGTTCGGTTGTCTTTTCCGATTTCCCGGAATCCTTCTCCGCGCCGGCCGGCTCCACCTTTACGGCATCCGAATAATCGATTTCCGCGCTCACGGATTCGTCTTCTGTCCCGGGAGTAATCTCCGACAAAACCACAACCTCTTCTGAGGAAGGTACCGGATTCCCCTTGCAGCCGGAAGCTGCAAGACTCAGAGCCAGCACTATCACACATCCTGTTGCGAGTAACTTGTTTTTTTTCATAACGAAACCTTATTCATTCTTTGTCTGTATTGATGAAACTGCAGTGATGTATATTCATTATACATCCGCCTGCTTTCATTTATTGCTTTTTTACTGCATTATTTTACTGATTTCTGTAATCCGTAACTCTCTTCGTCTTCTTCTCGCTTCTCGGAAGCGTACCGACCGGAACGATAGATACCCTCGGGGTTACGCCGACATATGTCTTGAATACATTTGCAATTTCCTTCGCCATATCTTCGAACCGGACTCTTCCTTCTCCTTCCACGGTAAGCAGGAAAACATCGCGGTTCTTGTCATCTTCATGGGCAAGGGTGACACGGTATTCGCTGGTCGCACCGTCCACCTTCGCAAGCATTTCCTCCACCTGGGACGGGAACATGTTGACTCCGTGAATTTTAAACATGTCATCGCTTCTGCCCTTAATGACATCAAGTCGCGGATATTTGCATCCGCATTTGCACTCACCGGGTACAATGCGGGACATGTCATGGGTACGGAAACGAAGCAGGGGCGCACCTTCCTTCACGAGCGTCGTGATTACGATTTCTCCCTCTTCTCCGTCGGGTACGTTCTCACCGGTAACCGGATCGATAATCTCGATGTAAAGATAATCATCGAAGCAGTGCATTGCCCGCTCGCCTTCACAGTTGATTCCGATTCCCGGTCCGTAGATTTCGGTCAGACCGTAGATATCATAAAGTTCGATTCCGAGTCCGTCATGAATGGTCTGGCGCATTTTGTCGCTCCAGCGCTCGGATCCGATAACACCTTTCTTTAAGTGAATCTGGTCACGGATTCCGCGTCTGTTGATTTCTTCCGACAAAAGCAGTGCGTAGGAAGAAGTCGCGCAAAGTACCGTAGACTTTAAGTCAATCATCATCTGAATCTGCTTCTCGGTATTTCCCGGTCCCATCGGAACCGCCATGGCGCCCAGTCTCTCACATCCTGCCTGGAAGCCGATTCCCGCCGTCCAGAGACCGTAACCGGGAGTGATATGAATTCTGTCCTTATTCGTAATTCCTGCCATACGGTAGCAGCGTTCAAACATAATGGCCCAGTCTTCCACGTCCTTTCTGGTATAGGGAATGATAACCGGCTTTCCCGTGGTTCCCGACGAAGAATGGATTCTTACCACTTCTTCATCCGGCACTGCCTGAATTCCCAGGGGATATGCATTTCGCAAATCCTCTTTGGAAGAAAACGGAATCTTGTAGAAATCCTCTTCCGACTTAATTTCCGTAAGTCCCATTTCACGGTATTTCTTTCCGTAGTAGGAATCTCCCGCCACCAGTCTTTTTACCTGTTTGTCAATCAGCTCCAGCTGCTCCTTTGTAGGTTTCATGAATTCAACTCCTTTTTACACAACACTTTCTTTACTGCTTTATTACCATAGTTTCACTTTTCTTTGCTATATTTCTTTTCTCTGTTTCTTTTCTCTGTTTCTTTTCTCTATTTCTTTTTCTTTTCGGCAACTTCCTTCCGTACGGCCAGGAGCAGATTTGCCTCCTCCTCCGTCATTCGCCTTGCCGGAACAG
>JAILAD010000055.1 GCA_024681795.1 Lachnospiraceae bacterium | reverse complement strand
CCTTTCAATCAATCGGGAGGATTTACGTTTCGGGAAGTTGCCAGAAAAAAACAGATTATACCAAGAGAAGAATTGAACACGAGATTAGCAATGACGGACCGAGAACGCTCATGTTTGCGCTTGTGCCGGAATGGATTACGGGAAAAATAGTAAACGAGGCGAAAAAGAAGAAAAAGAAGGGAACAGATGAGTCATAATAAAAAAGAGGGATTACAATGAAGAGAACAACAAGAATTATCATTGAATGCACAGTAGTAAGCCTGGCAATTCTACTGATTATACACAGAAGAGTTATTTCTGCGGCCCTGACCGGAGCACCCATGCCGGAAGCGCCCGCATGGCATAAGAAATTCCTGCCGTGCTGTAAAGCATTGAAAAAGGACGAGGATGAAGAATAGGGTTATTTATAAGACAGTGGCATATTAAAAATTTGATGGAGAGAAAGCAGAATGAAAAAACAAATCAAAACAACAGAGGCGATTTTTCCGATGCCGGTATTATTAGTAGCGACATTTAACGAGGACGGAACAGTGGATGTTATGAACGCTGCATGGGGAACCATGCTGGAGAGAGATTACGTGGCTTTGAATCTTACGGAAACACATAAGACTGTTCAGAATATTAAGGCACGGAAAGGTTTCGTAGTTCATATTGCGGATGCAAAGCATGTTGTGGAAGCTGATTATTTCGGTGTAGTAAGCGGTAATCAAGAGCCGGATAAATTAACGAAAGCCGGAATGACATATAGCAAATCGGATTTGGTGGATGCTCCGATTATTAATGAACTTCCGATTGCGATTGAATGCGAGTTTGTCGAGTATCAAAGTGATCAGACCGGAATCGGCGTTATCGGTAAAGTCGTAAGAACATCCGTGGAAGAAAATGTTATGAACGGGGACAAAGTGGATATCGATGCTCTTGGAGCCATTGCTTTTGATTCGTATACACATGGATATTATAAGGTTGGAGGAAGAGTAGGCGAGGCTTTTAAGGACGGGCTGCAGTTAAAAAAGTAAGCTTCTCCGGATGCGGTTTGGAATGTAAATATACAAAAGTGGCAAAATAAATAAAACAAACGCTTATTTGGTAAGTAAGTCCAGTTTATTTCCCTTATTATTTGAGGGAAATAAATTGGACGTATTTTTATTATAATGGTTATAATAGGATTACAGATGGGTGATTCACAATGGGATAAATAATGTTTTGAAAAGAGATTCATCGAGAGAAAAGGTGGTGAACAGGTTATTAACATACTGCGATTCGGAAACGAAAACTCAGATATCGTATTGATTCAATTGATTGACAAACGCGAAGTATCCGCGCCGGAACGTGAACTTCATCTGATTAAGGAATATACCGGCAGGGATTTGGGCATGATTGCCGTTAGCGTGGATGATTGGAATAAGGATTTGTCTCCCTGGAGTGCGCCTCCGATATACGGCAAAGAAGGCTTTGGCTCCGGTGCTGACGAGACTTTGTCATGGGTTTTGAACAATGTCATATTTAAACAGGATTCCGAGAAAAACGATATCCGCCGGTATATTCTGGGCGGTTACTCGCTGGCCGGCTTATTTGCCATTTACAGTGCATACAGAACCAATGTGTTTGAAGGCATTGTCGCAGCGTCCCCTTCGGTATGGTTTCCGGGTTTTTTGGAATATGCTAAGGAGAATGAGATTTTCGCAGATTATATTTACTTAAGCCTTGGAGACAAAGAGGAAAGAGCAAAGAATAAAATCCTTGCATCCGTCGGCAACAATATCCGGGAACTGGCCGCGTATTATAATACGGTGACGGATGTCACCCTGGAGTGGAATGAGGGGAATCATTTTACCGAACCGGATGTAAGGATGGCGAAGGGTTTTGCAAAACTGATAACGGAAATCAGTCCCACCTTGTTTTAATAACATTGAGGTGGTTAGTAGATGATCAAAGGGGTGTCTATGAACGAAATAAATCGGAATGATGGCGAAAAACCTTCGCTTGGAAAGAATGTACAGGAGATAATAACCGGCGATTATTACAGCGGGAATTCTATTCTTTATTCTGATTGGCGGGTTCGTGCTTATTACCGTATTGCGTCATAACAAGAAAGAACCGGTGCAAATGAAATATTATGATGTGGATTATGAATATAATCACATTACCGGTGAAGGGTATGATAATACCAGGGAAATAACGAAAGAAGAGTTTTAGCATTTTTGTGGACAATGTAGCAGACGAGTGCTATCATATTATGTTAGTCATAACTAACTCTCAAGACCGGCATAATGCAATCCAAGAAAGCAGGCATAATGGCGAGAGGAGATGAAATAAAACAATGGAAAAATTTAAAGTAGAGGAAGGTACTGTGCAGGAAACACTGATGTTGCCGCTTCGCGGCAGGGTCTATTGTGAGGAACATTTTCCGAATACATTTCCGAATAAGGCGGCAAAAGAGCTTGCTGCAAATGTTGATTATGATTTCAACAAGACAAACAGTTCCGAACTGAACATGGTGACGTGGGGACTTCGCGCACGGATGCTTCAGGACGCGGCAAAGGACTATCTTACGACGCATCCGAGAGCAACAATCATCAATCTTGGTTGCGGTCTTGATCTGTCCTTTAGCGAGATTGATAACGGAAGCTGCCGCTTTATCAATATGGATCTGCCCGATGTGATTGAAGCCAGAGAACGGATTGTTGCCTGCAGGGAGAGGGAGATGAATTTTGCATGTGATCTGATGGATTTAACGTGGATGAAACGAATTCAGGAGGAACCGTACGGCGTAAATGTCAGTGACGGAGTTTTCATTATCTGCGGAGGCGTATTGATGTATTTTAGCGCCGAGCAGATGAAACGATTTTTCCTTGCTCTCGCAGAAGCTTTTCCGGGTGGCGGAATCTGCTTTGACGGAGTAAACCAAAGCGGACTTAGAAAGTCAAACAGAGTCGTCAGGAAATCCGGAAACGGATCGGAAATTCGCTTTGCCATTGAGAATACCCGTAAGCAGTTTGCTTCCTGGGGCGACTGCTTTCAAGATGTCAGGGAACGTCCGCTTCCGGTATATGTCAGAAAAAGCCGCGAAGTTTCGCTTAAATGGAAGATCATTCTTTCTCTGGGGATACGGCTCGGGATGGTTAAGCTCATCGATGTTTCCTTTCGGAGATTTTAGATAAACGACAGGACAGAAGGCCTGCTTTGACAGGATATTTGGGAATTTATACAGATGGAGTATAAAAAATACAGTTATAAAAAAGACGGATTTGAAGGGGCTTTGTATGAGACCGGGAATAGTGATGACAGAGTCCTGATTGTTATACAGGGATTAAAAGGCCTCGAATTACCCGGGAAATACGCTTCCCTTTTTTGTGAAAAAGGATATTCGGCATTGGCTATGTCCTACTATGGTGGTGAAGGCCAGAAAAAAAATATGCGCGCGATACCTTTGGAACAATTTCAGACGGCATGCGATGATTTGAAGAAAAGAGGATATAAACGCATAGGGATATACGGAAATTCAAAGGGGGCAGGTATGGCTCTTCTTGCAGCAACTGTTGTACCGGATATCAGCCTTGTTATAGCAGCATCGTCATTCGGACATATTATGCAGGGGACGGGTAAGGCATCCGAAGATCCCTGCAAAGCAATGGTATCTTTCAGAGGACAGGATTTTCCGTATGTGGAAAAAGGAAAACTTTTTTCTGATTTTGTGAAAAGATGCATTCGGGAAAAAAATATACGCCTTCTGTATTTCTTTGATGAATGGGATAAAAAGGGAACAGAGGAGAACGAAATACCTGTTGAAAAAATCCGTGGAGATATACTTTTACTTACTTCAACGCATGATGAATCCGTACCTGCAAAAAAAGATGCAGAGCTGCTTGTTAAGAGGCTTATAAGAAATGATTTTAAATATGGATATAAGCATATTAATTCAGAGACAGGAAGTCATAATTTAGGGTATTTTCCCGTAAATAACAATATGCTTCCGAGAGAAAAGAAATTTCCGGAGGAATGTCAAAAGGCGCGAGAGGAAACACTGGCGTTGATTTTTGATACTCTGGACAGGTGGAGTGTATGAAGCACGAGGATTTTAACAGAAAAGAACATGGATTTGTCGGGCATCTTGCCGAGCCGGATAATGGCAGCGATAAGGCTGTTATTGTAGTCATGGGCGGAGAGCAAAGCCTTCTTCCTGGCATCAAATTTGCGGAGAGATTTGCGGATTATGGAATAACCGGATTATCGGTATCACTCTACGGAGCAGAGGGGCTTCCCGATTCACCCAATCAAATTCCCGTAGATATGTTCATTCCGGCTGTGGAATATCTGAGAGATAAGAAAAAGATTGAGCATATAAGTATATACGGACAGTCTATGGGTTCCATATTTGCTGTGCTGGCTGCTCAGTATGTCGGTGGCTTTGACAATATCATTATGGTTTCCCCGACGCACGTTCCGTTTGAGGGAACGCTTAAGGATAAAAAAACAATGACGGGAAGAAGTATAGCCACCTGGCACGAAGAAGATATTCCTTATGTATGCGCTGATTTTTCCAAAGTGAAGGCAGGGAAATATCAAAAGCACCCCGATGCCAAATGCAAAGTGACAGGTATGTGGGTTGCATATCACGATGCATATGAGGATGAAAAGAGAGTCCTTAAAGCAAAACTTCATGTTGAAAACAGTAATGCAAGGGTTTTGCTTATAGCCGGTGATGAAGATGAAGCATGGCCTGCGGAATACTCCGTACGCGAGATCGAAAAAGATTTAGCGCAAGTAAATTACGAAAAGGACGTAAAAGTAATTATTTATAAGCACGGAAGCCATTTAAACGGCCTTATGCCAAACAGAGAACGGGAGAAAAAATTATACCGCATGATACCGATGATTGGATTGATGTATAAGACTTTCGGGAAATACAGGAAAGAGAACTTGTCCTATTTCGAATCCTCGGAAAAAGAGATTATCGATTGGATCACTACAGGATAAACGGATTATTTGACATGCAGCATAAACAATGGATATGAGGATGCTCTTGACATTTAAAAATATTTATAGTAATCTTTGATAGCGAACAATGATAACTATCAAAGATTATTTTTTATCGGGAAAAATATGCCAAGAGATAAGTCGCTAAGTCATGTAAAAGTGAATAAGGCAATGATGGAGGAGTTCCTTGAAAAAGGGTATGAGGCTGCTTCCATCAGAAGTATCGGTGCCCGTGCGGGGATGACCTCCGCAGGGTTATACAGACATTATGCCGATAAGGAAGCCATGTTTGCGGCTTTGGTTGACCCTTTGGTGGAAGACATTAAAGGATGGACGAAGCGACACACCGAGAAGAAATATGACCTTCTGAATGCCGATGTGAAAGAGAGTGATTTATTTGACGAATCATTTATCGATCTTATAAGGAATATCATTCTTCCCAAAAGAAAGGAGTTTACACTTCTTATGACCTGCTCGGCAGGAACGAAATACGAGAATTTTATCCACGATTATGCAAGAGATAATCAGAAAGAATTCCTTGAAGCCATCGAATATATGAAAAAGAAGGGTTATAAAGTAATCGAGGTGGACGAGGACGAGTTGCATATGCTTCTCTCCGCGTATTTAACCGCATGTTTCGAACCCATCATACACGGGGTATCGGATGAAAAAATCGATAAATATCTAAACACCGTACAGGAATTCTTTATGCCGGGCTGGTTAAGAATCATGGGAGTGAATTAAAAGAGCCGCAAGGCTCTTTTTTAATGTCGTTAGCTATCAAATAGAGGTTAGTGATAACTAACAAATATTCATTTTTGATAATCGCGGAAAGATTTTTATATAAGTACGAGGACTATAAATAATACAAAGAAGCGGAGGTATATATGAAAACATAAATAACAGGAATTTGTAATTGCGTAGAAAATAGTAAGGAGGAAAAGAAATTGGGAAAGAGTCAAAAATATGATCATATGAAATTGATCAGACAATATGCGGGAGGACATAAAGCTCTGATAACGCTTGGAAGATGCTTAGCTGCCGTAAGCGCTGTCATGACTTTAATTCCGTATTATCTGATGTGGAAAATAATAAGAGTTGCCGTAAACGGGGAGAATCTAAATTCGATCACGGTATATGCAATAATGGCCGTTGCTTTGATAGTAGGCGCGTTACTCGTATACATTGCGGCTCTTCTTTGCACGCATATTGCCGCATTCAGGGTACAGGCAAATATGAGAAGTTCTTTGATGAAAAGAATTATAACATTGCCACTCGGTGTGTTTGACGAAGACGGAACAGGCAAGATCAGAAGAATTGTTAACGATTCGACAGCCGCAACGGAAACATACATTGCGCATACGCTTGCGGATAAGGCGGTAGCAGCCGTTACGCCCATAGGCCTTCTTGTGCTGGTATTTGTATTTAACTGGAAGATAGGCCTTATATGCATGATACCCGCCCTTTTGGGATTTGTATGCATGATGTTCATGATGGGCAGCAATATGCAGAAAAAAATGAAAGAGTATCAGGATGCTCTTGAGACAATGAGTTCGGAGGCTACCGAATATGTCAGAGGCGTACCGGTAGTCAAAACATTCGGACAAACCGTTCATTCCTTCAAGAGATTCAAAAACTGCATAGACGCATACGGAAAATGGACGACGGAGTATACGCTGATGCTCAGATTTCCCATGATGGGATTTATGACATGCATTAATGCGATATTTGCGGCTTTGATCATAGCCTCTTTTATATTCACAAGAAACGGTGTGGATAACGCGATCATTCTTAATGTTATGTATTACATAATCATTACGCCTCTTGTGACGGTGGCATTAACCAAGATTGCGTATTCCGGAGAAGCCGAGATGAATTTAATTGACGCTCTTAAGCGCGTTGAGAAAATCATGGAAATCGCTCCTCTGAAAGAGGGAGAGTCAAACGAAAGACCGACGGATTACAGTATCGAGGCTAAGAATGTTACGTATCGTTATAAAGACGCAACCAGAAATGCTCTTGAGAATGTTTCGTTTTCCATTAAACAGGGAGAACATGTTGCGCTCGTGGGTCCTTCGGGTTCCGGCAAAACAACGATGGCTGAGCTTTTGGTCAGATTCTTTGACGTGACGGACGGAGAGATCTGCATAGGAGGTGTTAATGTCAAAGACATGCCTTCCGCATATCTTCTGGAGCATGTATCATTCGTATTTCAGGACAGCCGTCTCATAAAAAAATCGATCCTTGAAAATGTACGTATGGGCAAGCCCGATGCGAGTGAAGACGAAGTGATCGAAGCGCTGAAAAAGGCGCAGTGCATGGATATTATTGAAAAACTGCCAAACGGTATTCATACCGTCATCGGAGAAAAGGGAACCTATCTTTCCGGAGGAGAACAGCAAAGAATCACGATTGCGAGAGCGATACTTAAGGATGCACCGATACTTATCCTTGACGAAGCGACGGCGTTTGCCGATCCGGACAATGAGACCAGGGTGCAGGCAGCTTTTGACGAGATGTCCAAGGATAAGACGCTTATCATGATCGCGCACAGACTGTCAACGGTAAAAGATGCAGACAGGATTTTTGTCATGAATGACGGCAAGTGCGTGGAAGCCGGAAACCATGACGAACTCATGCGCTTCGATGGATTGTATAAGCGTATGTTTGAAGAGTATTCTAAATCCGTTGAATGGAAGGTTGGTGCATAAGATGATAGAAAAATTACAGCATAAATACGCACTTTCAAGACAGGGTGCGAAAGACATGATAAAAGCGTGCATAAGCGTTACCGTAACCAATATGGTGCTGATGCTGCCGGCGGGAGTGCTTTACACACTGATAAAGGATTTATTGAATAACGAATTAGGCAAAGAAAGAATTCCTTTCTATGCAATTTCATCGGTCGTTATTCTGATTCTCATAGCGATAACGAATTACATTCAGTATAATGCGACATTTTTAACCACATACCGGGAAAGCGGTGTTCGAAGAACAACGATCGCGGAGAAGTTAAGAAAACTGCCCCTTTCCTATTTCGGGAAAAAGAACATAGCGGATCTTACGACCAATATTATGGGGGACTGTGCAATGATTGAGACTGCTTCCAGTCACTGGATTCCCGAACTGATCGGCGCCGTTATTTCCGTCAGTCTTGTAGGCATCAGTATGTTTATTTTCTTTGATTGGAGAATGGTTCTTGCAAGTTTTTGGGTAATACCGGTTGCATTTATTATCATAGTCACATGTTCGGGTGCGGAAAGAAGAGCGACCCGAAAGAATCAGGCAGTCAAGCTTGAGATGTCGGACGGCATACAGGAGTGTCTGGAGTCAATAAGAGATTTAAGAGCCAATAACTACGAAGGAAAATACCTGGAGGAACTTGACGGTAAAATCAAAAAAGTCGAGAAATTCGCGCTTTTTACGGAATTAAAGATGGCTGTATATGTGAATTCCGCAGCGATAGTGCTTAAGCTTGGCATCGGGACGACCGCAATTATGGGCGGCATTCTGTTCGCAAAAGGGGAGATTGATATTCTGACATTTTTTATGTTCCTTATGATTGTATCAAGATTGTATGCGCCCATGGAAATATCCCTTCAGAATTTTGCTGCGATCATTGCTACCGGAATACAGTGCGAAAGACTGGATGAGGTTCTCTCACATGAGATACAGACCGGAACGGACCGGCTTAAAACAGACGGATACGATATTGTATTCGATCATGTGGGATTCAAATATTCGGATGATACGGATGTGCTTAAAGATGTAAGCTTCACAGCAAAGCAGGGAGAAGTTACCGCGCTTATCGGTCCTTCCGGCGGCGGCAAGACAACCATATCCAGACTGGCGGCCAGATTCTGGGATGCAAACAGCGGAACGATTACCTTGGGAGGTACAGATATATCCAAGATCGATCCGGAGACACTGCTTTCCAAATACTCGATTGTTTTTCAGGATGTTACGCTTTTTAACAATTCCGTCATGGAGAATATCAGAATCGGCAGAAGCGGTGCGACGGACGAAGAAGTAATGGAGGCGGCAAGACTTGCCAATTGCGAAGAATTTGTTAATTTGCTGCCGGATAAATACAATACGTTTATCGGCGAAAACGGAAGCGAATTATCGGGTGGTGAGAGGCAAAGAATTTCCATCGCGAGAGCATTTTTAAAGGATGCGCCGATCATTCTCCTGGATGAGGCGACTGCTTCTTTGGATGCCGAAAACGAAACGGCAATTCAGGAAGCACTATCCAGACTTATCCAAAACAAAACGGTTTTGATCATTGCGCACAGAATGAGAACCATAGCCAATGCAAATAAGATAGTCGTTTTAAAAGACGGTGTGGTTGCAGAGCAGGGCTCGCCGGAGGCTTTAAACGGATATGACAGCATATATAAGCGTATGAAAGCGCAGCAGACGGCGTCTCAAAACTGGAGAATGTAAGGGAAATTCAGTGCGCTTTTGCAAGTCAGTATGAAACGGATAACGATATGCTTAAAGTTGAAGCAGAAATACGTAAGGGCAACATCCACTGTGGATATATGGCGTATAAGTCCGATGAATATGATAAAGAACCCGAAAACTATGTAGAGAAGCGAGGATAAAGGAATGTATCACATAGAGAAAAATACTGTACAGGAGACGCTGATCATACCGTTGTACGGAAGGAAGGTTTGTTCCGAACATTTTCCCAATCTGTTCAAGGATCCCGAGGCAGAGCGCATATGCAGTATGCTTGATTATGACTTTGCGGAAAAAGGGAAGAAGATGGAGAGTATGGCAGGTCTCTTTGGAGCGCTGGAGGTTGCGCAAAGGCAGTATGACCTTGCCTGGGAAGTAAGGGATTATTTAAAGAAAAATCCGGAGGCGGCAGTTGTAAATCTCGGATGTGGGCTTGATGATACTTTTCGCAAATGCGACAACGGAAAGTGCAAAGGATACAACATTGATCTGCCTGACGTGATTGCCGTTAGAAATGAGCTCCTTCCGGAGAGTGACAGAGAAAAAAATCTCGCATGTGATCTGAAAGACGAAGCCTGGATGGATGAGATCGATTGCAGCGGCGGAGCGGTCTTCTTTGCATCCGGCGTTTTTTATTACTTTAAGACCGAGGATGTAAGAGTGCTGTTTCAAAAGATGGCAAAGCGCTTCCCGGGAGCCGTCCTGGCTTTCGACACTTGCAACAGGCGCGGGGCAAAGATGATGACTAAAACCTGGCTGAAGGAAGCCGGGATAAAAGATGTCGGCGCATTTTTCTCTTTGGAGGATAAGGATGCACTCAAAGAATGGTTTGGGGATTTTGCGGATGTATCGGCAAAGAGTTATATGCGAGGTTACAGGGATATCTATAATGATGTCCGCCCTTTTCATAAACTGATGATTAAATTCTGTGATGGACTTGTTAAGATGCAGATTATAAAAATAACCTTTAAGTGAGTCATTCGGTATAAGAACGAAGTTGTTATTACAAGGAACACGAATGTGTTTTTGATGTGTATAGCGTATCTTTTCAAGGCAGGGGCAGCAGGTAGAAGAGCGGATGATGGAAGACAGGCAGTTGCGTTTATGGCGCGGCTGCCTTTATTATTATTTTTACTTGACACGGTGTCAAAATACATATATAATTTATTTTGACACGAAGTCAGAATAGAATAAATGGAGGTCATATATGCCAAAAGGATCACCGGAGAGAACCGCAGCGAGAAAAGAAGAAATCATAAGTGCCTGCGAGAAGCTTTATCAGACCATGAGCTTTAAGGACATCACACTTAAAGAGATAGGAAACGAAACCTCTTTCTCAAGACCGACAATATATAACTACTATCAGACAAAAGAAGAAATTTTTCTGGCTCTTTATGAGCGGGAGTATGATCGCTGGAATGAGGAACTGCAAATTATTCTGCATGAGAATGAAAAGCTTACGAAAAAGCAGCTGGCAGGAAAGCTGGCAACATCCATTGCAAACAGGGAGCAGCTGTTAAAACTTCTTTCCATGAATAATTACGATATGGAGGCCAACAGCAGGCCGGAACTTCTGACATCATTTAAGGTGGCTTATGGAGACTCAATGAAGAACGTATGCCGGATTCTCACAAAGTTCTGTCCGAAGAAATCCGTTCAGGGGATTCAGGATTTCATTTATATATTTTTCCCGTTTATGTTTGGAATCTATCCATATACTGCAGTAACGGTTAAACAGAGGGAAGCCATGAAACAGGCAAATGTGGACTATGTGTATCAGTCCATTTACGAGATAACAAATAACTGTCTGCTAAAACTGTTATAGCGTCAGTGAAAGTCAGACGGCAAAAACTACTGTAAAGAGAGGAAAATCAGGTACTGGATGCAGTAAAAGCAGCAAATATCACACTGACAGAGGAAGAAGTGAAATCACTTGAAAAAGTAGCAGACAGTCTGGAACTTAATGTAATTCGTTTTTGGGAAAAGGAGATGAAATAAGATGGCAGGAAAAATTTTAGTGGCAGTATTTTCAGCAAGCGGAGTAACGAAAAAAGTGGGAGAAGAGATTGCCCGTATCGCTGGTGCGGATTTCTTTGAAATTGTTCCAAAGGAAATATATACAGAGGATGATCTTAACTGGATGAATAAGCTAAGCAGGAGCAGTGTTGAGATGAATGATCCTTCTGCGAGACCTGAGATTGCAGGGACGGTATCAGATATGGATTCCTACGACAAGGTAATTGTCGGATTTCCAATCTGGTGGGGAGTGGCTCCGAGAGTTATTGAGACCTTCCTTGAAAGCTATGATTTCGGTGGAAAGACCATTATTCCTTTCTGCACATCCGGAGGAAGCGGTGTAGGAAGAAGTGACGAAGAGATCCATAAGAATGTAAAGGGGGACGTGAAGTGGGAAAAAGGCATACAGATCAATCGTCCTGATGAAACGGCGATCAAGAAGTGGCTTGAAGAAGTACTGTAATCGGAAAGGGGTGCGACAATGAAATACACAAAACTTGGGAATTCAGATCTGAACGTATCCCGCATTTGTATGGGCTGTATGGGATTTGGAGATGCAACGAGAGGACAGCATAGTTGGACGATTGACGAAGAGCATTCGAGGGAGATCATAAAAAGAGGTCTTGATCTTGGAGTTAATTTCTATGATACGGCGATAGCATATCAGAGCGGAACGAGT
>JAILAD010000016.1 GCA_024681795.1 Lachnospiraceae bacterium | reverse complement strand
GGTATTATTCTAGTTGATATTGGCAGGTGCAAGGCTTGCCGCATCAAAACTGATTGTATATTCCACTTCGTGAGGCTTGCTCATTGCAACCGTGTCTGCAATTACCGGAAGCGGTTCGTCAAAAGAACACAGCGGAATTTCAAATACTGAATTTCCGTCTGTATTGACCGGAAGCAGTTTTTCCTCATTTACAATCATGTAATCGTAATTCGGGGAACTCCACTCCACAATCAGAATAAAGCAGTCATCCGTCGTCCGGACCTTTGCCGGGGAGGTAATGGTCGCTTTGCCGCTGCCGCCTTCCAATGTAACGTCAATGGTGGAATCCCAGACCATATCCGAGTCCGGCGCCGATGCAGTACTTTCCTCTCCGCTGCTGTCTGCCGGTTCGGGATTGCTTACAAAAACCTTGTGATCGTACCAGATTCCTTTTTTTCCGATTAATGCAAGGTCGAATTCATCATTCAGATAAGGCACGGGAATATCAAATCCGTTTACCTCTTCCGTCAGACCGTCATCGTATGTTACCTCGTCAATTGTCGGCTGCAAAAGTTCCGCGCCTTCTTTCTGCGCATCCTCTGCAAGACCGCTGTACAGATTTTGAATTGTTTTCGAAGGAAGGGATACATGAATTGTCATCTCCCCGTCCTTAACGGTAAGCAGACCTTTTCCGTCACAGGTCTCATTTGCATGAAACATCGTACTGTCGGTATTAAATTCCGCATAATACAGTCCGTCCGCAAGCGTATTTTCAGTTTTTACGGGTTCTGCTTCCGAAGTAACGATTTCGGAAACCGTCTCCTCCGAAACCGTTTCCGAAACGGATACAACCTCCGAAATCTGTTCCGATACGGGAACCTGCTCTGTCTTATTTCCGCTGCATGCGGTTAATACTGCAAGGGAAATCGCTGCCCCGATTAATATCATCGATTTCTTTTTCATAACATCTTTCCTGTTCCTGTTGTTTTTCCTTTTTGTTATTTTATCACAGCTTTGCTGTGCTCAACATACAGCTTCTGAACATCCTCTATTCTTCCCATTCCCTCAATCTGGCAGTCCACACTGTCAAAATTTCCGGAAGCCTTGAACATACTTAACCAGGAGTCATCCTCTTCACCTGCCATGTCGTTGTTTGCATGATCGCCTGCAACAACCATTAACGGTCTTAAAATTACTTTCTTATAGCCTGCTTCCGAAACTGCATCGATGACTGCTTCACAAGCGGTTTCCTCAGGTTCTCCTTCAACGGTTCCGACAAAAACGTTCTTATATCCGAGCTCGTTCATCTGAGTCTGCATCTGACTGTAGGTTACCTTTGCAAGATGGGCGGTTCCGTGTCCCATCAGTACAAATGCACATCCGTCCTCGTCAGCAGCCTGAAGACTGTCATATCCTGCCGTTGCTACTGCTGCTTTTACAACCGCCTCAGCAACCGTTTTCTTGTCATCGTTTACCTTGGTGGCATCTGCACCGACTTCACCGAGAAGAGGCTCGGAAACCACCACGCTTTCAAATTTATCCTCATAATTTGCAAGGGTATCGACAAGTTCGTCGTACTCAGCACCATGCATTAAGTGAGTCGGCTGAATGACGAGATTCTTAACACCGTTATCAACCGCTCTCTGAAGAGCCTGATCCACATTGTCGATTGCCTCTCCGTCTCTTGCCTGTACATGATTGATAATAATCTGTGCGGTAAATGCACGTCTTACGGACCAGTCAGGGAAAGCTTCTTCCAGAGCATCTTCAATTCCCTTAATATCATTTGCACGGCTTTCATTGAAGGATGTTCCGAAGGATACGACCAAAAGCTCGTTTTCGCCGATATCGTCGGCATTTCCCGGATCATCCTTGGATGCATCACCGGTATCTCTGCCGAAATAATCCGGATCCGCATTTTCACCTTCCACGAGTTCCTTCTGTTCATCGGTTAATTCATCCCATGCTTCCTTTGCTTCCGCACACTGTGCATCCGTATATTCGTTTCTCTCCTGCACATAAATTGCATCAATCAGACCGGCAACAATGTCAGCCTTTTCCTGATCGGTAAGTTCCTCTTCGGGAAGTGAACTCTCGATTTCCGAGATTTCACTTTCGATTTCGCTTACAAGCTGTTCCGGAATGAGTTCAGAAGTTTCTCCCGCAATTCCGCCATCGGCACAACCTGCAAGACAAACGCTTAAAAGCGTGCCCGCAACTAAAACACTGAATAACTTTTTCTTCATTTTTCCTCCTTCGACATTTTATAATGCCGTTATAATTTTATATGTCAGCCGTATTCCGTAGTATTGCATCAAACAGATGCTTATTTTACAAATACGGGAAGCATATCTTTTTAAAAGCAAAAAGCAAGTCTTTTTTAAAGTAAAAAAAGCCCCTCTCTTCACGATAAAGGCTTTCTCACAAAAACATCACCCCGCAGCCCGGAATTCATTCCGAAACCGTCCGGATTTTTCACGTTTTCGTACAGCCAGTTACTCGTGGCCCGAAATCCTGCATTACACAGGAATTTTCCGTACAACGCACGGCAGGTCTCCCGACTGATACCAGATTTTACCGCCTTCCCGATTTCTCAGTGGCATCCCGGTAAAACGTTACATAATCACGGTGACGAGTTCGCACAGGATTTGCACCTGTTTCCCTTTTCACCGGAGCTGCATAAGCACTCCGACACCCTGCGTTTTTCTGTTTTTAATTACTGAATCTTCTCCAGATAATAATCCACGCTTGCGATTCTTACACAAAGCGTAAAAATATCAGCCGCCTGCTTCATCTCTTCCGGAGTCGGATAAGACGGAGCGATGCGGATATTGGAATCAAGCGGATCCTTTCCGTACGGGTAAGTTGCGCCCGCACCGGTTAATACAACACCGGCATCCTTGCACATTCCGACAATTTTCTTTGCACATCCGGGCAGCGCGTCAAAGGAAATAAAATATCCGCCTCTCGGTTTTACCCATGTTCCGCAGTCCATTCCTGCCAGGTCTCTGTCGAAAGCATCAAGAACCGCTTCAAACTTCGGTCTTAACAGTTCGGCATGTTTCTTCATGTATTCTTTCAGGTTATCGATATTTCCGAAGAATCTTGCATGACGAAGCTGATTGATTTTATCATGTCCGATGGTCTGAATGGAAAGCTGTTTCTTAATGCGGTCCACATTGTCGAAGGATGCTGCCAGTGCGGAAATTCCGGCACCCGGGAACGTGATTTTCGAAGTGGAGGCAAACATGTAAACCATATCCGGATTTCCGGCTTTTTCGCACTCTTTCAAAAGATTTAAAATCTCATCCTGCCTGTCATCGTAAAGATGATGGATGGCATATGCATTGTCCCAGTAAATACGGAAATCTTCCGCAGCGGGTTTTAAGTTTGCAAAACGTCTTACCGTCTCGTCGCTGTAGGAAATTCCGGTCGGATTCGAGTATTTCGGAACGCACCAGATTCCTTTCACCGCCGGATCGTTGTTGACATACTGCTCAACCAGATCCATGTCCGGTCCCTCATCGGATAAGGGAATGTTGATCATTTCGATTCCGAAATATTCGGTAATACGGAAATGTCTGTCATATCCGGGAACGGGACAGAGGAATTTAACCTTGTCCAGTTTGCACCAGGGGGTAGAACCTGCAACACCGTGTGTCATGGAATGGGAAATACGGTCGTACATAATGTTTAAGGAGGAGTTTCCGTAAACAATGATATTATCCTTTTCCACACCGAGTACACCTGCCATCAGACGTCTGCACTCGCCGATACCGTCGATGTCACCGTAGTTTCTCGTATCGTTACCGAGAACGGTTCTCATATCGGACGAAGAATTAACAACATCCAGCATTCCCATTGCAAGATCAAGCTGGGATGCCCCCGGCTTTCCGCGTGCCATATTGAGACTTAAGCCCTTTGCCTGTTCCTCTTTGTATTTTTCTTCCAATGCTGCCTTTGCGGTAAGCAGCTCGTCT
>JAILAD010000028.1 GCA_024681795.1 Lachnospiraceae bacterium | reverse complement strand
TTTTGGCGGAGGAAAACGGCGTCAGCGTAATCACGGTGGAACATGCCTATGACCTGCTTCTGGAAGAAGGATATCTGGAGGCGAGAGAGCGCAGCGGATATTTTGTACTCTTTTCCGAAGGGGAATATTTTCTGGGAGATTATAAGCCGGATGTGGGAGATACGAAGCGAAGCGAAATAAAAAATAATAAACTGCAAAAAAACGATCCGGAAATAATAAAGATAAAGCCGGAACCGGAGCCGGATACGGAGTGTTTTTCACCGTACGTCTATGCGAAAATAGTCAGAAAAGTGCTGTCCGGATACGAGGAAAAAATCATGGAGAAATCTCCGGGATTCGGGACGGAAAGGCTGAGACGGGCTATCGCGGATTATCTTTTCAGAAGCAGGCATATCGATGTTTCCACGGACCGGATTATCATCGGTGCGGGGGCGGAGTATTTGTACGGAATGATCGTCAAGGCGCTCGGCAGGGAGATGGTATACGGAGTGGAGGATCCGGGCTATCACCGGATCGAGGAAGTTTATAAAGGGGACGGTGCCACCGTGGAAATGCTGCCGCTCGGCGAAGACGGAATTAAGAGCGAAGCACTTAAAAATGCGAAGGCGACGGTTCTTCATATAACGCCGTACCGAAGCTTCCCGACCGGGGTTACGGCATCGCTTCCGAAGAAAATGGAATATTTGAAATGGAGTAAAAGCCGGAACGGGATTTTAATCGAGGATGATTTCGAATCGGAATTTACGCTTCTCCGGAAGGCGGAGGATACGCTTTTTTCGCTGGACCGGGAGGGGAGGGTAATCTATGTGAATACCTTTACCAAAACCATCGGACCGAATGTCCGAATTGCGTATATGCTGATTCCGTCAAGGCTCCTTCCGCTTTTTGTTTCCAAAACCGGTTTCTATGCCTGCCCGGTCCCGGTACTCGAGCAGCTTGTGGTGGCAGAGTTAATTGAAAACGGGGATTTTGAAAGGCATATTAACAGAATTCGGAGAAAAAAGAGAGCAAAAGCAGATGACGGGAACAGGAAAAAGGATGTATAATAAAATTGTTCCGTCTGCAGGAAGGGAATTTGTTTCGCAGGGCGGAAGTTCGTAAAGGGAAGGAATTCGGATATGAAGAAAAACGGAAATAAGAAAAATAACGGAAACAGGAAGAAAAATCTCCTGGAAATCCTGCTTATCGCGGGAATAACGATTATTGTGATGGGAGTGTTTACCTGGGGTCTTTCCCGCAATGCGGGAGCGTTCGGGGATTATAACGATTACGATTATGATTCCGGCGGATCGGACTGGGGCGATTCAGACTGGGGCGATTCAGACTGGGGAAGCAGTTCCTCGAGCTATGACGGAGACAGCGGGGATGGAATTTTCAGTCTTCTGTGGCTGATTTTCTCGTTTGTACCCGCAAGATTCCGATGCTGCTGTATCGTGCTTGTTATTATAGCGGTGGTTCTGGTAACCACTATTAAGAGAATCAGCAGAAGAAAGAATGTTCAGAACTTCGTGCAGAACCAGACGAAGAATCAGGGACAGATTCCTCCGAGACAGTCTGCGGCTCCGAGAAGACAGGCACCGCTTACTCCTCTTAATATTCCGAACCGCGACGGTGAAATCGGACGGATTATTGCAGAGCGTGATCCGAATTTTACAATTCCCGATTTTATTACGTTCTCGAAAAATGTATATATGAATATTCAGGATGCGTGGTG
Source organism: Lachnospiraceae bacterium (assembly GCA_024681795.1). Lineage (GTDB taxonomy): Bacteria > Bacillota > Clostridia > Lachnospirales > Lachnospiraceae > UBA3766. The sequence goes on along the minus strand of JAILAD010000028.1, from coordinate 4,621 downwards.
CAAGCGCGATCTGGAGCCCGTCAGACCGGTTCTTCACCAGAATCTTTACGAAAGAACCGAGAAACAGGTTCAGAAGAAGATTGCAGACGGTATCGTTCAGCATCTGGACAGACTGACCGTAAACGATGCGTATACGACCTCTTACCGTCAGGATGCACAGTTTGAGTACATAAAGGTTTATCTGAATTCTTCGATGATCGATTATCAGGTAAAAGAGTCGACAGGCCAGATTCTGTACGGCGATCAGTCCACACGCTGGACCATGCGTTATGAGATGACCTTTATGAGAAGCCTTTCGGCAAAGACTCCGGAGGCAGGTTCGAAGGAAATCGGAATGAACTGTCCGAACTGCGGTGCACCGCTTACGGGAACAAGCTTCGGCAAGTGTCCGTACTGCGACAGTCTCGTAACGACGGGATTATACAACTGGGTACTGAGCGATTTCAATGCCATCAAGGATCACTTCAATGATGAGGGAATTCAGGTAAACCGCCCGGATAACCCGAACAATCAGTAAGATATCATAAAAAAAACAGACCCGGAAAGCTGGGAGCGTCATAAGACAGTAATGTTTAAGAATTTAAGAATGGGAAGGCGTGGCTTATTATGAATATAGGGACTGACTTATAAATAGGATTCCGACTGTATAAAATGTGAGCTATAAAGAAAGGAATTGTGGGTCAGCAGATAGTATCCTCATTGTTTTCGGCCCTGACTCAAGCTATACTTGAGTCAGGGCTTTTATTTTCTATCCATACTCGCTTAAAAGACATATGTAAATCGGCTATTCTTAAGATGCAAGGGAGGTGAGGGATATGAAGAATAATGACTGGATTGAAATCGAACTGTATTATGACAATCACTGCTATGAAACAGAAGTACTCAGGTGTTACATTAAGCCGGAAGAGATTGTTTTTTCGGAACACACTTCTGAGCATGCGCCCGGCGATTCTTACGGATTGAGTTATGTTTTAACTTCTCAGAACATGCAAAAGTTTATATCCTGCATTAAAGAAGAGGAAATTGATCTGGAAGAGACGATAAAACGAAAGTTTTCAGGAGCGACCGGTGTTGAGAAATTTAAAGCAATTTGCATGTTAAATCAAATTGAGTATCGTATTTATTTATAGGAGGTGGGCAAATGAGTCTTGGAGAAAACGTTAAAAGGGCAAGAGAAGAAAGAAAATTCACCCAGGAGCAGCTTGCGGATAAGCTTGGTGTAACCTTTCAGGCGGTATCGTCCTGGGAAAGGGATGAATATAAACCCGATACCGAGAATCTGATTCACCTGGCGGCTATTCTGGACGTCTCGGTTTCGTCTTTAGTGGAAGAAAAGAGTAATCTTTTTAAGACCAAAAAGGCAATTTATAACTGGGAACATATGAAAACATATGTAAAGACCACAGCGAAAAACCATAAGCTGAAAGATTCCATGAAAGCGGTTGACTTTGCCGTGCAGGCACACGAAGGCCAGAAACGTAAGAAATCGGACATTCCGTATATTTATCATCCTTTAAATCTTGCCTGCCATGCACTCTCCATGGGGATTATAGACGATGAAATCATTGCCGGATGTCTTCTTCACGATGTGATTGAAGATTGCAACAAGACATTGGATGATCTGCCGGTTACGGATGGCGCAAAGGAAATCGTCCGCCTTATGACGCACGAAAAAGAAGACGGCGCAGACAGGAAAAAAGTAATGGATGCTTATTACGATGCGCTTGCTAAAAACCCGAAGGCAGCACTTGTCAAATGCCTTGACCGGTGCAATAACTTAACCACCATGTCCTGGGGACTTAGCAAAGACAGAATCTATCGCAACATCCGCGAGACGGAGGAGTACTATCCGATGCTTTTAAAAGTGCTTAAGGAAACTCCGGAGTATAATGATGCGGCATGGTTACTTAAGTACCAGATCGAAAGCATGCTGGATATCTACAAAAGACTTATGTAAAAAACGCAGTAATTTATCAGAAAGTCCGCATTTGTGTGCGGGCTTTTTGTGTTTGTTCAGGACAACATTTTAACTTCATTTAAAACACCGAAAACCCAGCTGTAGCAAGGGTTTGACAAAAAGTGGGAGAGGGTAGTAAGATAAGCCTATATTTAAGGCATAGATGGCTTTAAAATAGCCAGGAAAGAAAAACTAGTTGGGGAGAATATTATTATGAACATATTCAAATGCTGGAGTTGTGAGGGTGAATTGGAATTTGAAAGCGGTTCATCTATTGGAGTATGCAAATATTGTGGCTCTAAGCGTCCCATACCTAGAATTGATGATGAACGTAAGGCTTCAATGTATGATCGCGCCAATCATTACAGGCGAAAAAGCGAATACGATAAGGCAATGGGAATATACGAATCCATCCTTGATGAAGACAAAACGGAACCGGAAGCGTATTGGGGTATTGTTCTTTGCCGATATGGCGTAGAGTATGTTAAAGATGCAAAAACCGGGAAACAAATTCCGACTATTAATCGCACTCAGTATACTTCTATTTTTGCGGATGAAGATTACAAGGCTGCGTTACAGTATGCAGATGAAGAGCAGCGTAGCATCTATGTAGAAGAAGCAGAAACAATTAATGAAATACAAAAAAAATATCTGGATATATCTACAAAAGAAACTCCGTTTGACGTTTTTATTTGTTATAAAGAAACGGACAGTGAAAATAACAGAACACAGGATTCTGTTCTTGCACAGGATATTTACGATCGGTTAACGAGCGAAGGTTTGAAGGTTTTCTTTTCCCGTATTACGTTGGAGAATAAGATTGGAAGGGAGTATGAGCCTTATATTTTTGCTGCACTTAATTCCGCCAAAGTGATGATTGTTATTGGGACAAAGATCGAATATATTAACGCTCCCTGGGTGAAAAATGAATGGAGCAGATATCTTCCTATTGTTAATAAAAGCAATGGAAAGAGGGTTCTAATTCCGGCATATAAAGATATGGATCCCTATGACCTGCCGGAAGAGTTCTCGCACCTTCAAGCTCTGGATATGAGTAAAATTGGTTATCTGCAGGATTTAGTCAGAGGAATAAAAAAGATTATTGCGGATAATGAGACAAAGGTTGCTGTCAAGGAAACGGTAGTTATGAATTCAAATAACGGGAATACCGTAAATGCCGATTCTTTACTGAAGCGCGCCTTTCTCTTTTTGGAGGATGGAAATTGGTCAAATGCCGATAATTATTTTGAAAGAGTTCTGGATATTGATGCAGAAAATGCCAGAGCATATCTTGGCAAGTTAATTGTGGAACAACATGTTAATAGACCGGAAGCGCTTGCGAATTGCGCTCAGCCATTAGAAAACAGTAGTAATTATAAGAATATAATTCGATTTGGGGATAATGATCTGGCTGCACAAATAAAAGGTTATAATGATTTTATTATTGAGAGAAACGAGAACGAGCGCCTGACGGGTATTTTTAATAGAGCAATGTCGGAAGTGGAAGTGGCTAATAAGGAGAGTGATCTCCACAAAAAAGGAGAGATATTTCTTTCAGCAGCTGGTATTTTCCGCTCGGTGCCAGGATTCAGGAATGCCGATAGCCTTGCAGAACAATGCGAAGTAGAAGCAGAGGTATGCAGGAAGGATGAAATATATAATAGTGCCAAGTCGATGATGAATAGCAGATCCTACGTGGATGCTATTAACGAGTTCAAAAAGATTCCTAATTGGAAAGATGCGGATCAGCTTGCGCAAACTTGCGAAAGAAAAAAGAAACGGCGTACGAGAGTTAGAATTATTTTGTTTTCCTCTTTGATAGTTGCGTTGATTATTTTACTCTTAGTGTTCAAAGTGATTATTCCTAATGTAAAGCATGCCATTGCAAAGTCTGAATATGAAGCTGCAAAGGCTCAATATGAAGATGCAAGGGCCCAAATGGAGAAGGGAGAATATTTTGCTGCAATTGAAAAACTTGAATCTCTACAACAAGAAGGCTTTAGCGAAAGTGGTGAATTACTGAAAGAAATCCGTCAATCAGATGAATGGTTTAAGATTGCTCCAGTTGGGGAAACAGTTATTTTCGGGGAATTTGAGCAGGACGGCATAGAAACAAATGGGAAAGAAGATGTGGAATGGCAAATTTTGGAAAGAAAAGATGATAAAATACTAGTGATTAGCAAATACGTCCTTGCTTTACAGCAATTTAATGACGAAGACTATGATGTGATATGGCTGAGTTCTGACATTAGAAGCTGGCTAAACTCAATTTTTGTGATGACAACATTCTCGAAAGAAGAGAGAGACAATATCGTTCCAACAGAGACAGACTCAGTATTTTTACTTAGCAAAGGGGAAGCTTCCATGTATTTTGATAGTGATGAGGCGAGAAGGAGCTATTTTACCAAAGCTGCTAGCTCGTCAGACATTTGCCTTTGGTATTTGAGAACATATGGCATTGAGACCTACGCAGGGGAAAAAGTAAATAGGGTTGATATAGTTGTTTCTGATGGAAGTTTCGAGAGATCATTTTTAGCGACCCAATACCACGGTATTCGTCCGGCATTGTGGTATAAAGTAGAATAGTATAAGGATGATGGGAATAGGATAAAGCGCTTGCTTCGGCGAGCGCTTTTGGGATAAAACAGGAAATGCAGTGATTTA
>JAILAD010000019.1 GCA_024681795.1 Lachnospiraceae bacterium | reverse complement strand
GCAGGGATTCTTTTATCAAAAACAGTGATTTCAACCTCGGGCTTGAAGAGTATTATCAGATGCATTTTGATTATGCAGTAGAGGATTCACCGGCTGCATTCCGATTTTTTGGGCATTTGCCGGATTTAAAGGTGATGGTCTATGACAGGCCGTGGAACAGGGAGTGCGAGTTTCCCAATGATAACTACAGGCGATGTATGGATTGGGAAGCGATTCGCCAGCAGGTTGGGGGAACAGAAAATGATCAGAGTGATGGAGAACATTGACTTAGCACAATGTGGCATGATTTATGCAAAAGCATTCCCTATGGAACATTGGGGAATAGACTGGACAGCAGAAAATGCAACAGAATATCTTCGCGATTTTTTTGAACAGAAAAGATTTGTCGGATATGTTTATGAAGAAAATGATGAAGTGTCAGGTTGTATATTCGCACTTTGTAAAATATCCGGAAGCAAAGAAGAGATTTACATTAATGAGATGGCGGTACTTCCCGAACGACAAGGGCATGGAATAGGTAAACAACTATTAAATGCGGTTAAAGAGTACAGTAAAGAAAAAGGACTTGCAGGCATTGTTCTTTATACAAGTGAGTATGCACCGGCGGCTAAGTTTTACGAAAAGAACGGATTTAAGTTATCAAATGGAACAATATGTATGTATTGCGAAGAATTGAAATAGTAAAGGAACAGGGGAATTAAGACGGGAGAGAAAAAAGCGTTAAAAGCGCTTTGGTTCAAACAAAGAGGTTAAATGTTTTCTTGGTAAATAAAATTGCAGGAAAACAAAATACCAGAAATAATGTCTTTTTTCAGCAGATTGTTTAATACGGATAAAGAAGAAAGTTGACACAGTGCTTATTTTTTCATCATATCCTGCACCGTCTTTTTGAAGGCGGTGTATTTTTTTTCGGGGACAGGGATTTCTTTTCCGTTTGTAAGGATACATTTAAACCGTTCAATACCCGTAATGTGCTGCGGATTAACCAGATAACATTTGTGCGCCCGGAGGAAGAAGTCAGGATGATTCTTTTCAAGCTCCGATATGGAATAGCTTATCTTGTATTCGTCATTGGTGACGGTATGAAGAACGGAGTGACGGCCGTAATCCGTGCTTTCCGCATACAGAATCGTATTGGCAAGCAGATACATATTTGATGAATTGGTTCCTTTGAAAAAGATATGCTGCTCCTTTTCTGCCATGGGTGTATATCCGTTATATACTTCATTGAAATGTACGGGATAGATTTTGTCGGATTCATGCTGTTGATAAAGATTGGAAATATGAACGACAAGCATCCGGGGGACAATTTTGTCCTCCTGTTTGCGTTCACACCAGGTAAGATGGATAATCTGATCAACGGAAATATGATCGCCGTTAGGGAAATGAGTTGTTACGGGGAAGGACAGAAGTACTTCACAGAAAGAAGTGTTGGTTGAAATACTGTCAAGGCGGATATTTCCCAATGAAAATGTCAGGGGATTATATTCATTTCCCCAAGCATCCAGTAATGATTGCCGCCCTTGTAAAAATTGCCCTTTGGCCGGTCCGTACCAAAGGACTTTCTCATCTACATAGTCTAAAAAGGGTTTCGTATTATTCTGATAATAAGTCTGAACGATTTCCATTGACAGTTCGGCGATTTCCTGTTTGTTCATTCGTATTTCCTCTTATTGTTTTGGTTTTCAGGAATTTTATGCCATTAGTTTACCATATGGAAGATAAGTGAACAAGTCATATCGAACAATATACAAGTTGTTTGCGACGCATATATATATGCTTGCTGTGTCTTAAAGTATAATTTAAAATAGTTTTTCTTTTGATATCAAGTGAAAAGGGGGAAATTTCATGAAAAGAATAAGAATGAAGGGAATTGTGTCGCTTCTGCTTATCGGATGCATATTGCTGTCCGGTTGCAGTAAAAGCCGGACACCGGAAACGGGTGTACCCGCGGCGAAATCCGGTGAAGAAATCACATCTGACGGCGAAAACTATATTGCTTCGCTTACACCTGCGAATGATTTCTACGGATATATCAATGCAAAAGACATCATGCAAATGGAGCTTGGGGTCAATCAGGAGAGAATCAGTACGCTCGGGCTGATTGGTGAGGAAACGGATGAACAGGTTGAAGCAATCATTAAGGAAATTGCCGACAGCAAGGAAAAGTTTCCGAAGGGCAGCAATGAGCAGATGATTCACGATATGTACTGGCTGACTTACAAAGCACTCAGTGACAAACAGAGCAATGAGGTATCGGATACGGCATTTGTTGAGGAAATCATTGATAAGATCAATGCCGTGGAAGACAAAGAAGATTTGTTAAATCTGTGGCACGATCTGGCAAAGGAGTACGGTCTTAGTACGTTTCTTTTTGCCAATGTAGACAGCAACCTTTATGATACGAGTGAAAAAGTCATCTCTTTTGATTTTTATCCCCTGGCAGACATGGCAGAAATAAAAGATTCTGACATAAAAGGCGTTTCATACAGAGATAATTTTGAATCCTATCTTAAATTATGTGATATCACTTCGGATGAAGCGAAGGACAGGGCTACGGATGTCATTTACTTATACTATGATCTGGCAGGCTGTGCGGATCCCCTGATTCTAAGCGGAGACAAGAAATACTATGAAATGTATCATCTGTATTCCAAAGAAGAATGCGAGAAGAATCTGAAAAACCTTTCCTATGAGCAGCTTCTTTATTCTGTGGGATATGACGGAAAACTGCCGGATAAAATCGCAATTTCCGATCCCGGTCTTTTCTGGGAAATTGACCGTCTGGTGGATGACGATCATATTCAGGAATGGAAAGACATTGCGCTTATTCATCTGCTGAACGGTAATTCCTATCTTCTTCCGGGCAAATATACGTTTACAGGGCTGGAGGGCATTTCGCCTGAAAAAAGGACCATCCGGATTATTTCGCAATACTTTCAGACGGAAATCAGTGACATTTATGCAGAAAAGTATTTCACGGAGAAAGACAAAGAAGTTATTACCAAAATGTGTAACGACATGGTAGAGGAATACCGGGTTCTGATTAAAGACGCTGACTGGCTTTCCGAGGAAGGGAAAAAATATCTTACCGATAAACTCGATAATATGACATTTTTCATCGGCTGCGGAGAAAAGAGAGAAGACAGGCCGGAAGAGGCTGATCTGATCCGGGATACACTGCTTCAGACCATGTACAGCGTCTCGGCTTACCAGACGAATAAGAGCTTTGACGAATTGTTCCAAAAAAACGTTTATAACGGTTTTGACGATATGAGTCCGATTACGGTGAATGCATGTTATCTTCCTTCGGAGAACTCCATCGTAATAACGGCAGCGATTATCAATAAAAGAGTTTTTGACCCGGATGCAGACTATGCGTGGAATCTCGGAGCCATCGGTTCCATTATCGGTCATGAGATTTCCCATGCTTTTGACAGCAACGGGGTTTTGTTTGATGCACACGGCAATTATTCTCCCGATGCGATGCCGAAGGCAGATATGGAGGCATTTAAACAGAAACAGGAAACCGCAATCGAATACTATAATACATTTACGGTTCTCGGATCACATGTAGACGGTAAACTTACGCTTGCCGAGAATTTTGCAGACATCAGCGGTGTGCAGTGCGTTCTCTCCATTGCCGGAGATAAGGATTCTCGAAAAATCGCACTGGAGTCTTATGCACACACATGGTGCGCTCTTATTTCAGATACGGCAGCTAAAACCCTTTTGGAAACGGATGTACATGCACCGAGCAATGTCAGGGTGAATGCCGTAGTGGCGTGCTTTGATGATTTTTATGAAATATATGGTGTGAAAGAGGGAGATCCCATGTATATTGAACCGGAAAAACGTGTACGGAGGTGGTAAGCAATGCTGTTTAAATATATATTCAAAAATATTTTTGCGAAACCCGGAAGACTGATTGTCATTATGATCTGTATGATTGTAGCATGTTTTGCCGGTTTTCTTGCGCTGGATCTGGGCAGTACACTCGGAGAAGCTTTTGATAATTTTGGTGAAAAATATGTCGGCGGTGCGGATTATCTGATTGTCTATTTCGGCACGGGAGGCGTAACCGATGATCTGTTCGAAGGAACGGTTCCGGCACAGTTTGTCGGAAGAAGGGCAGTAAAAAGACGTGAGATTACAAGAGACGAGAAACTTTATAATTATGCAATTACGGAGTCTGTCAGTCTGTATTCTTTCAGTAATCCGGACGCAGCTCGTCAGCTGAAACTCTTACGGATGAAAACACTGCCGAACGACGGAGAAGTTGCCATCAGCAAAAAGTACAGTGAAAAATACGGATATCAGATCGGAGATGAAATAATCGTATATAATTCGGAAGAAGAAGCGGTACCTCTTACCGTGGTCAATATTTACGACAATGAAGGCTACATTGGGGAAATGTCCGGATATATAAACGATCATCAGTGTTCCGAATTACTGGGCCAGGATACCTATACAGCCGGAATCGTAGGTGTGGACGATGCTGACAGAAAAGAATTTGAGAAGTTTATGGAGGAAAATCACCCCAACATCGTTTTGACTCCGGCATATCTTTCGGAATCCCTTCAGAAGCTTCTTACGAATATTACATACGTGTTATATCTTGTTTTTGTTTTGGTTTTTGTACTGGTTGTTTTTGTAACCGTGAGCTTTGTGGAAAAAATAGTTGTAGAAAGAATGTCGGTAATCGGAACTCTTCGAAGCATCGGAATGTCCATGCGAAAGACTACCTTTATTCTGATTTTGGAAAACGTAATATACGGAGTTGCGGGAAGTATTATCGGATTTTTATTGTATCTCGTTTTAAGGGGATCTATTTTAAATCAAATCGGAGAAGCGGCAGGAGCGTCTCCGGATATCGATCCGGTTAATCCGCTTAAGTGTCTGCTGGTTATTGCGGGAGCTATTCTGATTCAGGTTCTTGTTCCGCTTGCGGAAATCCTTAAGGCGGTAAAGACGTCCATACGCGATATTATTTTTGACAGCAGAGACGGAGAATACAAGGTTTCGGTATTTAAAACCGTTTTGGGATTTGTACTTATGGTCGGAGGTTTTATCCTTGGATTCACCGTTAAAAATCTTCCGGTTTCCATAGCTTCCGTTCTTCTTTTGATTTTGGGAGGAGCATTATCGATTCAGTTTATTGTCAGGAAAGTAACCCTTCTTTTGGCAAAGATTTTCAAGAAGACCAAAATGCCGGTTGCGGAACTTGCGTCATTTGAGACCGGAAGCAAGAAGCCGAATTCCAGCAATGCAGTTTTGGCAATTGCAGCGATTACGGCTTCTGCGGCTATTTTTGTCCTGGGAAATTCGGTGGTTACTACGATAAAAAGACCGGTATATGATGCAGATGTAATTATTGAGGCATCTTATTTAAAAACGGGAAAATATGAGTTTTTAAAGGAAATAGAGGATGTCAGTGAAATAGAATATATTTATGTGACGAACGATGCCGTTTCCGTTAACGGAGAGGATTTTGACATCGATGTTCTTTCGCTTCCGAAAACGGATAAATACAAACAGTACGGAAATCTGCCGGCTGAACTTAAAGAAGATGAAATGATTATCGACATTCAGAAGGCAACGGTGCTTGGATTAAAGGAAGGAGATACCGCAGATCTGGTGTTCCACGACACAGGTATTTTCCCGAGAAAAAGAACGCTTAAAGTTGCCGGTGTGACGGAATTTAACAAGTTCTTAGGTAGCGGAGCGATTATTCTGAATGAAAAACTGTATAACGAGCTGTATCCGGATGAGGTATCATTAATTCTCATTGGTACGGATAACCCGGAAAAGGTTAAACCGGAGATTGAGAATTCACTTACGAATGGAGAAACCGTTATGGCAAGGGCGGATTATCTGTCGGAAGTTCGTGAGGACGGTGCCCAAATTACGATGATTATAATCGGTGTTATGGCAGCGGCAATCGGTCTTACCTTAATCGGTATTTCGGGAAATCAGGTAATCGGATTTGCAAGTCGGAAGAAGGAATATGCAATGCTTCATTCCTGTGCATGCGGAAAGAAAGACATCATAAAAATGATTCTGGTGGAGAATGGTCTTCTTTTCGGAATATCCGTGCTTGTTGCGGCAATCCTTTGCGTTCCCGTTTCAATGCTTGTACAGCATATCTTTATTTTATCCGATACCGGAATCTATGTAGAACCGAGATATGAAACGATGATTATAAGCTTAGTGATTCTTTGGATAGTTACAATGATTACGGCCCTGACTCCGATCAGAAGTCTGATTAAGATGAATACGGCCATGGAAATGAAGTACGAATAAGGGGGATATTAAATATGGAAACAGTATTAAAAGTAGATAACGTAAGTAAAACATTTGGTACAGGTGAGGCAATGAACCGGGTTTTGGATCATGTTTCGATCGAGATTCAAAGAGGTGAATTCGCATCGCTGATGGGAGCTTCCGGAAGCGGAAAATCCACGCTTTTATATCTTTGCGGCGGTTTGGATACCGACTACGAAGGTGATATTTATATCTGTGGGCAGAAGATGACGGGAATGAAGGAAGCGGAAATGTCGAAACTCAGGCTTTCAAAGATTGGTTTTATTTTCCAGTTCTATAATCTGATTCAGAATCTTTCCGTTGAGGAAAATATTCTTCTTCCCATCAAAATGGCCGGGAAAAATGTTCCGAATTATAAGGAAAAACTGGATGAAATTCTGGAAATAACGGGTCTTACGGAAAAAAGAAATCATAAACCTTCACAGCTCTCCGGCGGACAGCAGCAGAGAGTTTCCATTGCCAGAGCGGTATTATCCGAGCCGGAAATACTGCTTGCAGATGAACCTACCGGAAACCTGGACAGCAAATCCACAACGGAAATCATGGAACTTTTTAAGCGAATCAACGAGGAGAAAGGAATTACCCTTTTGCAGGTTACGCATTCCATTGAAACGGCAGAGTACGGCAACAGAATCATTCGATTAGACAGCGGAAAACTTGTAGGTTAATACATTAAATATGAGCGAACATAAGTCCGCAAAAAAACAGGGAAAATTTAAGCGGATTTTCTTTCTGATATTCGGGAAAGCCCGCTGGTTTTTGCTTGTCATTCTTTTATATTTTGTTTTTCAGACGATTATAATCGGTACCGATAAAACAGGAACAAAAACGGATTCCGTTACAAGCGGATTCAGAAAAGAAGAGATGCAGGTAAGTGACATTATTTCGGCGTCCGTGAATGAAGACGGAATCGCGGCTCTTTCTTTTTCCCGGGTAGATGAATTCGTGGATGATGAGATTTTTACACTTACGGATATCGTCTCGAAGGAGCAGTTCATTGCCGGTCTGCCCTATGCAACAATTGATTCGGGTGTTACATTCCCGCATGATTTTGAAGCGGGAGACGGGCATTCGTTTTACGGCCGTTATGTTCTTTATCAATCGGAAAATGAAGCGATGGTAACGGACGAGTTTATTGTAGGGTATCAGGACGGTTTTGCATCGAGTGAAAAGCTCTTTCATTTGAAATATGACCTTTCGGAACGGGTACGCCATTCCCAAATCGGCAAACTGAATTATTACAATCATGAACTGACTTTTGCCGTTGTCTCAAAAACCGAAACGAGGCTTTATTCGATTGATACGGAAACCGAAAACGTAAGAGTAAGCAAGCCATACCTGCCGGATGAAAACGGAAACTATACCACCATGGTGATTCCGTTAGACGGAAGCTTTCTGTTTTTGCAAACGGACGGAAAGGTTTATCAGACCGGTTTTGACGAACCGCTGAAAAAATGTATTTATACGGTTGAAGCTGAAGAGGGTAATGTCAAACTGGAGAATTTTTTTGACTGCGCTGCAGTTTCCAACGGCAGGATTTATGTATGCAGGACGGACAAAGACGGTAAAATATACTGCCTTGAAAACGGGACTTTAACGGAAGTTCTCGATTTGCAAAACGAGGAAATCATAAGCCTTGATTCCTTTAAAAAGGGAAATAAGGATACACTTTTTATAGCCTGCAAAAGCGGCATTTATACCTATGAAGGTGCGGATGCCGTGCGGGATGATATTACGGTTGTTTTAAAATCGCACTTTCTTGTTAAGCTTAATATGATTATGGGCATAATATTTTATCTTGCCTTATTTGGACTGATTATCAATCTGATTATCCGCAGAAAGACGCTTCTGTACAAACAGATTGTGATTATACTTCCGGTACTGCTGATTCCGGCGATTATTGTGTCCGTAACGGTTTATTCTTCCATTCAGGACAATAATGTTGAAAAGACGGAAAGGGATGTGAAACTGGTTTGCAAACTTGCAACGGCAGCATTTGAAGGATATGATTTTTCCGGTTTTGAAGAGCTTGGAAAAGGAACCGGCGCGGCATCCGAAAAATTAAATGAGATGTTTGCGGAGTTTGATACAGACAGAGGGGATTATGTTTATTCCGTCATTTATGTTGATGATAACGGAAGAGCAACGGTACTCGGAACCTCTGATAAGGTAATTCAGCCGCTTTATTTCAGCGAAGATTTTCTTACAAAAGAAGAAATGGAACTTGCGGTAACGGAAGAGGATTACTATCTGTTTAGCGATGTCAACCATTTTTTGGCAAAGGATTCCAGAGACAGCAGTATCTATGCATACGGATTGATTCATGATGCGAGCGGTTGCGGAAGATATCTGCTCAGAGTGCAGACGGATCCATGGAGCTTCTTCGTCTTAAGACGTGATGTATTCTTAAACATTGCTCAGTACATTATCCTGATTGCAGCTGCACTTATACTGATTACCATAATCACCTCGGTTTATATTTCCGGAACAATAAAGAAAGCTACAAACACAGTCGAAAAAATAGCCGAGGGTGATTTCTCTGCCAGAATCAAATACAGATCAAAGGATGAACTCGGTGAAATCTGTTCGCGGGTAAATACCATGGCGAACAGCCTGGAAATGATGTTTGACGAGAAGGATAAAACCGAGAAATTCTACTATAAATTCGTTCCCGAAAAATTCCGGGAATATCTCGGTAAAGAGAAATTTACGGACCTTGCACTCGGGGATGCAAAGAGCCGCGACCTGACGGTTTTGTTTTTCGACATTCGTGCTTTTTCCATTAATTCGGAAATCATGACCGCCAAGGAAAATTTTGAGTTTGTGAATATTATTTACGGAAAGGCCGGACCGATTATACGAAAGCACAACGGTTTCGTGGATAAATATATCGGGGATGCCGTCATGGCTCTTTTTGAGAATGCTGATGATGCGGTATTTTGCGGAATAGAACTTTACAGGGAGATTGTATTAAATCCTGATACGGCAAAGGCTATCGGAATCGGTGATATTAATATCGGCATCGGAGTTCATTCCGGAATGGCAAGAATCGGAATTGTCGGAGAAGACGAAAGACTTTCCGGTACCGTTATTTCCGACACGGTTAATATCAGTTCGCGTATGGAAAGTCTGACCAAACAGTTTAAAACGGCTATGCTTGTTTCGAAAGATACGGTAGACCGTATGAATGATCCTGATTCACTGCACCTGCGTTATCTGGGAGAAGTTCAGGTGGCCGGTGTCAATGAGGTAAAGGCACTTTACGAAGTCCTGGATTGCCTGGATGAAGAGGAACAAAAAAAGCGAATGGCTAACATTTCAGTGTTTCGTGAAGCGGTAAGATTGTTCCATCTCGGAAGAAGACGGGAAGCGGCGGAAATGCTTCAAAGCCTTACTGAGAGCGGTATGGATGATTATGTGACGAACAAGTACCGTGCGTATATTTCCGAAATGTCTGCAGAAGATAAGGGTAACGTTTTCCGATTTGTAAGGAAATAAATTGGTGACAGGATTATTCGTCTCGATAGCGGAAAACTTATCGGCTAAAGTGAGATAAGGGGTGGTTTTTGTGGTTCCCAAAGGAGAATATGATGAAAAAAATGTATGAAATATCAAAGAAATATCCGATTTTAGTAGGTATAGTTGGATTTTTGGTAATATATCTGTCATTTATGCATACACCGAGTACACCTGATCAAAACAGTTATGAATTATCTGTATTAAAAATCATTCTATCCATAGTATGTACCGGTTTTATAGCTCTCATTTCAGGAGACAAGATTCTGGTTAACAGCAGTAACAGGACCGGGTATGGAATACTTATCGGAATTCCTCTTATTATGATAAACGGCACATTATCATTAATAGGTTTAATTTTAGACTTCATTGAAGCGGAACCCATAGTTCATGGATGGTTTATTAAAGCTTTATTACTGGCATTCAGTTGTCTTTCGTTGGGATTTTTTGAGGAAACATTGTTTCGGGCTCTGATAAATGATGCGATTCTGTATCAATTCCGAAATAAAAAAGGCGTATTTGTTGCAATTGCGATAATTTCATCATTTGTATTTGGAATTCTTCATGTTCTTGGATCGGATGTTCATAACTTTTTAACATTTTTACAGGCTTTTCTTAAAACGTTATCATGCGCCATGTCGGGTTTTCTGTTTTTGACAATATATTGGAAAACGCATAATATTGTCGCCTGTGCGATTATTCATGCATTATGTGATTTTATTCCGTCAGTATCAACTTTCCTGTTCTCAAAATATACAGAACTTGACAGTTATGTATTGGAGGGGGAAATGGACTATGGTGCTTTTAAAATGGATGCAGGTTTAACGCAATCATTTGGACAGATTATTCAAATTATACTTACAATAATAGCATTTCTTATAATGCTTAAATTTATTAAGACCATAGACTTTAAAAAGATACGCGAAGAATGGTAGGGGATTATGGACGATAAGGAAGTAAAAAAAGCGAAACGAAAGCGCCGTCTTAAAATATTCGGCAGAGTTATGCTCGTAATTGCGGGCTTGATTTTGGTGCTTTTATTGATTTTTCACAGACTGATCATCGATGCTGCTAAAATATTACACGGGAAGAATCAATTTGATAAACAAGGGGAAATTGAATACCATGAGGTGAAGCTGTCTAAGGCACAGATGCTCGAGGATTTCGACTACCTTTTTGATGTTGCCGTGAATACGTCGCTTCACAAAGATCTTGCGGAGCAGTACTACGGCGTGGATTACGACGAAATTTACGAGACTTATAAGGAACGCATCGAAAACTGCAAAGATGAATACGAGTTTGTTTCCACCATGTTTTCGCTGGATCAGAAACTTCCGGGGGGGCATAATTTTATGATGCCTCCGATGGAAGCGCTGATGGATAATTTTGAGATGACGGAGTTTTTCGATGACGAAACCAGAAGCGTCAATTATGCACTGTGCAAGCAGTTCGAAGAGAATATGGCCGGATATAATGAGAAAGGCATTATAGCATTTTACTATGACGGCGACTACATCTTTAAGGATGCTGTTTACTGTGATTACGAGACCATTGACGGGCTTGCGAACACGCGGCTTGTTTCGTTAAACGGAAAGCCGGTGAGCGAAGTGGTAAAGGAACTCGACGTAATGGAGCCGTGGCATTACGATTCCGTTCATGATATGGTATGCCCGATGAAACTGATTTTTAACGAAAGCGTCGGGGAAAAATATGAGGCCGTGATAGAGCGCGAAGACGGAAGCACTTTTACGACTGAACTTTATAATTCAGCGGAGTACAATCTGGCATTCCGGTATCGTTCGAGAATTTATAAGGATCGCTTCGATACGTCAAACAATCCCGTGACGAGCAGTTTGCATTATTCCGTTGAGGGTGACAAGGAAAGAAAACTGGTCTACATCCAATGCTGGGAATGCATCACCGGAGAGCAGGAACAGCTTGAGGCGGACATCACGAAAGCACTGGAAGAGGTGGATCCCGATTCCGTTATTATTGACTTTCGCGGAAACGTCGGAGGAAGCTATCCTTGCGTTACAGAGGGCCTCCTTCCGCTGGTGCTTGATCACGATGCCGGAGACAATTATCCGGTTGTCATGCCGAATTCTGAGTATATCAGCAAATTTACGGATAACCGGTATTACCGTAAAGTAAAGAAGTTAAAGACAGGGCAGGATAAGATTACATACAAAGAGCCTTTTACTGTAAAAGGCAAAGCGAAGAAGCATTATAACGTGATTGCGCTGGTTGATCATCACACCTTTTCGACCGGGGATATCTTTGCCAATATCGTCAAGCAGGACGGCATTCCGGTTATCGGTCAGAATACGGGTGGTGAAGGCATTGCCGGAGTCATTCTGGGCGACTATCTGCCGAACAGTAAACTGCAGGTTTCGTTCAATGTAAGCATGAGTGAGTATCTCCCGGCGGACAGCTATGTGGGTGTGGAGCCGGACTATGTTGTTGATCATGACTGGGAAGTGGAAAAAAAGCGCAGGGAACTTTTTGCCGGCGAATCCAAGGAAGTTTACGGCACCATTGAAAATCGCCTGAAGTGGGATCCGTATTTTCAGAAGGCAATGGAGCTGATTAACGAGTAAAGGATTGAGCTGTTTTGTAACAAAAAGGATAATCAAAGTTTTTTAGGGTTTCCCAAAGATTTTTAGGGTCTAGTTTTAGGGACTGAAGTGGTTGAAGTGGTAAGCTAAAAGTAGACACCAACCCAAATTTATTACACACCATTATTTTTAAATACTCGGGTGTATAATAAATGCATACATGGAGGTGTTCTATGAAATACACTCGCGAGGAACGCATCGAAATAGGACGA
>JAILAD010000010.1 GCA_024681795.1 Lachnospiraceae bacterium | reverse complement strand
CTTTTGTACACTTTCCTTCTGCTTTTCGTTTTTTGCCAGAAACTCATTAAATGCTGATTCAATCACCTTTCCATCTTTTGCCTGGAAAAATACATAATATTTAAATGGCTTTTCAGCCTTGTCCGTTTCTACATTTGGTTCTTTATGAACTGCATAATCTACGTTATATTTAGATGCAATCTTTTGGAAAAACTTAAGATCTTCTTCCTTAAACTCCATCTTTTGAGTCTTATTGCCTTTTCCAACAAGTTCAGTCAATTTCATCTTTCCCTGCGGATCTTTGGCAAGTTTGGGAAGATTAAGCCCTTTTTCCATAACTCTATGTACTGCATCTGCAAGCGTATCAGTCGTAAGTTTTCCAGCCTTAAAAACCAAAGCTACCGTTTGTCTTTCAAGTTCTTCCTGCATCTTTTCCCTCCTTTGGAAGCAGTTCGTTAATAATACAAACAGACTCCGCTTCCGCCTTCATTGCCTCCGTAAAGAGATTTCCCGAAATGTACGCATACGCCCTTGATGCTCCAAGAAGTTCATATGCATACATTAATCTTGAGTTATTATCTTTACAAAGCACGTTTCCTATCTGCGTATCTTCATGAATCGAAGCCCCGGGATTTGCTTTAACATATCTTTTTGCATATTTCCCATCCTCGTCAAAATAGTAATAAGGTCTTGGATATTCTCTCTCAACACAGGCTACGAATTCAACATACTCTAATACTTCTTTTTCACATTTTAATTTATCAATCGTATTTGTCATAGAAACCTCCTACAATAGCAATTTCTCTAATTCTTCAAAGTTATACTCGCTGTGGATCAGGCCGTTATTTGCACCTTTTCTTTTAATCTGCCGCGTAAAACAGATAGCATCTCTTCTGTCTACCAGATTAAAAAGACATATTCTAATATATCCTCTTGGGTTTTTAACATTATTCTCCGATTTATCCGGAAGCATCTGTAATAGACTTTCGATATCATCAAATGTAATACTCTCAAGTTTCTTCTTTACCAGAATTGTATCTTCATATCTGCCAGATGATAATTCTGTCTTTGATTTCTTTTCGCTAAGCATTTCTGTCATCTGGGATAAAATATAAGCTAGAAGTTTTTTGTTATCCTGATGCTTCCAGATCAAACGATCATAATTGATTTGCTTTTTGACCTTCTCCTCTTCATCCTCCTCAGTTTCGCTCGGAGCATCCTCAGTTTGCTGAAGAAGAGGAAGAGGATTAGTATAACTCATATCAGTTTTAATATTATTTGTATTATTTAAATCAGTATTACTTGCTTCCGATTTGCGAATGTCTTGAGTTCCGTTTTCCGGAAGACCAGAATTTCGATTTACGGAAGTCTTGAGTTCCGTTTTCCGGAAGTCTGTATTAGATGCGGAAGTCTTGACTTCCGTTTTTCGGAAGTCAGTGTATTTATCTGTATTTAAAGGTTCCTCAATTGCATGAAGGAAATCTTTTACATAAATAATATCTGGTTTACCTAGACCTCTCTTTACTCTTTCTATTAAGCCAAAATTCGTAAGTTCCTTTAATAGGTCCACACACTTTGTATGTCCGCATCCAACAGACTCCATTATTTCTTCCATTGTGTAAATGATATAAACTCTTCTTTTTTCATCAAACCATTCGTTCTTCCTGGATAAAGACATCCGGTCAAGCATGAAACTGTATAGGATCTTTGAATCCGATTTCATGGTTTGGAAATACGGATCTGTAAACAAAAATTTTGGAACTTGAATAAAATTAAAAGAATCTGATTCTGCTCCGTAATAATAATCAAATTGTTTTAGTATTCCTTCCGCCATGCCAATTCCTCCGTCTTTTTTCCAAAAAAGATAACTACCTATTTTCGCTCCATTTTTCCAATAATTCTTTTATTATTTCCTTAATTTCTCCTGCCTCCATAGATTCTGGAAAGTATTGTTTTAAATCTCCCTCAGATAATGTTACCGTTCGAGTTATAGCATCTTTTCCAACAAGAATCGTTACTACAGTTTCTTCCGTCAATGCTCCATCCGCTGCTTCTTTCTTAAGAAGTTCGGACTGTCGCAAAGTAATTTTTTTGTTGGATTCCTCTAAAACTCTCAAAATCCATTTTTGCCCAGCTTTGTCTATACTTGAAATATTCACCGCAGGAACAAAACCTATTTTCCCGGAATCGACTTTTTCTAATAGCTCTGGGATAAGGTTAGTAAGGCGTATATAACGATTGACCTGTCTACCGGATATTCCGCTATCTTCTCCTATTCGGTCTGATGTCAACTTCTCGACAACTTGTCGAGAAGTTATTTTATCGTCTGATTTTGTTCTTTTGCCCTGTCTTCCTTCTGCATCCATTCGCATCTTATAAGCAAAGGCTCTTTCACTAGGAAGAATATTCTCTCTTTGGATGTTCGCATCAACCATCAGGATGGTCGCTTCATCATCATCCAGATCCTTTATTATTACCGGCATAGACAACAAACCTGCCAGTTCACATGCCCGTCTTCTCCTGTGTCCGGATATAATCTCATAACCTCCTTTTTCTCTTTTCCGAACGATTGCCGGAGAAAGCACACCCTTTTCTTTAATGCTTTCAACAAGTTCCTGCATTCTTTCATCATCAACCACATGAAACGGATGATTTTTGAATTCATGAAGATTTATTAGAGGCATATCTGTAATATCATTTTTGCTGTGATCAACTCCACCGCTTAATAAATCATCATAGGAGGCAATTTGGATTTTTCCCTTAATACTCTGTTTACGCATCTCCCAACACCTCCTTCACAAGTCTTTTATAGGCCCCAGCAACTTTGCTTTTCATATCGTATTGAAAAATGCTGGTTCCTAAGACTGTTGATTCGGCTGCCCTAATGGATTTTGGAATTTTCGTTTCAAAAACCCTAACACTTGAGTCGTAGCCTACCTGGATTAAATCCATGATTTCCCGGCTTAAGTTGGTTCTCTCATCCACCATGGTCATTAAAATCCCCTCTATTTCGAGTTTAGGGTTGATTTTATTTCTGGTCTTACGAATTGTCTTTATAAGTTGTTCAAGTCCTTTAGCGGGCAAATATTCGGCTTCTACGGGTATCAGAACGCTGTCTGCTGCGGCCAGGGCATTAATGGTAACCATACCAAGGGATGGAGAACAGTCGATTAAAATATAATCATATCTATCCTTAACCTGCTCCAGGTACTGCTTCAGAATATATTCCCGCCCCATTACATTAACCAGCGATACTTCCATTCCGGATAATTCAATGTTGCATGGAATTAAATCTATTCCTTCTTCGTTATGAATAACCGCCTCAAAGGGATTTTCTAGTTCATCTTCAATGACCTGTTTAAGTATAGTTGTTAATGTTTTCTCAAATCTGTCCGGATTGTTATAACCCATACACATGGTCAAATCTCCTTGTGCATCTGCATCAATCAGAAGCACATGCTTTCCTTTCATTTCCAAACCTACACCCAGATTAGCCGTGGTAGTGGTTTTTCCAACCCCACCCTTTTGATTCACAACTGCGATTACTTTGCACATATCCTTCTCCTCCTTCCACACTTAAGGGTCTTATTAAATCTGCTTCGTAACGATAGAATTTCTCATCTTTTCCGTTTGGTTTAAATACCGGATCATCAACTATCTTGTACTTTGGCAGAATAGTTGCTGCTCTGGTCAGCCATTTACGAAATGCTTTTAAGTCATTCTTTGTTCCTGAAATCTTTAGTTTCAGCATAAGTATTCCTCCAATCTCCAGGTTTCGAGTATAAATCTGATTACAAAAAAAATGACGCCTTCTCTAATTTCTTAGAAAAAACGTCATTAATGTCTAACCGCTTTCCCTTCAAACAACTGTTACTGTTTTCAGGTAATGAATACCGAGATTCTCTCGATTTCATTATATTACGCTATATTAAAATATATTATTCTATTGAAAAGTGTCGTACCTCTGTCGTACTAACCGTTTAATATTTGCCTTAAAGCCTTGATTTTACTGGCTTTATTCCTTCTGTGACTTCATAGTCGGGAAGAGCAAAACATCGCGGATTGCCGGGCTGTTGGTAAGCAGCATCGTCAATCTGTCGATACCGTAACCGATACCGCCGGTCGGTGCCATACCGACTTCAAGTGCATTCAGGAAGTCCTCATCGGTATGCTCCGCTTCCTCATCCCCTGCTGCCGCATTGGCATCCTGCAGCGCAAATCTCTCACGCTGGTCAATCGGATCGTTTAACTCAGAATATGCGTTGCACATCTCCCAACCGTTGATAAACAACTCAAATCTCTCTACCTTTGTCGGGTCGGACGGTTTCTTTTTGGTAAGCGGGGAAATCTCAATCGGATGGTCCATGATAAAGGTCGGCTGAACCATTTTATCCTCACAGTACTCCTCAAAGAAAAGATTTAAAATGTGTCCCTTTGTATGGAATTCTTCAAACTCAATGTGATGTTCTTTTGCAAGTTTCTTTGCAGCCTCGGTATCGGGAACCTGAGCAGGATCGTCAAAATCAATGCCGGAATATTTTTTCACTGCTTCCGTCATTGTCATGCGCTCAAACGGCTTACCGAAATCAAGCTCAATGTCTCCGTACCTGAATGTCGTGGTTCCGAGCACTTCCTTTGCCACATGACGGAACATGTTCTCGGTTAAATCCATCATTCCGTGATAATCGGTATATGCCTGATAAAGCTCCATCAAAGTGAATTCCGGATTATGTCTGGTATCCAGACCCTCGTTACGGAAAACACGACCGATTTCATAAACTCTCTCCAATCCGCCGACAATCAGTCTCTTAAGGTATAACTCCAGGGAAATACGAAGTTTTAAATCCTCATCAAGCGCATTAAAATGCGTCTCAAAGGGTCTTGCCGCAGCGCCTCCCGGATTGGCAACCAGCATCGGTGTTTCCACTTCCATAAAGCCCTGATCATCAAGATAACGACGAATGGAACTGATAATTTTGGATCTCTTGATGAAGGTGTCCTTTGCCTCTTCATTCATTATCAAATCCACGTATCTCTGACGATAACGGATATCCGTATTTGTAAGGCCGTGATATTTTTCGGGTAAAATCTGTAAGGACTTGCAAAGAAGCGTTACCTTTTCTGCATGAATGGAAATTTCTCCCATCATCGTGCGGAATACATAACCTTCAATTCCCACGATGTCGCCCACATCATATTTCTTAAAATCCGCATAGGACTCTTCCCCGATTCCGTCACGGGATACATACACCTGGATATTTCCGAGTTTATCCTGTACATTTCCGAATGATGCCTTACCCATTACACGCTTACTCATCAGACGTCCTGCAATGGAAACATGAATCGGACTTGCATCCATGATTGCGCGCTTTTCCTCATAATCTGCTTTTACTGCTGCCCTCGCATCCGCTTCTTCCATTCCTTCCGTATTCACGATAGGTCTGTCGCCCACAAGTTTTGCCTCCAGGGCTTCATATTCCGCCTTTGCTTCGGTGGAATGATGCGTCTGATTGTATTTGGTAATCACAAAAGGATCTTTTCCCGCCGCCTGAAGATTCGCAAGTTTTTCGCGGCGAACCTTTAAAAGCTGTCCGATATCCTGTTCCGCAGGTGCATTTCCCTTTTGGTTGTTCTTCTGATTATTGTTCTGATTATTCTCTGCCATGATTTTCCCTTTATCTTTCCTGAAATGTTTTAAAAAGGATTCCCTTCGGAATCCTTTTTAGACTCGTTTAAGTTTATAATGTAATTTTATTTCTCTTTCTTCTGCTTGGAGAAACTCATTACCTTGTACTTAAGAATACCGGCCGGGCACTCTACCTCAACGGTCTGGCCCTTCTTGGAACCGATTAAAGCCTTGCCGAGGGGAGATTCGTTTGAGATGGTTCCTTCCAGACTGTTCGCTTCGGTTGCACCCTTAATGGTATAGGTTTCCGTCTCCTCGGTTTCCAAATCCTTTACGACAACGGTCATACCAAAGGATACCTTTTTGTTGTCCGTATCATCTTCATCTGCGATTTCTGCGTTGTTTAAAAGCTTCTCAAGTTCAAAAATTCTGGCCTCGATATCACGCTGTTCATCCTTTGCTGCGTCATACTCCGCATTTTCGGAAAGGTCACCCTGTGCTCTGGCATCTTTTAATTTCTCTGCAACGTCTTTTCTTCTGATTTCCTTTAAGTGCTGCAGTTCTTCTTCATATTTCTGAATACCTTCACGTGTCAGCAGATTTTTCTTTTCTTCCATGGTTATTTCTCCCTCCATTGAAAGTGGTTTTCAAACATATTAATTCGTTTTCCGCCTTCTTAAAAAGCGTACTTCTCCGCTATCTTAATTAAAGACAAAAACGATTATATACTACTACACTTGAAAGTGTCAATAATTAACTCATGCCTCCCATTCCGTGACCCTGCTTCGGAATAATAGCGGAATGATTCATTATCTTTTCATTTCCGTTTTTTTCGCCCGTCGCATTCAGGTCGATACCGTTCTTTCCGCCTGCATTCGGTCCTTCCTTCTTCACGACCGTTTTCAGTTCCGGGCCTTCCTCCTTTGCTGATTTGGAGAAAACATTTGTGTTTAAAAACTGTCTGACACGATTTGCTACGCCCAGTAACAGTGTGGAATTATTGACTCTGCTTTCCAAAGCAGCACTCAGTTTTTCCTCTTCATCGGGAAGACGGTAAGATGAATTCAGCAGGTACTCCGCCACATCTTTACATACAGTGGCATGATCTTCTTCCTCGAGCCTGCTCATCATTTCAAGAACATCCCTGTATTCCGGTTTTTTCATGGCAAGATTCAAAAGATGCTCCGCAAGAATGGTGTGCGAATCCCAATATCTGTTACGAAGTTTTCTCTCTTCATTTTCTCTTTCTTTCGTACTGTCATTATCTGTATTTTCTTCCAGCATTTCATCGATTGTAATCCCGGGATGAAATACTTTATCAATCTCACTATGCAGCTGCAGCAGACCTTCCGGTCCCGAATAACGATCGGCATTTGCTTTCACTTCTTCCAGATACTTATCTGCCCCTGCATCCACACGTGCCCATTTTTCAGCCCATTCCGTGGGATACGTTCTTACAATATAGCGAAAATACAGATTTTGGGATAAAGTCTCCAATTCTTTTCTAAACGGTTTTACGCGAATCTGTTCATTGATATCAATAACATCCTCCAACGGAAGATCCATCTCCTTTATTCTGTCTAAATACTTATTTGCAAGGAAATTCTTTGCCGCATTATCAATCCGGTCATTTATATTATCATACGGATTAAACGTTTTCCTCTTTTCTTCCGTATTAAGCCCCGTCTTTCGAACAAAACGGTCGGTAAGTATTTTTTTCTCCGCTTTTGCTTTCGCGCTATCCATTGCCGCCCGGCCTAAATCAAGCAGTTCATCCTCTTTTGACTGGTTTTCGATGTTTTCTATCTCATCATTTTCATCTATGAAATAGTCGTTTGAAAGTCTGTTATCCACCTGTTCGATAATATTCTTTAAAGGCATATTCCTTATATTAAGGAACAGATTTCCGTGTTTCTCCTGTCTTTCGACATTCAGCATGTTCGTCTGCAGCTTATTTACCGTATCTTTTAAAAGAGCATTGTGAGCCGCAGTCAGTTCGCTCATGCTCTGAACGATTTTAAAGCGCTCCGCCGTTTTCTCCGTTCTGTGCCCGATAAAACGGGGAGTATGTTTTCTTACATACTTGTCTTCTTTCTTTTTCAGCTCACCGAATGCATTGATTAATTCATCCGGCGTAGCATTGGTTCTCTCTACGATTTCTTTGCAGCTTTTTATTGCAGTACAAAGCTGTCTGTAATCATTCGGTCCTTCCTGAATCTGACTGTTAAAATTGGCATCTTCCAGTATCTGTGTTGCAGATAACAGTTCCTCCATTTTTTCAAGGTCTTTCTTCATGGCGGTTCTAAAACCGTCAATCATTCCGTAAAGAGCTACCGATTTTTCCGGTAACGAAAGTTTATCCAGGTCAATATCGATTGCTTCCCTCATCTTCCATGCCGTAATATCGGAGGTACCAAGACCTTTGAGACTGACGGCTTCATTCTCTACCCATTTTTCCTTTTTGAGTTTTTCCTGTTTTCCGACATACACATAAGTTCCGTATTCCGGAATATACTTAAATCCCTGTTTTTTCAGTTGCTCCGTTTCGTCATCGATGACATCCTCCTGCAAAATGTCCTGGTTATCGGATTTCTCCGTATTCGGCAAATCATGCCCGGATTCGTTCATCTCGGACTCATTATCATCAACCAAAGGACCGCTTTCGATTTTTTTCCCTAAAATAGTCGCCTCGACGTTTTCTCCTTCAAGATCTTTAATATTACCTATGTTATCTAAATTTATATTTTCGATTCTTTCCTCATTATCAAAACTGTCATCGTTATCTTTTATTTCGATATTGTCCTTATTTGCGCTAACAATGTTCTCATCGGGTTTTGCAATTTTATTCCCGGCTTCGGCTTTTTTATCCCCCGCCTGTTTGGAGAACGTTTCCATCATATGCTGAAAAGCAGGAAGCCCCTTAACAAAACCAACCTCATTATTGTCGGCATGGGCAAAAACAAATTCCACAAACGCATTGGCATAATTTCCGTATTCCTGATTCGTATTTGCAATAATTCCCTTATTGTAAACCCTGGTAAATTCTTTCCTCAACTGCAACGCGTTATACAGTGTCGTCTCGGCATTCAACAGATTTTTATACTCTTTACTGTCCCTGTTTTTTTTATCCTTCCCGCTTAACTCATCTACTTCCTTACTTAATTTATCTACTTCCTTTTTTGACCGGGCCACAAACTCATTAATCCTGCCATCCACCGCAGAAACCAGGCTGTTCAGTTCGCACACCTCGGTATTCTGTTTACATACCTGAGATAGGGCATAACTTCCCATCATGCTGCAGACGGTAAAAAGATCCTTTCCGTCCTTTTTCGGAACAATCAGAGTAACAATCGGTTTCTTTGAATGTGCATCAAATGTCTTGAAAGATTCCGACTTTGCAACGGCTGCACAAATTTCCGAAATTCTGTCGGCATTTTTTTCGATTTCTTCCCATTCCTCTTCATTCAAAGAACCGGTTTCATGCTGTTTACAGCCCAGTTTCAGAACATTTACTGCCAGAGTTTCCATTTCAATCATCGTGGCAAATTTTAAGAAATCTTTGTTGTTCTTCTCCCACTGCTTTGCCTGGGTCATCATCCGATCCGGATTGTTGATTTTGGAGAGAATACCGTTTTCCGCAAAATCAGCCATAGACTGCATGTAAAAAATATCCTCACATGCTTTCTTCAGATTTTTCTTATTTAATTCAGCCAGTGCTGCCTGATTTTCCTGATGTTTTCTGATTAGTTCTTCCGCAGTCATTTTAATATTATTCTTCTTAGGCATATATTTTTCCTCCTACATGACAATCCGTACAGGCTGGTATCTCATATTAGTATTTCAGTCTGTACGCATAGTATATATGCGTTTGTCCAACAAATGTCCAACAAATCAGGATGATTTTTGAAATATAATTGCTGTCTGTTTCAGGGTGGTATTATCAGGAACGTTTTTCCGGTTTGAGGTTTGGGGGTTAGGTTTGGGAGTTAGGTTTGTATTTTTTTAATTGTATTTCGTAGATCTTCCAGGGAATTGATTTCGTTTACAGACCTACGAAGTGCCACTGCGCCGCGAAGTCCGGCACTATACCATGCAATATGCTGTCGCATTTCCCGGATGGCTGTGTATTCGCCTTTTTCCTCCACAAGCATTTCCGCATGCCGCAAAATCATCTCGGATATTTCCGTCCGGGAAGGTTTCCGGGAATTAAAGGCATAACCTTCATTATTATTATTATTACTATTATTATTGTTATTACTGTTTATGTAGCTGTTTGAGAAAGTATTTTCCTCAGACAATTCACGGAATATCCATGGGTTTCCGCGCGCCGCCCTGCCTATCGCGATCCCGTCGCAGCCTGTGATTTTAAACATATTCTTTGCGGATGCTGCATCCTTCACATCCCCGTTTCCGATTACCGGAACGGATACGGTTTCTTTTACCCTTGCGATTTCTTCCAGGTCAGCCTCTCCAGAATAAAACTGTTCCCTTGTTCTTCCGTGCACCGTAATTGCGGCAGCACCGTTATCCTCCAGGATTTTTGCCACTTCAACCGCATTGATATGATCCTTGTCGTAACCCAGACGGATTTTTGCAGTTACCGGCTTTTGGATACTGTGAGAGACACATTTCATAATTCTGCCTGCCAGCTCCGGATTTTTCAAAAGGGCGCTTCCCTCGCCGTTGCCGGCAACCTTCGGTACCGGGCATCCCATGTTTATGTCCAGAATCTGAAACGGATACTCTTCAAGAGTTTTGGCTACCTCTCCCATCAGTTCCGGTTCGGAACCGAAAATCTGAAGCGAAACGATTCCTTCTTCCGGCACGGTTTTCAGCATTTTATAGGTTGCCTTGTTATGAAACGACAGAGCCTTCGCGGAAATCATTTCCGTACATACCATGCCTGCGCCCATTTCAGCGCATAATATACGAAACGGCAGGTCGGTTACACCTGCCATCGGCGCGAGTATGTATGGATTTGGAAGTGTTACATCGCCTATCTTCATATTTTATAATGGGGACAGTCCCCTTGGTTTCTGCGGGGACAGTCCCCGGTGTTTTTCACAGGGACTGTCCCTTTGGGTTTCCCAGGGACTGTCCCCGCATTTTTATAGTCTCTATCTGCGGTTTTTCTCGTAAGTCAGTCTGAGTCCTTCAAGTGTCAGGAACTGATCATAAACATCAATTTTCTTTGTTTCTTCACTAATAATTCGTCCAAGGCCACCTGTCGCAATAACCTTCATATCCGAAATACCGCTCTCTTCCTTTACCTTTTCAATAATGTATTCTGTCTGTCCGATTTGACCGAATATTAAACCTGCCTGCATGGAAGACACGGTCTCTGTTGCCAATATCGACGCAGGTTTTTTGATTTCAATTTCCGGAAGTTTTGCAGTATCCTCCCAAAGTGCCTTTGCAGAAATACGAATACCCGGGGCTGTGATGGCCGCAACAATGGCTCCGTCTGCAGTTATCAGATCATATGTAGTACCGGTTCCGAAGTCCAGTACCAGAACAGGCCCGCCATATTTATGATAAGCAGCAACTGCATCCACAATACGGTCAGCTCCCATTTCACGCGGATTATCGGTATTAATCTTGATTCCTGTTTTTGTTCCCGGTCCCACAATTAACGGTTTGCATCCCAAATACCTTTCAACAGCTGCTATTAAGGAATGCATCACGTTCGGAACTACACTCGCTATACAAACTCCGGCAACTTTATTCTTATCTATATTGTTTAATCGAAGCAATTCACTGATACTAAGTCCAAACTCATCTGAGGTCCGGGCAACCTGCGAGGTCAGTTTAAACATAACGAGCAATTTTTCGTTCTCGTATACACCAAAATTAATATTTGTATTCCCTACATCAATACACAGAATCATATTTCATTCTCCATTCTTTTCAAGAGGGACAGTCCCCTTGTTGTTCACAAATCGTTCACCGGGGACTGTCCCCATTGATTGCATAATCAAAACCGCTGTCAAATCAGTTCTCGTCACCAAGCAGCGAGCTAATGGGTTCTTTCAGTATGATTGCTCTGTAATATAACGACAGCGCCTCAAACATTTCCTGACGATTGTCACGAATCTGTTTAATCAGCATCCCCGCCGCAATTTCGTCGTAATAGATGTCATCTTCTTCCGAATTGGTTTCCATGACCAGTTCGCCTTCCTCATCAAATCCGATAGTAAAGATTCCACCTGCTTCCTCCGTAAAAAGAACGCAGATGATATGCAACTCATCCTGCATGGATTCCGGAATTTTGTCGAAATCCTTATTGAAATAATACTTTTTCTCGTAGGCATTTGCCCCACAGATTACTACTTTTTCCATTTTTCTCTCTTTTTCGTCACAACTCATATACTAAAGGGACTGTCCCCATTGATTCATGCAGGGACTGTCCCCGCCGGTATTTTTTATTTCTCGAATGCACCGAGCGTAGCTGCCATCATAGCCTTGATGGTATGCATTCTGTTCTCTGCCTCATCAAATACTTTCGAGTATTTGGACTCAAATACCTCATTGGTAACTTCAAGTTCCATCAGTCCGAATTTTTCGCCAACCGCTTTTCCGATAGTGGTGTTGCGATCATGATAAGAAGGCAGACAGTGTAAGAAAATCACATCATCTGCGCCGTTTTTCATAACATCCATTGTGACACAGTAAGGGCGAAGTGCATCAATACGCTGTTGCCATACTTCATCCGGCTCTCCCATGGATACCCAGATATCCGTATAAATTACATCCGCGCCCTCGGTTCCCTTTTTCACATCCTCTTCAAAAGTAAGCGTTGCGCCGGAAATCGCCGCATATTCTTCACACTGTGCAATCAGTTCTTTATTCGGGAAATAAGCCCTGGGAGCACACGCAGTAAAATGCATTCCCATTTTTGCGCATGCTATCATCAATGAATTTCCCATATTGTAACGGGCATCACCCATATAAGTTAATCTTACCCCTTCCAATCTTCCGAGCTGTTCACGGATGGTAAGGAGATCTGCAAGCATCTGCGTCGGGTGGTATTCATTGGTTAATCCGTTCCAAACCGGTACATCGGAGTATTTTGCCAATTCTTCTACGATACTTTGACCATAGCCACGATATTCGATACCGTCATACATTCTGCTCAAAACTCTTGCTGTATCTGCAATTGACTCCTTTTTTCCAATCTGGCTGCCCGCAGGATCGAGGTAAGTTACCTCCATACCGAGATCGTGTCCTGCAACCTCAAAGGAACAACGGGTTCTGGTAGACGTTTTTTCAAAAATTAATGCGATATTTTTTCCCATTAGTGCATCTTTGGTCAATACACCGTTTTTCTTCTTTTCCTTCAACTCCGCTGCCAGATCAAGCAGATATTCGATTTCTTCCTTTGTATAATCCTTTAATGTAAGGAAGTCTCTTCCTTTTAAACTGATTGCCATAAAACCTACCTCCCTAAAGTAAATAGATATCATGATTTTATCATAAATACGAGGCAGATGTAACCCCCTGCGTTATTACAGGGACAGTCCCCGGTGAAAACAATGGGGACAGTCCCCCAGACGGGAAAGAGGGACAGTCCCCAAGTGGCACAACGGGGACTGTCCCCGATCCGGGAACCATAAGGAAAACCCCTGCGGGTATCCCGCAGGGGCTGTAGTTTCGTATATCCGGTTAAATTAGTAGAAAACATGATCTCCGATTGTAACGCCTTCACGTCCACCGGATCTTCTGAAATGGCACGCATTACCGACATTCGTTGCTCCGGTAAGAGCTTCCGCTGCTGCCTGACGGCAGGAATCACTGATTCCGCTTGCCAGAGCCTTTGCTAACATTCCGCTGCTTGCAGGAGTAAACTGTCCGCGCTGGTATACCACATCGTGAACATTATTCGGGTAACTTCCGCTTCTGATACGGTTGCAAACAACCGCGCCGACTGCAAGTTTTCCTTCATAACACTGGTTGCCTGCCTCGCACTGAATGATTGCAGCAAGAAGCGTGGTATCATCAACATTTGCTTCAACAGAAGAATATGTGGTAACGAGTTTTGCTTTCTCAAGAGCTGCAAGTCGCTCTCTTTCCTCGATTTCTTCAAGTGTTTCACCGCTCGGAATATCAAGACTTAATGTAATATAATCCGAAGAAACATATCCAACCTTACCCTGATATAAAACCTTGGTCCATCCGTCATCTTCATTATCATCAGCCATGGTTTCAAGGTCTGTTCCAACCTCCAAAAGACCGATAATCTCGGTATCCTCACCGGGCTGTGTACGAACACGAAGAGCCTGTGTATCGACATTTGCATATTTCTTGCAAACCTGCTCTGCATATTCTTCAGCGCTCTCATCTAAGTAAAGGTAATCGTTGGAAACCCAGCCGACTACTTCTCCGGACTCAATCTTGGTCCATCCGTTGCCACGTTCAAGAACCTGACCGCCGCAATTTTTATAAATAACACCTACACGGTCTGACTCGGTATCCGGATTGGTTCTTACATTTACATAATCGGAGGTTTTTGCCATCGCCAGTTTGTAACGTTCGTTACGCTCTGCCTGAAGTTCTTCCTCATATTTTGCTTTGTATTCATCCATTTCCTGCGGATTATCAAGATAGGATATCTCAACGATTCCCGATGCACCCGCGGATAAATTCATTTCCACAAAATCCATGCTGTCCGCTTCGGAAACGGTTCCGAGTGCAGATCCCGCGGATAATGTAAATGCCGCATCCCCTTTTGCTATCGCGGTATTGCCGGAAATAACAGTAGCAAATGCAAGTACTGTAGCAATGCTTCCGGAGGCTAACCGTTTACGCAATACAGTTTTCATAATTCCTCCAAGTACAAATCTGCTTTACATAATTACTAAATTATGTAAATTGTTACATTTTTGTTACAAAAGTATAATATCAAATCAACCGGGGAATGTCAAATTTTCCGCTAAAAATCAGTATTTTTACTCTTTACACAAAGAAATACCATGTAAAAATTAGTTAAAATTTACATGGTATCTGTCATTTTTTTACTATTCTATTTTATTGTTCCGTCGATATGACGGAACAATCTGAAAATCCGTCACTTGTTTTGTATATAATCCACAATAAGTTGTCCCGTTCCAGGCATTCCGTCATGATATTTCTGTACTTTTAACCGGTTTTTTCAGCTTTGTCGTTTTTTCCGGACGCTCCGGTCTTACAGCATTTTTGACTTCTCGGCACACTCGATTACCGCATCCATAACCGTTGCCCTGAAATTGCCTTCCTCCAAAACACGTACGGCCTCAATCGTGGTGCCCGCCGGGGAACATACCATATCCTTAAGTTCTCCGGGATGTTTGCCGGTTTCCATCATGAGTTTCGCACTTCCGAGTACTGCCTGCGCCGCAAACTCATATGCCATCTTTCTCGGCATGCCTTCCGCAACTGCGCCGTCAGCCATTGCTTCTATAAACATAAATACATACGCCGGAGCGCTTCCGCTGACGCCGACTACCGCATCCATCATGGACTCGGGAACCTGAATCGCCTTTCCGAAGCATCGGATCAGTTCAGCCGCGATGTCAAGCTGGGACTCGCTTACTTTTGCATTCGGCGTAAATGCCGTACAGGCCTCACCGATTAATGCAGGCGTATTCGGCATACATCTGACGATACTGTGTGTCTTGCCGAGCAATCCCTCCAGATACGCGATATCCTTGCCTGCAACAATGGATATAATGATGACATCTTTCTTTAATACGGGCTTCACGCCTTCCAGCGAATAGTCAAGATACTGCGGTTTTACGGCAAGAATCAGAACATCCGCCTGCTCCGCAACCATGGCATTCTCCATGCAGACTTTGATTTTAAAATCCTTTTTTGCACTCTCCGCCGCTGCCAAAGAGACATCGGAGCCGATAATTTCACCGGGCTTGATATTGCCCTTTTCAATGATTCCGCCGATGATGGCTCTCGCCATATTTCCAAGTCCGATAAAACCTATTTTCATTTTTTTCCTCCTAAATCGTAACGGGGTCAGGCACCATTACATTTCGTAACGGGGTCAGGCACCATTACACTTTCTGCTGTCATTTTCATCATCTGTGCATTTCCGGCTTTCTTCTCTGCCTGAAAGCCTCATACATTAAAATCCCGGCCGCCATGGAAGCATTCAGAGACTCCGCCTCTCCATGCATCGGAATATATACCTGCGCTCCGGACCGGCTGATTGCCTCCTCCGTAAGCCCGTTTCCTTCATTTCCTATTATAAAGGCCGTCGCCGGATGATAATCATATTCGTCGTATGCCTTTGCCGTATCGCTGAGCGTCGCGGCATAGGTCTCAATTCCGGACTCTTTCATGATATGTATTGCCTCACGGACATTTTCCACGTAAGCAAAGGGCATTCTGTAGATTGCGCCCATTGTGGAACGGACCACCTTCGGATTGTACATATCCACACAATTTGCGCCCAAAATAACGCTGTCCACACCCGCAGCCTCCGCCGTTCTCATGATGGTGCCAAGATTTCCGGGATCCTGAAGATTTTCAAGGACAATGTAAAGCGCATTTTTTCTGCCGCCCAGAACCTCGTCAAGCGAACGTTCCCGCTTCTTTACAATGCTGATGACACCCTGCGGCGAAACCGTGTCGGAGATTCTAGCAAAAATCTCGTCCGAAACAATTTCATACGGAACGTCATTTAATTTTGCACGGCACTTTTCATAGTTGCCCGGCAGCTCTTTTTCATAACGGAGTCTGGTATAAAGACGCTCGGTAATGTAAGCTTCCGTAATCTCTTCAACCGGAGCCTCCAGAAACATCTTCACGCCCTCCGCCACAAAAAGTCCCTCTTTCTTGCGGGTTCTCGAGCGAAGCATCAGTTCACGTATGAATTTAATTCTGCTGTTGCTGAAGGATGTAATCATCTGCAAATTTCCTCTTCCGTCTGCCGGTTCGCGGAGTATGAACCACCAACCCCGTCCCCCTGGTCCACCCGGTCAGATTGTCTTGCTGACAAGATACTGATATTCGGGGATTTTCTTTTCCATATTTAATGCTTCCTCGATATCGAAGTCCGTAAACTCGCCGTGACGGTATGCAACCACACGGTTGGACTTGCCTTCACATAAAATATCAGCCGCATACGCACCCATGATGGAAGCATAGTAGCGGTCCTTGCAGGTCGGTGATCCGCCGCGCTGCATGTATCCCAAAATGGTAGCCCTCGTCTCAATTCCGGTTGCCGCCTCAATACGACGCGCCATCGAAGTCGAATGGCCGATACCTTCCGCATTTATAATAATGTGATGTTTCTTTCCCTTTTTACGGTTCTGGATAATGTTGTTGATGATATTCTGCTCGTTATAGTCATACGTCTCGGGAAGTAAAATATCCTCCGCACCGTTTGCAATGCCGCACCAGAGTGCAATGTAGCCGGCGTTACGCCCCATAACCTCGATGATGGAGCATCTTTCATGGGAAGAAGATGTATCCCGGACCTTATCTATTGCCTGCATAGCGGTATTTACCGCAGTATCAAAACCAATGGTATAGTCGGAGCAGGCGATGTCAAGATCTATCGTTCCCGGAATTCCGATGGTATTGATTCCGTGGCGGGCAAGTGCCTGCGCACCTCTGTAGGAACCGTCTCCGCCGATTACGACGATACCGTCGATTCCGTGCTTTTTGCAGATTTCCGCTGCCTGTGCCTGCACTTCTTCTTCCTTGAATTCGAGACATCTTGCGGTTCCGAGAATCGTACCGCCGCGCTGGATGGTATCGGAAACGTCTCTGCGGCCCATTTCAAAAATCTCTTCCGCAAGCAATCCGGCGTATCCGCGCTTGATTCCCTTTACCGAAACACCGTTGCTGAGTGCTTTTCTTACAACCGCACGAATTGCGGCATTCATTCCCGGTGCATCACCGCCGCTTGTAAGCACGCCGATTGTTTTAATCTGGTCTGACATAACTTAACTCCTTTTTGAAACCGAAATGAATCCGGCATCACTCTTCATATTTCTGACTGTTCAAACACGTTTTGGGTTCCGTGCCCTTTATTTCCTGATGTAAAACATCAAAAAACACCTTTTATCATACCATATTCCGTTAATTTTGTGTACCATGCCTTCCGTTTTTTCCACGAATGTAACAGTGCCTGACCCCATTAACTTTGTAATGGTACCTGACACCATTAACAGCCCCATTAACAGCCCCGTTAACTCACCACGTAATCTTTGCCCTGCCCTCGCCAAGAATTTCCTCTATCTTCGCCTGCAGTTCCTCTCCGGCACAGACGTTTCTCGAAGGCGGCAGCGTCTTTAGCTGCTTTTCCTCTGCAAGATACAGTTTTACGGTGTCTTTTCCGTCGGAGGCATTTAAAACCTCCGTCACTTCCGCGTTTTTTTCCTCGTACTCCGCGCGGTTTAAATACTTTATCCAGAAGCATTTTGCGGAAGCCTCAAACGGTGTAATCGTCTCCGCAATCAGTTTTGAACTCTTATTTTCCTCGGAACTTACCCTTCCGGTAACAAAAATCGCAGCATCCTCATTCAGCATGTTCGCATACCGTTCGAACTGCCTGGAAAATACAATCACTTCCACGGTTCCCGACAGATCCTCCAGCGTGACAAACGCCATGGCTTTGTTGTTGTGCGTGTATTTTACGCTCTTTTCTACAATCATTCCGCCCACGGTTGCCTTCGCATCGTCCTCGACAATTGACGCATTCGTCTCTTCATCGAGATAAAAATCCGCCGCCACGTTCGTAATCTTCTTTTTCCAGAGGTCCTGATAAGCCTCCAGCGGATGCCCGCTTACATAGATTCCAAGCACCTCTTTTTCAAATGCGAGAAGCTGTGCTTTTTCAAATTCCTCAACCTCCGGCAGCGGAATCTCGAGATTTTTCTTCTCTTCCTCGCTTCCCATATCAAAAATCGACATCTGCCCTTCCAGCCTGCCCTTCCGGTCTTTGGCAACGCGGTCCATCAGCACCTGGTAAATCTGCATGTACTGCCTGCGGTTTCCGCCCAGGGAATCAAAACATCCGGCCTTGATGAAATTTTCCATCGCACGCTTGTTGACGGGATTGTCCTCCCTTGCGCTCATGCGTTCCACGAAATTCTGAATCGAAGTAAAGAGTCCCTTCTCGTTTCTCTCCTCCACGATGGCATCGATAATCGGCCGGCCGACATTTTTTATCGCCGTCAGGGAATAACGGATGGAGTCGTCCTTTACGGTAAAATCCGCATCCCCCTCGTTAATGTCGGGCGAGAGCATCTTAATGTTCATGGACCGGCAGGTCATAATGTATTCCGATACTTTTCCGGAGTTGCTGATGACGGAGGAAATCAGCGCCGCCATATACTCCACGGGATAATAAAATTTCAGATATGCAGTCTGATATGACACCACCGCGTATGCGGCTGCGTGGGATTTGTTGAACGCATATTCCGCAAACGTAATCATCTGGTCGTAAATCATGTTGCCGATTGCGGCATCGATTCCGTTCCCGGCGCAGCCCGGAATGCCGAGCTCTTTATTGCCGTACACGAAATTCTGACGTTCCTCTTCCATGACATGCTTC
The DNA here is from genome assembly GCA_024681795.1 of Lachnospiraceae bacterium. Classification (GTDB taxonomy): domain Bacteria; phylum Bacillota; class Clostridia; order Lachnospirales; family Lachnospiraceae; genus UBA3766. The sequence continues at coordinate 19,530 of JAILAD010000010.1, read as the reverse complement.
TTTTTCTTGGACATGGCACGCCGTACCTCGTCGGAACGACCGAGCGTGTAACCTGCAAGGTCACGCACGATTCGCATAACCTGCTCCTGATATACGATACAGCCGTAGGTCGGTGCAAGAATCGGCTCGAGCTGCGGGCATAAATACTGCACTTTCTCCGGTGCCGCCTTTCCCGCGATATACTGCGGAATAAAATCCATGGGCCCCGGTCTGTACAGGGAAATTCCGGCTGTGACTTCCTCCAGGGAAGTCGGGCGGAGTTCCTTCATGAAGCTTTTCATTCCGGCGCTCTCGAGCTGGAAAACGCCGTCCGTAGCGCCCGTACCGATATAGGCATATACCTTCGGATCATCGTAATCGATTTCTTTCACGGAAAATTCCCGGCCGAGTTTTTTGGAAATGCTGCGCTCTGCATTCTGAATTACGGTAAGGTTTCGAAGTCCCAGGAAGTCCATTTTCAAAAGTCCCAGTTCCTCGAGGGTGGTCATGGTGTACTGCGTCGTTATCGCGCCGTCGCCGCCGAGGTTAAGCGGCACGAATTCCTCGACCGGTTTCGGGGAAATGAGTACGCCTGCCGCATGCATGCCGGTGTGTCTCGGCAGACCTTCCAGACGTTTCGCCATATCAATCAGATAATGAATCTGTGGATCGCCGTCGTAGATTTCGCGAAGCGCCGGGTTCATCAAAAGCGCTTTGTTTAAGGTCATGTTCAGTTCCATCGGGACCTGCTTTGCGATCTGATCCGCCACGTTATACGGCATATCCAGTACTCTTGCCACATCACGGATGACACCTCTTGCCTGAAGGGTTCCGAAGGTTACAATCTGCGCCACGTTTGACTCACCGTATTTGCGGTGCACGTAGTCGATGACTTCCTGTCTCCGTTCCACGCAGAAATCCACGTCGATATCGGGCATGGAAACACGCTCCGGATTTAAGAACCGTTCAAAGAGCAGTTCAAACCGGACCGGATCGATGTCCGTAATATGCAGGCAATACGAAACCAGACTGCCGGCAGCGGAGCCTCGCCCCGGTCCGACTGCAATTCCGTTTTCTTTTGCATAGTTGATAAAATCCCAGACAATCAGGAAATAGTCCAGGTATCCCATTTTCTCAATAACGGAAATCTCGTACATCATGCGTTCATGCAGTGTTCCGTCATCATCCGGGTAATGCTCCCGAAAGCCTTTTTCGCATAGTTCCAAAAGGTAGGACTTGGAATCGTATCCTTCCGGTACATCGAAATGAGGGATTTTTGTCTCATGAAATTTGATTTCGACCCTGCATCTTTCGGCAATTTTATTCGTATTCTCGATTGCCTCGGGTGCGAAGGAGAAAAGGGTGCGCATCTCGTCCTCGGATTTTAAGTAAAACTGTCCGCCCTCGTAGCGCATGCGGTCCGTATCCGAAACCTTCTTTCCGGTCTGGATGCAAAGTAAAATATCATGCGCTTCCACATCGTCCGCATAGGTATAATGCACGTCATTCGTGCAGACCAGCGGGATGTTTAACTCCTCGGAAAGCCGCACCAGGCCTGCGTTGACGGTCTGCTGTTCCGGAATTCCGTGATCCTGAAGTTCCAGGAAATAGTTCCCCTCGCCGAAAATCGCATAATGCTTCAGCGCCGATTTTTTTGCCTCGTCATAAAATCCCCGCGCCAGGTATTTTTGCACCTCGCCGGCAAGGCAGGCGGAAAGGCAGATTAAGCCCTCATGATATTCCCTCAGCACCTCAACGTCCACGCGTGGCTTGTAATAAAAGCCTTCCGTGAAACCGCGGGAGACGATTTTCATAAGATTGTGATAGCCCGTGTTGTTCTCAGCAAGGAGAATCAAATGATTATACCGGTCCTCGCCGCCGGTCAGTTCCTTGTCAAACCGGGAATTGGGCGCAACATAAACCTCACAGCCGAGAATCGGCGTGATGCCCTCTTTCAGTGCTTCTTTATAAAATTCGATACAGCCAAACATGACGCCGTGGTCCGTGATGGCACCATGCGTCATTCCAAGTTCCTTTAACCGTTTTACGTATTCTTTTACTTTGTTGGAGCCGTCCAGAAGACTGTACTCCGTATGAACATGCAGGTGTGTAAATGCCATATTTTATTCTCCGTTAATTCTCTTTCTTCTCCGGTTACCGGTGCAGCGGGCACTGCCGCACGCAATTTTCACCCATTAATATTATATCGGACAATCTTTGGAAAATATAGGCTTGACTTTCTTTTTCGCATAAAAAATGATACAATTTTTACAGGGTTACATTTTTTAGTAAAGAGGGGGGATACGGCATGGAAATATCTGTATGCATGATAGTAAAAAACGAAGAGAAACTCTTACGGCGTTGTCTTGATTCCCTGACCGGACTCTACGACGAACTCGTGATTGTGGATACCGGCTCCACGGATAAAACAAAGGATATTGCCTGGGAATATACCGATGATGTCTACGATTTTGAGTGGGTCAGCGATTTCGCGGCCGCAAGAAATTTTGCATTTTCCAAATGCACGAAGGACTATATCTATACGGTGGACGCCGACGAGGTGCTCGATGCCGAAAACATGGAGAAGTTCCGTGTCCTGAAAGGGTATCTCGATCCGAAATACGAAATCGTAAAAATGTGGTACTTAACGCCGCTTGATTTTAATGAGGCGAACGGCTTTGAGAAGGAGTACCGGCCGAAGCTTTTCAAAAGGCTTCGCAGCTGGACCTGGATTGACCCGGTACATGAAAGCATGCGGCTTGAACCGACGGTTTTTGACAGCGACATCTGTATCCGCCACCTTCCGAGCCAGTCGCATATCGGCAGGGACTGCGCAATTTACGAGAAGGTTATAAACCGCGGCGGCACGCTCTCGCCGAAGCTTCACGGGCTTTATGCAAGGGATCTTTACATGACCGGAAGCAAGGAGGAACTCCTTCGCTCGAAGGATTATTTCCTGGGTTTTGTGGAGTCCACCACATTAAATCTCACCTCGGATGATGATTTAAATAACCGTAAGAAAAAGGATAAAGCCACACTTTGGGAGACGGAGGTTCAGCGTGCGGACAATGATGCACCTGCCGAGGATATCTCCAACACTGAGTGGAATATGTACCGTGAGGCGCTTTGCGTACTTGCGAAGATTGCCAGAGTCGAAGGAAATATGAAATCGCTTTACGAGGTTGCCATGACTTCGATGATAACCGGTCCGTGTTCCGAAGTCTGCCTGGAGGTAGGCATCGCGTATTACGAACTCGGGGATTATGTATATGCGAAGAACTGGCTGAATATCGCAATGAACAATACTTCGCCGACCATCGATCCGGCTGCCGGGAATACGAAGCCGAGGAAGTACCTGGAGTTAATTGGTGCCTGACCGATCGTTATGGTGCCTGACCCCATTACAAAATTGTTACAAAATAAATGTACCTGTGTAATGGTGCCTGACCCCATTAAACATCTCACTAAAGGAGAAATAAAAAAATAAAAATGCACTTAAACAAAAAAAACCGGATCGGGTCCGGCATAAAAAAATCTCTGCCCATACTGCTGACTGCCCTGCTGTTTTGTTTTATCCTTACGGCATGCGGCGACCCGGAGTTAAAAGTAAATTACAGCATTGACGGAAAGAAAACAGAAGACCTTCCTCCTCAGGGGCTTTATGAAATTAAGGGAATTAAATGTTCCAACAAAAAAGCCAATGCAACCTGGGACTGCAATTCGTGGACTCTGAAAACCGATCCTCTTACCAAAAATACAACCGTTGACCTGGATTTTACCTATACCGGGCACCCCGTTACCGTTAACGGAATCGGCTTTGATGATTTACAGTCGGCATTCAATGCAGTTCCGGAAGGAAGCCACGCGGAAGTCCATCTTACAAAAGATTTAACAGGCTCCGGTATCACACCGGTCGGAAGCGACATCACACTTCACCTGAACGGCTTTTCCTTAGACGGTGCAGGCAACGATACAATTGTAAACTGCGGTAATCTGGAAATAGTCGGAGACGGAACCGTTACAAATACCTCCGGAAGCGGAACGAATTCCAAATCTCTGGTAAACTACGGAACTCTTACGGCAACGAATGTAACCTTTGAAAATTCAACCCCGTCCTTCAGTGTCTGGAACAGCAATAACGGGCAGAGCAACATGACGCTTACCGGATGCACGATTATCAGAAGCGAGGCGGATATCATCGCATTTGTAAACTCCGGTACTGCAACCCTTTCAGGCTGTATCGTCACCGGCGGCGGTGACTTAACCCACCCGGCAGTACTGCAAAACGAAGGGAAAGCATCTCTTAACATATCCGGCTCCACCATTACCAATACCGGTTCCGGGTACTCGGTACATCGTGAATCCGGTAGCATTAACATCGACGACAGTTCCAGCTGTCCGAATTCTTACGGATATTAAAGGTACCAGTGTAACAGTGCCTGACCCCATTACAAATTTGCAAACAAAAAAGGCTTACCATTCCCGGTAAGCCTTTTAAAGTGCCTGACACCATTACAACAACCCCACTAAATCAAGAACCCGCCGCACGAATCCTTCGTGAAAATCTCCGACAGTTTCACTGCATAATTATAATCACGAAGTACCTTCTCGTACCCCGCTCTCGCTATCTGCTGCCGCTCATCCTCATGCTCCAGATAATATGCTGTCTTTTCAAGCAGTTCCTCGAGCGAATGATACATTACGATTTCTTTTCCTTCCACGAATTCCGCCGCCAGATCCTCCTGATAATTCGTCAGAACAAATCCCTGACAGGACATAATTTCCAGAACCCTCAACGGAATACCGGTCGCAATGGTTCGCGGTGTAATATAGATATTGACTTTCGACTGGTGAAAAATCAAAGGCGCGGTTTTTCTGAAATCCACCGGTCCCATGTTTTTAACCGCCGGATACTTCTTCGTGTTGGACTGTGTATAAAGCCGGAAATCGAAGCGGGCCGCAAGCTCCTGAATGACCTTCTTCCGTTCCTCAACCGTAATCTTCTTTGCAATCACGGAATGAATGACGATATCCTCCTGGCTGGCGAAGAAGTAATTCCACTTCTCCGACTCCATTTCCTTCATCAAAAATTCCACGATATCAGGTGTAATGTCCGTCTCCAGAACATTTCTTCCGTAAGAAAACATTTTCTTCCGGATGGTTTTCACAATCTTTTTATAGACTGGATTTTGCTTGTCTTCCGGTGAAATCCGGTTAAAAATACTGCTGCTGCTTTCGTACAGGTTTCCCACAAAAGAAACCTCCGAAACGTACATTGTCAGCATGTTCCCGGAAATTCCGTTGCTGGCACCGGTAAAAAGTTTGCGGTCCGCAGCCAGGGAAAGATACTCCACATTCTTGATATTGTTTCGAAGCATATTCCTAAGATGCGCGTGATCATACGTAAAGAAACGATTACAGGGAAACTGCGCCTGGTTGGAATACAGATTCCACTGCGGCAGATGATAAACCCAACAGTAATAATAGATTCCGGCTTTCTTTGCAGCAAGGGAAATATACTGAAAATAGTCGATGGAAAAGAAGACTTCCGCGTGAAAATTCGATGCTTCCTTCACAAGCCGCGTCACCATCTCGTCAGCCTGAAGACCTCCCAGGCTCTCAAGTTCATAAACGTCACTGTTCGAACCGAAATTGGAAGTTCCGTCGCTGAAACACATATTTGCAGCATCAAAAGCAGCGACAAAATGCCCCTGCTTTCGTAACGTGTTCACTATAATATCTTCATCATTATTGCCCCATCTGAAAAAGATGATTCTCACTTTTTAACTCCCAAAATCCGGATTATTTCTTTCTTCCGGTATTAATTTTCTTTCAAAAATCCGTGCGCAAATTCTCACATGCTTATGCCCAGGGATCCGCCGCAACCGGAATACGAATATCGGAAAGCGCCAGATTCTCTACCATAAACCACTGATTCGTGCTGGGTTTTAACCGACACTTAATCTGTCTCGGTGAATCCGCACCGGTGGAATCCATATGGAGCGTCGCCCATCCTGCTTCCGGATAGCTGTACGGATTGTCATAAACCGTGATTACAAGCGGTTCCGAAGGAATATAGTTGTTGGCAGGGGACGAGCCCTTAAAAAATGACCGGACTACATATCCTTTTCCCGCAAGACGATCCTTTAAAAACTGCATTTCAAACGGGCTGAGCGGTGCCGGTCCCTTTAAAAAATTCAGCATGTCAATCGTCGCCTGTGTATTTTCCTCATAATTTAAAAGTACCAGCATGGTAAGTGCACAGGTCTTAAACGGCGTGGAAAGATCACTTTCCGGCAATGCCTGCAATTCCGCAACATTTCTCGGAATCGTCGTAAACGTAAAGGTCTCGGATTTTCTCTGTGCCGCGTTAACCGCCTGATTCACTGCATTTCCCGCAGCATTCGAAACCTGCTGCCCGATCGTATTTTTGATAGAATCAAATAAACCCATAAGAATTCCTCCTTTTCCTGTAATGTGAAGGACTTCCGTTCCCCCCATCTGAATATTATAACATATTTTTTCGAATTCTTCTATAACGCGCTCACGCTGCTGTGCGCAAGAAGTACATCGTCTCTTATAAAATCCCCCGTCTCCACTTTCATGATCCTGTTTTCCAGATTTTCCGGGGAGAAAATCGCCACCAGGACATATTCGCGTGTATGGCCGAGCCAGTATTTTCTGCCTGCGATTTCCTTCTCTTCCTCAAATAACACTTCCACTTCCCTGTTCCGAAAACGTCTGCGGAAGTCTTTGGACTGCTTCGCCGTCAGTTCGAGCAATGTGTCGGATCTGGTATTTTTCACCTGTTCCGGAACCTGGTCCGGATTGGCATCGGCCGGCGTACCTTTTCTTCTGGAATATTTAAAGACATGGATTTCATAAAATCCGATTTCTTTTGCAAACGAAACGGTTTCGGAAAATTCCTTCTCGGTTTCCTCCGGGAATCCCACGATAATATCCGTTGTAACGGCGGCATCCGGAAAGACACTCCTGATTAACGCTACCTTTTCGGCGTATTCCGCCGTCGTGTATCTTCTGTTCATCCGCTTCAGCGTCTCATCGCAGCCGCTTTGAAGCGACAGATGAAAATGCGGGCATATCTTGGAAATCCGTCCAAGTCCTTTCATAAAATCTTCCGAAATCAAAAGCGGTTCGAAGGAACTTAAACGAATTCTTTCAAGACCTTTTATTTCCTGCAGTTTCTCTAACAGGGATAAAAGTGCTTTTCGGGAAATTGCGGATTTCCGCTCACGGATTTCGGCAACGGTTTTAACAATTCGCGCATCTTCTTCACGCGCCTCTGCGTCTTTCCGGTATTCCGCAAAATCCACGCCGTACGAACTTACATGAATACCCGTAAGCACAATTTCACGAACACCCGAACCAACCAGATGCTCCGCTTCTTCCACAACTTCTTCAATCGGTTTGGAACGTACATTGCCTCTGGTGTAGGGAATGATGCAGTAGCTGCAGTAACGGTCGCATCCGTCCTGAATCTTAATATAGGCTCTGGTGTGACTATCGGTTTTTACAATATTTCCTTCTTCAAACGAAACGTTCTTTAAATCAAGAACCGTTGTGTTTCCGAGTGTTTTTTCAAGATATATGCGAACCTCTTTCTCGCTTCCGGAGATGTCATCGCCGTTCGGAAGTTTCATATTGTCCCGGGTTTCCGATTTGTCCGTGATACCTGTTTCGCCCTGCTTTTCTGTTTTACCCGGTGCTCCCTCTGCATTTCCCAGAATCCTGTCCGCATAGAGAGAAAGGGTACCCGCATTTCTTGCACATAAGTATTCATCAAGAATTTCGGAAAGCTGTGATTTTTTATTATTTCCGACTAAAAGATCGACACTTTCGTCCCGGGACAGGGCGAACGCATCCGACTGCACATAGCAGCCTGCCGCAACCACGATAGCAGCCGGATTCAGCGTCTTTGCACGGTGAATCATCTGACGGCTTTTCCGGTCCGCGATGTTGGTAACGGAACAGGTATTTATGATATATACATCGGCATTTTCGTCAAACGGAACAATCTGCCATCCGTTTTTTAAGACGTTTTCCTTCATAAGATCGAGTTCATAGGAATTTACCTTACAGCCGAGGTTGTGGAATGCTACTGATTTCATAGAATTCTCCGATTTTTTTGGTGGTTTTTATGATTGACTTTTTATTGCCATTCCTTTAGTATGATAAGCGAAACCTAAGAAAATCACAAGGAGGAAATGTATATGAAAACTGTACAGATTTCTTTGAATTCAATTGATAAAGTTAAATCATTCGTAAATGATATCACGAAATTTGATTATGACTTTGACCTTGTATCCGGAAGATATGTTATCGATGCAAAGTCCATCATGGGTATTTTCAGTCTGGATTTATCCAAACCGATTGATTTAAACATCCATGCAGAAGACGGAGACGAAGAAGTAATGAAGGTTCTTGCTCCTTATATCGTATAATCCGGTTTGATTTGACAGATGCAAAAAAGCTTACAGCAGACGCTGTAAGCTTTTTTTAATAATTTTTAATCAGGGACTGTCCCCATATGTTCCTGCGGGGACTGTCCCCGGGGTGTGCAGCGGGGACTGTCCCCGGGGAAATTCACTCAACCTCCCCGCTTGTTTCTTCTTCAACCGTTTCTTCCGAAGTCTCCTCTATGACTTCTTCCTCAACTGCATCCCCGAAAGATTCTTCACTTTCCTCCTCAACTACGGTTTCTTCCTCCGTCGCATCCTCTTCCTCAACTACGGTTTCTTCCTCCGTCGCATCCTCTTCCACAACCACGGTTTCTTCCTCCGTCGCATCCTCTTCCTCAACCACGGTTTCTTCCTCGGTCGCATCCTCCTCAGTCACATCTTCCTCCTGAATCTCATCTTCGGAAATTCCTTCATCAATTATCTCTTCCTCAATCATGATTCCCTCGTCAGGAAGCTCCTCTTCAAAGACTGCCGACTTCGGTACATTAACTGCGGTACTTGTTGCCGTAAACTTAATCTTTATTCCGTCGCCGCATTCATTCAGCGTTTCACCGCCTTCATTCAGGGCAACCACAGCGTAATAATAGGTTTTTCCCGACTCTGCACTCTTGTCGGTATAACTCAGTCCCGCGGTTGAACCGATCGCTGCCCATTCCGTTGACTTGGTCTTTCTGAATACTTTGTATTTCGCTGCCTTTACAATCGGTTCCCAGTCAAGCCTTACACCGCCGGATTTCATCGTTGCGACTGTAGGTGTTGCGGGAATTACGAAGCTTACCGTCTTTCCGTTTCCGTAATCGCTGAGTTTGTTTCCGTCAGCATCGATTGCCAGTACCGTATATGTGTTCCCTGCATTCACTTCGGCATCCGCATCCAGATACGAAAGTTCACTTACCGTTGCGAGTTTCGTCCACTTGCCGGATACATTCTTCCTGTAGACGCGGTACTTCGCTGCTCCTTCAAAAGCATCCCAGAAAATATTCAGACCGCTCGTTGTACATTCCGCATCCACGTTTACAAATGCATTGTTTCTCGTAATGGAATATCCCTCACCTTTCTCGTTCATGACATGACCGGCCGCATCCAGACCGACTACGGAATAGGTATAAATTTCACCCTGCAGAACCGCCGTATCGGTAGCGGAGAGTCCGCTTACAATCGCAATCCTCTTCCAGTCTCCGGATGCATCTTTTACATATACACGATATTTTGCAGCATTTGTCATTGCCTTCCAGGTAATCCCGATTCCGGACTCGGTGTTTCCGAGAGTCAGTTTCGGTGCGGATACCTGATATTTAATCTCGGTTCCGGTTCCGTAGCGGTTGATATATTCTCCGCTCGCCGTCATGGCTCTGACACTGTACAGGTAGGTCTCACCGAATACCGCCTTCTTATCCGAGTATCTCAAGGACGTGGTTACCGCCAGCTTATCCCAGGACTTTCCGCCGACACTCTTTCGGAATACACGGTACTTCGCTGCTCCGTTTACTTCTTCCCAGCTGACTAAAATTCCGGCCGCCTTGTTTTCAAGTGTTATTTCCATCGGATCCCCGACAAAGGTAATGGTCTTTCCGTCTCCGTACTCACCGAGAAGCTTTCCGGACTCGTCCATAACGCGCACCGTATAGGTATTTTCGACAACCGGAAGTGCCGTTTTGTCAATGTATTCCAACGCGTTCAGGGTAGAGATTTTATCCCATCCGCCTTCTGCGTTCTTCCTGAATACACGATATTTTGCCGCCCCTTCAATCTCGGTCCATCTGATTCTTACACCCTCACTCACTTTCTTCAGGGTAATCTTCGGCGTTACATCCATGATTTCAAAAGGAATCTCTGCGGTTCCGTAACAGTTACCCGTACCGCTGACGATAACCGCTGCCTTTCCGATGTTAACGTTATTGTAATAGGAAAGGGTGTAATCCGTATCTTTCTGTAACACGTTGTTGCCGATTTTTGCAACAACCTTCGGAGTGACAGACTTACCGGTATAGTACCATCCCTGCCTTTCAATGCTTAAATCCGCGTCTGCGATATTTTTCCTTGAAATGGTAAAATACCTTGTTACGCTGCCGCTGTAATTGTTTATTCCCGTAACGGTAACGGTTGCACTTCCGGCATTGGTGTTGCTTCCGTACTGAATCTTGTAATCCGTTCCATTCACAAGTTTCTTTGTATTTCTCTTTATTTCCACATCCGGAGTAATTGCCGCACCGGTGTATGTCTGACCCGGTATCGAAGGAATTGTTGCATAGTATCCGATATCCGCCGGAGTGATTTTAAACGTCATCTCTATCGTACCCGCGAAATTGCCGAGTCCTTCTGCCGTTACTTTAGCCGTTCCGGCGTTGATATTATTTTTATAGCTTAATCTGTAATCCGTACCGGATGTCAGATAACGGTTATTCCATAAAATATTGGCCACCGGAGTAATTGCATCCCCCGTGAAAACCGCTGCTTCCTTTCCGAGTGCTGCTTCCGTTTCGGAAAGCTGAGCCGGTTTAATCGTAAAGGTCAGTTTTTTCGTACCCGTATAATTGTTCTTTCCCGTTACGGTAATCGTTCCTTTTCCCGCATTGATATTGTTTGAATAGCTTACGCCGTAATCGTATGTGGACAGTTCTTTCGTTCCGTCCTTTACGGTAACCGTCGGCGTGATTGTATATCTTGTATAGGTTTCACTCTTCGAATACGTAAAATCAAGGCCGGAAACATCCTTCGGAAGAATGTTAAAGTAAAGAATCTTCGATCCCGAATAATTACCTTTTCCGGTTACGGTAACCCTGCCCTGTCCTGCAGAAATATTGGTTCCGTAACTCAGCTGGTAATCGGTTCCCTCCGTAAGGACACTGCTTCCTTTCTGAACGGTAACGGCGGGCTTAATCGCCTCACCCGTATAGGTGCAATCCGGAATCCCGCTGAATTCAAAATCATTCAGGCTGATTGGCTGAATGGTAAAATATTTCTTTGAAGTTCCGCTAAAATTACCTTTTCCGGTCAGGGTTACGGTTGCGTATCTTCCGATTTCCACATTATCCGAATATGTTATTTCATAATCCGTATTTTCGACTAATGTTTTACTGTCAAACTTCACAGTAACCGACGGTTTAATTTCACTTCCGGTATAAACAAACGAAGTTCCGTCCAGGACAATTGTCGTTGCAGACAGTGAGCGGGCCGTAACCGTAAAGCTAATCTCCCTGGTGCCTCCGTATATTCCGGTTCCCGTAACAACGATTCTTCCCTTACCGACATTCACGTTATCAAAGTATTCCGCCGTAAAATCCGTGCCCTCCGTAAGAGGCACGCCTCCGTCTTTCAGGCTGAATTCCGGTTTTAACTGTTCCCCCGTATATATTGCATAGGATGTATACGACAGAGAAACATTCGAAATCGGCTTGGGATTAATGTTGAAGGAAATACTGTAGCTTCCCTTAAAATTGTTGATACCGCTTACAACCACGGTTGCCTTTCCGATTGCGGTATTGTTCTGATATTCCAACGTATAGTCCGTATCCTTATATAACAGTTTTCCGTTATTGCGAACCGTAAGCGAAGGCGTAATGGCGGAACCGGTATAGATTTTATCCGTTATACTGCTGTACTCCAGATTCTTCACATCTTTTTTCACCACATTAAACGTCAGACTGATACTGCCGGTATAATTGCCCCTTCCGCTGACGGTAATGGTTTTTTGTCCGACGGCAGCGGTATCGGAAGTGGACACACCGTAATCGGTTCCTTTTACCAGCGTGTTTTTTCCGTATGTAATTACCGGATCCGGGGTCACCACATATCCCGTATATTCCATATCCGGAATCTGGTCGACCGTTAATTCCTGTATATTCTTTGGTGTAATGGAGAAGGAAACGGTTTTACTTCCGTTAAATTTTCCGATTCCCGTAACGACCGCTTTCGCAGTTCCTCTGTTTATGTTATTCGTATACTCAACCGAATAATCCACATTCTTCACGAGTTCCCTTCCGCCGAATGTCAGTTTAATATCCGGTTTAATTTCCGCGCCGGTAAATCCCTGACTCGGAACGGTTGCAAACGTTACCCTGTTGATATCAATCGGATTCTTCGAGGAAAATTCACCCGTGGATGTATTGATTTCAAAGAAATTCATCTGATTTCCGTCATAGGTATACCAAACAGCCTTGCCTCCGTTCATTACCGGGCGACAGTCGGAAATCATTCCTTCCGCAGAATAAATACTTCCCTGCAGATTTCCGTCTCCGTCCGTAAACGCATACTGAAGCGTATCTCCCCTGGACCAGAGAACAAGGAATCTGCCGTCATTTACCTTTACCAGGAACGGATTACCGCAGCTTGTCTCACCTTCCGCATTGGAGGTAATCATCTTATATCCCGTATTTCCCGTTGACTTATTGACAACCGCTATCATAATATTTTTTGTTTTGGACTGGTCAAAATCAGCCTGATTAATGCTGTTTCCGGCTACCAGATAGGAGGAAGAGGAAACTCCGAGTCCTCCGACATTGGCGCCGGTATAGTTATAGTGAAGCGTATCCGATTCCGAGTAATTGTACGGAAAATATACGTTTACACCGTTCAGGCTTCCCGATGCAACCGCATTGTTGTAACGGGTCACCATAATGCCTCTCGGATGTGCATCGCCGTGATCGGCCCCTATAAAATAACTGCCGTCCAATGCCACATACTGATTAAAGGAATGGCTGCAGTAACCGCCTGAAGAATTCCAGACTTTTGAGAAAGAATCAAGTATGGTCATCGCGGACGTATCAACCAGCATCGTTAAATTAGCCTGATGGTTATACCCGTCGGAAGATGTATACATTTCGTGGCATGTTCTGATAAAAAGAGTGCTTCCGTAAGAAATCATATCGGCTCCGCCGGCATCAAACGGAATGGTTGTATTACAGTCTTTTAAAGACACCGATGAGATTCTGCTCCAGTCCGTGGAATATTTGGTAACCCTGTATACTTCCCCGGTCGCGGATTCCTCCGTATTCTCCTGTCCGGTTAAAAGATAGTAATTGCTTCCGTCTGAATAGAAGGCACCGAAAATCGGCAACTCGACAGCAACGGTTTTTGAACTGACAAAATTATAATTACCGTCATAATATTCCACCAGATAACCATCCTGGGAATTGTATGACAAGGCATCAAAAATCATATAACCGCCCGAAACCGGCGTAATATAGGAAAGCGCCGGCGAGCTCCAGTTACTGTAATTATGATCTCCGATATTGTTGTGTTTTGCTGCGTCGGCAAGTACGGTGTTTCCGAACAATATAAATACCATCATAAAAACGAAAGCTGTCGGAATGACGAATTTTAAACCATTCAGGAATCTCTTCATAACTGTACCCTCTCTTCGTTTCTGTCTTCTGTGGAAATTTCCTCTGAACTCTCTTCTTCGGGGTTCTCTTCCACAGAAATTGTTTCTTCGTTACTCTCTTCTTCGGAAATCTCCTCTTCGGAAATCTCCTCTTCTGCAATTATCTCTTCCGGATTCTCTTCTTCGAAAATTCCCTCTCCGACGAGTTCCTCCGCCTCGATTCCGCCTCCGGTCACTTCTTCCGTCTCTTCCGAAAGAACGCTGCTCTCCTCTGCGAAAACGGAAGCCGAAGGGGCCCTGTATTTCACTAAAATTCCTTCCCCGGATTCATTCAGTGCCTTTTTATTTCCGTCCAGCGCAAGTACCGCGTAATAATAATTCTTTCCGGACACCGCACTCTTATCGGTATAGCTCAATCCTGCCGTGGTTCCGACCGTTACCCAGTCCGTTGTTTTCGTTCTTCTTACAACCCGATATCTTGCAGCCGTAATAACCGCTTCCCAGTCAAGTCGGACTCCGGTGGTTTTCGATATTGCTCCTACAGATGTAGGTGGAATTACAAAAGTAAACGTCTTTCCGTTTCCGTATTCGCTTATGACCGTTCCGTCCGGTCCGATTGCCAGAACCCTGTAGGTATTTTCCGCGTTTACGGAAGCCTCTGCATCCAGATAGGATAATTCCGTCACCACAGCCAGTTTCACCCATTCCCCGGAATCGGCTTTACGGTAAACCCTGTATTTTACGGCTCCCTCATATTCATCCCAGAATACTTCCAGTCCGCCTGTTGTACCGGTTGCATCGATTTTTACAAATTCCTCTTTTCGGAGAAAATCATAACCGGTACCTTTATCATTCATAATACGTTCTTCCGCATCAAATCCGACTACGGCATAGGTGTATTTCTGCCCTTCCGTAACTGCCGTATCCGTTCCGAAAACTTCCGTTGTGGTCGTAATGCATTTCCAGCTTCCGGATGCGGTTTTTACATACAGGCGGTATTTTGCCGCATTATTTACCGGTTTCCACGAAACCTCAATTCCATCCTCGACATTCCGGAATGAAAGCTCCGGCGCGGGGATTTTATAGGTAATTCTCGTACCGATTCCGCGCTTGTTGATATAGTTGCCGCTGTCACTGACGGCTCTTACGCTGTAATAATATTTTTCGCTGTAAACCGTCGTTCTGTCCGTGTATTTTAAGGATGTGGTGGTAACCAGTTTCTCCCAAGAGCCGTCCGGATTCATTCGGAAAATATAGTATTTAACCGCACCCGGAACCTCACTCCAGTTAATCATCACACCGCTCGTTTTGTTTGTAAGCGTAATTTCCAAAGGCGGCGTCATAAATACCTTGGACGTTCCTTTTCCGAGGGCGCACAGTTCCGTACCGTCCGACGCCAGCGCAAGTACGGTATATACGTTGGCATATCCCGCTCTCGGAGCCGAATCCTTATATTTAAGCCCTGTTGTACTGCCCATTACCACCCAGTTTCCGCCGTCATCTTTCTTGTAAACCCGGTATTTAATGGCATCCGTCACTTCCTCCCATTCGATGCTGATTCCGCCGGTTAAATTTGTTAACGTAAGCGCCATGGGTTTCAGCTTATCTTTCGTGACCACGGTATCGCCCGAGTCATATCTTAAGAAACCGGTTCCCTCATGCCACGTGATTCCGTCCTCGGTGGTTTTTTCTCCGTTCAGATATGCATCCAGCAAATCCGGATTCCCGAAAATTTCCACCCTCTTCATCGGATTGCCCTCACAGGAAAGGTAATTTAACATCGGATTGGAGGTCAGGTTCAGGCTGTTTAACGAGTTATTCGCACACATAATGAACATAAGCTCCGCATTGTTGCTAAGATCAAGACTTGCAATCCGGTTGGAACCGCACCAGAGATCGGTAAGCGCGGTATTTTTGCTCAGATTAAGACCGGTCAGTCCGTCTTCTTCACACAGCAGGGTTTCCAGCACGGTATTTCGGCTGACATCAATACTCCCGAGCGGATTCTTCGAACAGTCCAGATACAGAAGTTTCGTATTGCTCCGGACATTAAGACTTCCGAGATTGTTATTCGCACAGTGCAGATACTCCAGTTTCGTATTTTTGCTCACGTTCAGACTGCTTAACCGGTTATCGTAACAGTAAAGCATCTGAAGCGCCGTATTGCCGGCGGTATCCAGTGATGTCAGACGGTTATTGTAACACTCAAGGTACAAAAGCGATTTATTGGAAGAAAGATTCAGACTTGAGATCCGGTTATTGCAACAGTAAAGACCTTCGAGCGATGTAAAATATTCAATTCCGCGCAAGTCACTGATTCCGCGTCCGTCACAGGAAATCCAGGTGATTTCCGAGATCTCCGAGTCTTTGATTACCCCGTTCCCGTCGGAATCAAACTCTTCCGAAATGTAGCTTCGAAACCGGCTGTCCGGAAAATTCGACTCATTGATTATAACTTTCGATGCTTTCGCATGAAGGGCAAATGCCGGTAACATCATAACCAGCAAAAGCGGAATAACGGCTGAAAGTAATTTTCCTGTTTTTTTCATGTACGGACCTCACGCAATTCTTGAAATACCATGAACAAACCCGAATAAACCAACTTATGAAAAATCCTTGCAATAATTCAGCAGTGCCTATGCAGAAACATATAAAAGTACATTATAATAATACTCTCATTTCCCTTTCTTGAATAGAATTATTTGCCAAAAAGAAAAGGCAGCCGATGGGCTGCCTCCTCTGTTTTAACTTTATTACTGCATTTCTGCTGTTTCCCGCACTTACGCTTCAGCCGGTTCCGTTCCGTCTCCGGTTTCCCCGGAAACTTCTTCTTTCACTTCTTCGTTTCCGCTTATGATTTCTTCGGAAGTTTCTACGGATGTTTCTTCAATGACTGCTTCAGGTGCATCTTCTCCGTCTTCCCTGTTTACTGAGCTCTCTTCTCCTTCATTATTCTCCCCGGATATTTCTTCCGCATCACCGGTTTCTTCGGAAGCTTCCTCTCCGTCTTCGTTTTCTCCGGAAGTCTCCTCCCCGTCTGTAATATCTTCGGAAGTTTCTTCGGAGGTTTCTTCGGAGGTTTCTTCAGAGGTTTCTTCAGAGGATTCTTCTTCGTCTTCAACCGCTTCGGAAGTCTCTTCGGAATCTTCTTCGTCTTTTGTTTCTTCGGAGGTCTCTTCGGAGGTTTCTTCTTCGTCTTTGATCTCTTCGGAGGTTTCTTCCGTTACTTCTTCAACAATTCCTTCTCCTGCAATTTCTTCGGTACTGAATCCGCTCTTTACATCGGTTGCCGTTGCAGAAGCCGCCCTGTATTTCACCAGAATTCCCTCGCCGTAATCATTCATGGCCTTTCCGTCTGCATCAACTGCTAAAACGGAATAGTAATAATTCTTTCCGGATTCCACGGTTTTATCGGTATAGCTTAATCCTGAGGTGGCTCCGATTTTAGCCCATGCAGTGGATTTGGTTCTTCTGAACACCTGGTACTTCGCCGTTCTCTCAATCATCGGCTCCCAGTCAAGTCTTACGCCTTTGGATTTTACGGTTGCCCCGAGAGGCGTGCACGGAAGAACAAACTTGATTGTCGTTCCCTTTCCGTAATCGGAAAGCAAAGTTCCGTTTGCTGCAACAGCAAGTACGGCATAGGTATTATCCTCATTCAGTACGGCCTCGGCATCCATGTAACTCAGATCGGTTACAGTTGCCTGTTTTACCCACTTGCCGGAAGAATTCTTTCGGTATACGCGGTACTTTGCTGCTCCGTCAAAGGCATTCCAGCAAACCATAACGCCTCCCGTTGAATTGAAGCAGTCCATTTTTACGAATGCGTCTCTTCTGGTTATTTCAAAACCGTCGCCGTTTTCGTTCATGACATGGTTGGATGCATCCAGTCCCACTACGGAATAGGTATATTTCTTACCGTTCTCGACATTTTTATCCGTAAAGGATGTGGTGGTAATCAGTCCGATTCTCGTCCATTTTCCGGAATCATTCTTTACATAAACACGGTATTTTGCAGCTTTGGTCATGGACTTCCAGCTTACTTCCACTCCGTCTTCGCTGTTTGCAAGTGTCAGCTTCGGTGCGGATACCATATATGTAATCTTCGTTCCGTTACCGTATTTGTTGATATAATTACCTTTCTTTGTTTTTGCTCTTACAGAATAAAGATAGGTTTCGGAAAATACCGCTTTTTTATCCGAATATTTTAAGGATGTGGTGGTTCCGACTCTCTCCCAGGATTTGCCCGGAATCTTACGGAATACTTCATATTTCGCCGCATTGTCCACGGCACTCCAGCTGACCATAACACCTCTTGCCTTATTTGCAAGACCGATTTCAATCGGATCCAGTGTAAATGTAAGAGTCTCTCCGTCTCCGTATTCACCGAGAACTTTTCCGGATGCGTCCATAACCATAACCGCATACGTATTCGGGTCTCCCGGAACGGCAGTTTTATCTGTATATTTCAGTGCCGTCGTGGTTGCAAGTTTCACCCACCTGCCTTCGTCATCTTTCTTGAAAATTCTGTATTTTGCTGCGATTTCAAGTGCTTCCCACGAAATCTGTACTCCTTCATCCACTTTCTTAAGCGATACTTCGGGATAGCAGTCAATAATCTCGGAGAAATTTGTACTTGCTCCGTCGCTGGAATACCAGATTATTTTTCCGCCTTTGTAGATCGGTCTGCAGTCCGAAAGAACTCCGTCCATGGTACGGATTTTACTCTTCATATTTCCTTTGCCGTCTATAAAAACGTAGTTCGTTACACCGTTTCGTGTCCAGAGAACAACGAATTTATTGTCTGTGACTTTAATCAAAAACGGATTTCCGCAACTATTCTCTCCTTCGGCAAAAGAAGTAAGCCATTTTACGGATGTCGTGCCGGTGGACTTATCAACCGTTGCAATAAAAATATTTCTGGTTGTATTTGATACATTATTCTGATCAATACTGCTTCCCGCTGTCAGATAGGAGGTGGAAGAAACCGCGAGGCCTCCAAGTGTTGCTCCGGTGTAATTCTGTCCGATCTGACCGGAAAAAGAATACGGAAAATACGAATCCACGCCGCTTAAACTGCCTTCGGTAATTGCATTCTTGTAGCGCGCAACCATAACTCCTCTCGGATAAGCATCTCCATGATCCGCACCGATAAAATAGCTGCCGTCCAGAGCCACAAACTGGTTAAAGGAATGGCTGCTGTAGCCGGCGGAAGGATTCCAGACAATCGAGAAAGAATCCAGCATGGTCATATTGGACTTATCAATTAACATCGTTAAATTGGCCTGATGGCGCAAGCCATCCGAGGATGTATACATCTGATGGCATGTTCTTACAAAAAGCTTGTTTCCGGAAGAAATCATGTCCGCGGCTCCCGCTCTGAACGGAAGCGTTGTATTGCAGTCCTTTAAAGAAACCGATTTGATTTTCTTCCAGTTCAGATCGTATTTGGTAACCCGGTAAACCTCCGCCGTTGCGGACTGGGCATCATTTTCCTTTCCGGTTACCAGATAGTAATTGCTTCCGTCGGAATAAAATGATCCGAACAGCGGCAGCTCCGGTGCAACCGTTTTGGAACTGATAAAATTGTAATTGCTGTCATAATACTCCACGAGATAACCATCCGCATTATCGTATGCACCTGCGTCAAAGGTCATAAAACCGCCGTTTGACGTCGTGGCAACGAATGACCGGGTCGTGGTCTTCCAGTAATAATAGTATTCATTATCCCCGATATTATTGTGCTTT
>JAILAD010000088.1 GCA_024681795.1 Lachnospiraceae bacterium | reverse complement strand
TGATTATTTGAAAACAGAATATGATTGCATGCACGTTTTGCATTCGGTTCTATGTTATAATGGGGAAATAGTTTTATGAATGAATTGTGAATGGTAAGGAAAAAGGGCAGTTTAATTTGCCCCTGTCTAGTCGATTAAACCCAAAGATAAAATCGGAGAAGGGCTTGTAGCGGATGTATATAATCGTGCATATTTATACGTCCAATTCACAAGGGGAATGATTAGATGAGTATAAGGACAAACTACGAGAAATGGTATGAAGGAGAAGAATATTACTGGGGTTTAGAACCTGGAAGTTTTCTAGACGAACTGATTGACTTATGCCCGCCTGCAGAAAACAGAAGGGTTCTTGATATTGGTTGCGGTGAGGGTAAAGATGCTGTCTATATGGCTCAAAAAGGATATGATGTTACTGCTTTTGATCTAACTGAAAATGGCATCAAAAAGACCATAGCGTTAGCCAAGAATAGAGGCGTAAAGATTAATGCATATGCAGATGATATTAATACATTTGAGACAGATAAGCAGTTTGATATCATTTATTCCACCGGAACAGTTCAATATCTTTTTGAAGAGAATAAAACGGGTTTCTTTGAGAAGTTAAAAAAAATAATAAAGCCTAATGGTATTGTTTATATTAACGTATTCGTAGAAAAAACGTTTCTTGAATTACCGCCCGATTGGGATAAGGAAGAAAAAATGTGGAAATCCGGTGAACTATTTACATATTTTGCGGACTGGAAGATAGAGCGTATTGATGAGATAATTTTTGAAGATAGTAGTAGCGGGATAACACATTATCACTGCATGGATACGATTATTTGCAGAAAAGTATAGAGAGATTAAGGTGGACATTATATGAGTAATCCAAGAACATTTATAGATGAAGCGCTTGAATCTGTTTCTTCCGGAGAAGATTTTGTTCAGGCGATGGCTGACATATACTCGCATACTGCGGTAAGAGAAATTCTGAGCCATTATCCGGAATGGATAGCCAACATTATCACAATAATTGATTATGATACTGAACTTCAGATGGAGGGACTGGATTTCAGAACGTACGATAAAGAGATAAGAGCATTAAGAAGCATTGGTATTAATTCTGAGGCAACTGAGTTATCGCTGCTATCAAGTGAATCAACTGATGAAGAAATCAGTCAGTGTTATGAAAAACTGGCCTTGAATAATGATTATGATGCATTCTGGCTTGCAGTATATGAATATGCGGAAGAGAATTTGAAAAATATCCGAGATAATGCTGAATAATATGAAAAATAGATTTTGATCGGAGTTTCTCGAGATGAATGAAAAAGATTATGATTTTGCAGGTTTGGTTAAAAAATGCAAAGAAATCAGAGAAAAAGTCCAATATAGGGATTTATTTGAAAACGGGTATGATAGATTTTATTTATCTGCTAAAGATATACCCTTTGTAGGCTACTTCCAAGGTTATTTTGCACAAGTTCAACGGAAAAAACATAAAATTAAGGAATCTGATAAGTTAAGATCAAATTGCAAAAACTATTTGGAAATCTATAGAGATGATACTGAATTGATTCAGATAGTAAACTACTGTAAAGGCCGAATTGATTGCATTCATCAATGTTATCACGTGGATGATAAAACCTATTTGATTCCTTTTTCCAGTGAAGGTGGATTCTATCCAACATATACTTATGTAGACGTATATGATGGCTTAGAATTAATTGAGGAATATGCTATATCAGGCAATCAGATTATATTTGATAAATATAAGAGAATGGATGAAAATCAGATGGAATTTGCCAGAATCAACTATGTTGTTGGAGGAAAAGTTCCAATACTTGAAGAACGTAGAGGAATCATCATTGTTGATACACTTGATTACAAAGAGACTTATTATGACGATTGGTTAAATCATCGATAATAAACCGTTTGTTTGACTGATGTCTTGGCACGTTAAACCAGAAGTTAATCGAACTACGGTTTTAGAAAAAAATAGAACAAATCTTCACTTTGATTTATAAACCCAAACCGTGTTTTCCCATCACCAAAACCGTGTTCTAAGGTGTGTTCTGAAGGATGCAAAAGCCTCAGACCTCCTATTTTACTAGGTTTGCGGGATTTCAAAAAACTTTCGATCTCCATCACCTGCTCGCAGAAAAGCCCGGTCAGACGACCTGGTTTTTTCTATAAGCATGCGAGCCCTTGAATCCAGGGGCTTGGTCTATACCTCCTACACACAAAAAGCATCAAAAATGTTGTTCTGCTCTTATTTTGATGCCTTCTGCCCTCAATAATGTATCTTCTTTATGAATTCCGCATGTATGATATAATAAAACCGGCTAAAGTTTTAAAGATATTAAGGGTTTAATTCGTTTTATCCGAGCCCAGGGAAGCCTGCAGAAAAGCCAAAGAGATGGGGCTGATATTGCTTTGTTTCCGGAAATGTGGAGTGACGGTTATGCTTTACCGCAGGAGCCGTCCGAACTTGAAGCGTTGGCAATCGATGCAGGCAGCGATTTTGTTTGTGCTTTTGGG
Source organism: Lachnospiraceae bacterium (assembly GCA_024681795.1). GTDB lineage: Bacteria > Bacillota > Clostridia > Lachnospirales > Lachnospiraceae > UBA3766. Next base: position 95,331 of record JAILAD010000088.1, on the reverse strand, counting down.
AAATTAGCGGAAGAATTACAGATGGTCATTGGAATCACATTCCTTGAAAAACACGATCGCTTTTTTGTAGGGGAAAAATATGAATGCAAGAGAATTTTTGAACATATTACATTTGGCTGAGAGACTTAAAGATACTCCGCGGCACTGTACTACGAGCAAAAGAAGGGTGGAAAGCGTTGCTGAACATAGTTGGAGAGTATCTCTTATGGCATTTCTGCTTAGGGAGGAGTTTACTGAGATTGATACTGACAAAGTAATTTGTATGTGTCTGATTCATGATCTTGGGGAATGTTTTACGGGAGATATTCCGACATTCATTAAAACAGATAGTGACAGGAAGACAGAAGATGAGCTTCTTGATGAGTGGGTGAAGAGCCTTCCTGAAGAAGTATCAAAATCCATGTCGCAGCTTTATGAAGAAATGGAAAAACAAGAGACTCCTGAGGCGAAGCTTTATAAAGCTCTCGATAAACTCGAAGCTCTGATACAACATAATGAATCGCCTATAGACACTTGGTCTGAGAATGAATATGAATTAAATAAGACGTATGCATTTAATGTGGTTGATTATTCTGAATGGTTGCAGGAACTTCGGCAGGAAATCCTGAAAGATACACTAATTAAAATAGAGTCGGAAAAGCCGGATGGTAAGGGACTGCTCGAAGCAAAAAATACAAGGCCTGCATCTACTTCTATCATAAGGGCTTGATTAAGTACGCTGGTGTCATGCTGAAGGGCAAAATGGAAATACTGACTGATCAGGAGACAAAAGATATCGGAAAGCTTCACAATCGAATGAGTAACATTCATATCTTGACAAAACGAAACAGAGTCTCCATAATATAAAACGATTTATATAAATGCGTTTATATTATGGAGGTTTTTTATGTCTCGCAAAGTTACGGTTTCAAAAGAGATTATTCTGGATGCGGCATTGAAAATGCTGATTCGTGACGGTTATGCATCGGTCAATATCAAATCACTGGCGGAAGAAATCGGATGTTCCACGCAACCTTTGGTATGGCATTTTGAAAATATGGAGGGTTTAAGAATGGCGCTGGCTGAATATGCGGCAGAGTATGCGTCAAAAAAAGCATTCCAAAATAAAGTTTCCGCCAAAAAACAAAATGCGGCAGAGATATTTGAAAGCCTTGGCAGGTCCTATGTAAAAATGGCCATGAAGGAACCCAATCTGTTCCGGTTTCTGTATCTGGGCGAGAGCCCGCTTGGGAAACCGTATGATCTGAAAGATATTTCCCGCAACAAGGACAGTGTTCTGATGGCTGACGGAATTGCCGGAATGACGGGCATTTCCAGGGAAGGTGCCGCACGCTGTATCCGCGATACGGTTATCTATTCACACGGGATTGCCACAATGATTGCAACCGGTGTTTATAATGCGGGCGAGAAACAGATCATGTCCATGATCAAAAGCGCTTCCGAATGTTTTCTGTTAAGAGAAGGGGGGGACGCTTTATGAATAAGAACTTCCCGTATCTTCTGCCGGTCAGATGTGTGATATTTTTTCTTGTATTCATAGGAATATCGCTTGTGACGGGAAAGCAGCCTGAAGAAATCGGACATCTTTGGTCCGTTCTTGCAACCGTAATAAATATTTTTACGATTGCTCTGTTAATCCTTATTGCACATAAAAACAAGCAGACATATTTTGAATTGATTAATTATGAGAAAGGGAAGACCAAAATCATTGAGGTCGTTGTTATCACGTTGATTGTGCTGACTGTCGGAACAGGCGGTATGTATCTGGCCGGCTTTTTGTGTTACGGAAAAATCCCTTATAACGCGCCGATGATGATTGCACCGATTCCTAAAGCATTGGCTGTTCTTAACTTTATACCGCTGCCGGTATCGACGGCGTTTGCAGAGGACGGACTGTATTTGGGATACGGCGTAAACAGGCTGAAGAATAAATATGCATCGATTTTACTTCCGGCATTATTCTTTGCCCTGCAGCACAGCTTTATTCCGACACTTTTCGATGTGAGATTTATGGTTTATCGTTTTCTTTCTTTTTTGCCGCTGACCGTTATTCTTTGTGCATACTATCATAAAAAGCGCAATCCGCTTCCGGTCATGATTGGTCACGCGCTGATTGATGTGGCCACGGTTACCTGGATTTTGATTACTTCTTTTAACCCCGATTATTATGAAATGCTTTGCAGGATGTGAGATTACGGACAGGGTATGCAGGACTCCGGAAATTCTGATTATGGTAAATGATAAGAGAATTTACTATAATGATAACTGTCCGGCACATAATCAGTGGATTCCGCAGTAAATATCCTGTCCGGATACGGAACTTTTATATCGCGAAAGCTGGAGGTAAAATAGTGGAACTTAAGAAAATCCCTTATAGATTAACGGTTTGTAAAGTGACGGATATAGCTGATGTCAATATGAATGCGGAGTTTTATTTTATCGGGAAGACAGATGAGGAACTGTCGCTGGTATGCAGGACGGAGGATACTCCGCAGGAGACGACGGAACGTGAAGACGGATGGAGAGGGTTTCGTATTCAGGGGGTGCTTGATTTTTCACTGATCGGTATTTTATCCAAACTTACCGGAATTCTTGCGGAACACCAAATAGGCATTTTTGCCGTATCCACGTTTAATACGGATTATATTCTGGTAAAAGAAGAAAACTATGAGCGGGCATTAAACATACTGGCGGCCGCCGGATATCAAATAACGGAGTTTGGCTGACGAGCGTTTATTTCGGCAGTTCGTATTCAAAAAGGTGAATTCAAATGTTAAATCAGTTTTCCAGAACACAGTTATTATACGGTGCGGAAACAATGGAGAGATTTGCTTCATCCCGTGTCGCCGTATTCGGAATAGGCGGAGTCGGCGGTTATGTTGTCGAAGCTTTGGCGCGAAGCGGGATTGGGGCACTGGATCTGACGGATGACGATAAAGTATGTCTTTCCAATCTCAATCGTCAGATTATTGCCACAAGAAAAACCATCGGAAAATATAAGGTGGATGTGGCCGAAGAAAGAGTACATGATATAAACCCCGATTGTGTGGTCAGAACATATAAAACGTTCTTTTTGCCTGAAACACAGGATTTGTTTGATTTCCGTGAATATGATTATGTCGTGGATGCAATTGATACGGTTACCGGTAAACTTGCCATTATAGAAAAGGCCAAAGCAGCCGGGGTTCCGGTGATATCATCCATGGGGGCGGGAAACAAACTGAATGCGGCCCTGTTTGAAGTGGATGATATTTATAATACTTCCGTATGCCCGTTGGCGAAGGTAATGCGGCATGAGTGCAAAAAGAGGGGGATAGACTCGCTTAAGGTTGTTTATTCGAAGGAAAAACCGATAAAACCCCTGGAGGACATGTCTGACAGCCTTAACCGGAATTGTATCTGTTCTCCGGAGACGGTCGAAAAAGGTACAGCAAGAAGAAGCATTCCGGGATCGACAGCATTTGTTCCTTCCGTGGCAGGGTTGATTATTGCAGGGGAAGTACTAAACGACCTTGCCGGAAACATACGTTAAAACTCTTGACTTTTAAAGGTTAAAATGATACATTTTACAAGCATGTGCATAATGCCGACAGTTCGTTAGTGCCATCCTGTCGTTAAAAAAAACCAGGACTGAAAAACATTTTTTGCGTATCAAAGGCGGAATTTTGCCCGGCTAAACATGCGGATATCGTATTTTCGGCTCTGTGTATGTGCACACGGAGCTTTTTTTATTTTCCGTTAAACTGGTTTTCAATTAATCGGAGGAGATAAGACAATGAAAGAAAACAAAAAGGAACTGAGAACTTATTCGGGATTATTTCTTTTTCTCGGAATTCTCTACGTAACCTGTCTGCTTTTGTCCAATTTGACAGCGGGCAAGTTATGGGCTGTAAGCAGCGCAATAACGCTTCCGGCAGCAGTAATTTTATTTCCCGTGACATATATTCTCGGTGATATTTTTACCGAAGTATACGGGTTTAAAAAAGCAAGAACGGTAATCTGGCTTGGCTTCGGCTGCAGCTTTTTTGCGGTAATGGTTTATCTGCTTACAATTGCACTTCCTCATCCCGGATATTGGGAAAATCAGAGCGCATACGCAGCCGTGCTCGGAACCACGCCGAGAGTGGCGCTTGCATCTTTTGCCGGATATCTTTTCGGAGAATTTTCCAACTCCATTATTCTTTCGAAACTGAAAGTGGCAACAAAAGGAAAAAATCTCTGGATACGGACCATTCTCTCCACGGTAGTCGGAGAGGGCTTTGATTCCGTTATTTTTATCATGGTCGCATTTTTCGGAACCATGGATACATCCGTGGTACTGCAGATGATTCTCTTCCAGTATCTGTTTAAGGTAATCTACGAGATTCTCTTCACCCCGGTTACCTATCTGATTGTAAATCGGGTAAAGAAGGCGGAAGGAATCGACACCTTCGATTACGACGAAAAATACAATGTTATTGCGGGTTAATTCCCCGGGAAAGAGGCGGATATGAGAGAAAATGAAGGGTTGAAAAATTTAGGCAGCAGGGATACGAAATACAGCACCGATTATAATCCGGAGGTTTTGGAGACCTTTGAGAACAAGCATCCGGACAATGACTATTTCGTGAAATTCAACTGCCCGGAATTTACCAGCCTCTGTCCGATTACCGGACAGCCGGATTTTGCCACCATCACGATTTCATACGTTCCGGACGTAAAAATGGTGGAGAGCAAATCTTTAAAATTATACCTGTTTTCCTTTCGCGAACACGGGGATTTCCATGAAGATGTGGTCAATGTAATCATGAAGGATTTAATTAAACTGATGAACCCGAAATATATCGAGGTATGGGGGAAATTTCTTCCCAGAGGCGGGCTTTCCATCGATCCTTACTGTAATTACGGCCGCCCCGGTACAAAATGGGAGGAAGTGGCCTGGAAGAGACTGAGTGAGCATGATCTTTATCCTGAAAAAGTGGATAACAGATGATGCGAATTGAAAGCGGCAAACGGCATTTGACGGACTGTGTGACAATCTGCATGGTCCGTTTTTTGATTCGCTGCAATTTTTCGTCAGAAATAACTGATTTTTTTGGCTATTACAGAATGAGATATGGTATAATATCTTGATTGATTGTGTCAAAAAAAAGGAATTACGGGTAGAAAACCATGCCAGAATCTAAAAAAGGACGTTACAGTTACATATCATTTGCAAAAGCACTCGGAATCATAGGTGTAACTTTATACCACTGTCTGGTGTTTTTTCTGGGTTCGCCTTTTGTACCGCTTCAGGCAGAACATTCATCGGAATTTGTTAAATTTGTAAATCCCTTCTTTGATGGGCTTTTTGTACCGGGATTTATCTTCTGTTCCGGGTTCTTGTTTGCGAAAGGGGCCTATAGCGGGAAAAGAAGCTACGGCAAGACCATTTGGGAACGCCTGACGCGACTGCTGGTTCCGTATTATATCGTGGGAACGATATGGCTTGTTCCGATGTACACGATTTTTGATATCCCCTGTTTCGGACGTCCGGAACACGCAGGTTTTCTGGAAGGCTATAAAACAATGGCGCTCGGTCAGTTTTCCGACCATCTCTGGTTTATGTGGGGACTGTTCTGGACATCGCTTATTTTCTGCCTGATTCTCCCGCTTTGCCGGAAGCCGAAACTGCATCCGTATGTATTTGTCATCATTACCGCTGTCAGTGTCCTGGAACACTATTTTGTAACCGGAATTCCTTATTTTAAGCTGTTTTCGGCGGATTCTTACAACTGGGTTTTCTTTGCGGGAATGGTATGTTATTTTTACCGTTACCGTTTCTTTATGGAAAAGCGCACCAATATCTGGGTGGTTTTCGGAGTCAATGTGATTCTTTTCAATGCATTGATTTTCTTTTCGAAAACTCCTCTGTATGAACGGTATTCGCAGTATTTATTTGCGCTTTCCTGGTTAAAATATGCTTCAGGCGGATTCTGTATTTTCCTGACCGCCGTTTTGCTGGAACGACATGCACTGATGGAAAAGATTTTCAGAACGAAATTCTGGGATTACACGTACCGGCACAATCTGTTGCTGTACCTGTTTAACCTCCCGTTGCCTCACTTGTTTTTCATTCTGTTTTATCAGAAACTCGGTCTTCCGGCCTGGGCGACAATCCTTCTGGTTACGGTTTGTACATTCCCGTCACTTTATCTGCTGGTTGGAATTGTGGGGAAACTTCAGAATCTGGCGGAAAAAGCCTTTCGTCATATTGTGTCATCGAAAAAATCGAATCCGTGAAAATGATTCATTACCCTGTCAGACAGACACCGTTAAACATGCACCTGAAATGAAAGGTTACAGAAAAGGTTAAAGATTATGAAAGATATGAGAACCAAAAAGAAAAGAAAACCGTTTTACGGTCTGAGAGCACAGCTCAGCTGGCCGATTTTGATAATTCTCGTAACAATTGCAATTGTTACGACCGCCACGGTTTTTATGATTAATTTCTTTACCTTTCTTATGGATTCCGTGGATGAATGCATGGACCTTTCCCATTATGCCACTAAGGAAATGGAAGATTACCAGTCTTTGGACTGGCTGGTCAAATACTGGGACACCCATGCGGAAGAAATGGATATTATTTACAGTCCGGGAGCATTAAAAGAGAGAGAAACCGAGCTTCGTAAAGAGTGGCCGGAAATGCCGGACTTAAAACAGGTAAACGCACTCGATATCGGCTCAAAGGATCCGATCATACAGAAAATGTATGCGGAGGTTGTATACGGAACCCTTTCGCATGATCTTTCCCGTATAAAGCGGATTTTCAGACCGAAGTACCTGTACAGTTTTTTCGTACAGGACGATGAAATGCATTTTCTCGTAACCGGTGCGCTGGAAGATGAGAAGCATGTCAGTGAAGGCGGTATGCTTTTTGAACTCGGCAGCCGCGACAGCTATATACCCGGTAACTACGCAGGTTTGGATTATGTAATTGAGACTCATGAGGAATACGGGTTTCCGACCGGTTCCTCGGCGACGGGGGAGGATAATACCGTAGTTCACTTCTTCACACCCGTTTTCTCAAACGGTAAATTTGTGGCAATTATGGGTATTGCGGTAGATAACGGACGTGTTATCTATAATAATGTCAGAGTATCCATTGCGGAGGTTATCATTCTGGTTATCGTATTCCTGTTTGTTGCGCTCTGGCTGAATATCAGGATCCGTTTGAAGGTTGCCGATCCTTTACGGAAAACCGAGAAAGTTATAAAAGAATACGAAAATAAAAAGGACGGTGCGGATACAAAAGCAAAACTGGATGCAATCTGCCCGAATAATGAAGTACAGTCCCTTGCGGAAGGCTTCTCTTCCATGGTGGATGAGCTTGGACGTTACGTCGTTGAAGTGCAGAAAATTGCAGCAGATAAAGAACGTATTGAAACGGAGCTGAATGTCGCAACCAAGATTCAGGCAGATATGCTTCCGAGTGTGTTTCCTCCGTTCCCGGACAGAAATGAATTTGATCTTTTTGCAACAATGGATCCGGCGAAGGAAGTCGGGGGAGATTTTTACGATTTCTTCTTCCTTGATGAGAATCGAATCTGTCTTGTCATTGCCGATGTGTCCGGAAAGGGAGTTCCGGCCGCGTTATTTATGGTGATTTCGAAAACCCTGCTTCGAAGCCGTGCTCTTGCCGGAGGAACATTAAGCGAGGTTTTGTATGACGTAAACAATCAGCTTTGCGAAGGAAACGATCTGGGATATTTTGTAACCGTGTGGATGGCAGTCATCGACCTTCGCACCGGTGAAGGAGTATCGGTGAATGCGGGACATGAACATCCGGCGGTTAAACCTGCCAAAAAACAGTATGAATTCCGCGTTTACCCGCATTCTCCGGCGCTTGGCCTGATGGAAGGAATCCGGTTTAAAGAGCGTACGTTTAAACTGAATCCCGGCGACCGGATTTTTGTATATACCGACGGTGTTCCGGAAGCAACCAATAATGCCAAGAAATTGTTTGAAAATGACCGGCTGAAAGAAGCGCTTGATGTAAGTGACGTATCTGATCCCGAGAATGTCTGCAGAACCGTCAGAGAGCATATTGACGAATTTGTGGACGGCGCGGAACAGTTTGACGATATTACGATGCTTACGTTCTTATATAAAGGATCGGACACTGAAGCCCCGGATACTTCCGTAACAGATGCATCTCCGGCGGAGGATACTGCAAACAGGCCGGAAGACGTGAATTTCGATACGACGGACAGTTTAAGTTCCGGCATGAATTTTAAAACGATAGTGGTCGAGGAAATTACGGAATAGTGACAACCCGAAGGCATCTTAAAAGAATTATAAAGGCCCGGAAGAAATTTGCAAAGCGTATTCACCGGATGGTCAGGGGACAGGAAAGACGGGCGGAGTTTCTTCAGCGGAACGATGAACGGGTACGTAAAATCCGCCGGACGGAGGACAGAAGACTCGAGAACCACAGAGAGCGGGTCGACCGCACAATCGCCGCCAGAAGAGAACGGATTGAAAAAAAGTACGTCAGGGGAGATGCCGGAAAAAAAGAAAAACTCATGCAGGCGGAGAGCAGGACGGATGAGAGAATCCGTGCCTACCGGAACAGACAGGATGACAGAATCCGGAATTACCGCACGCGAAGATCAAATCGCAGAATTCGTATTCTGAAAAGGGCCGGCCGGTTTTATTCCGTTATACAGGGTGCCATTATCCGGCGGTTGACAGATATAGAAGCGGATGCCGCAAACCTTCTCCAAAAGAAACAGATTCGCCTCGGAATCCTGTTTATTGCACTGATTGCGGCTATTGTTACGTCGCTTATGTTTTTACTTCGCAGAAAGGTGGAGGAGGAACCGGAGATTGTTGACCGGATTCCGCTGATGGCCTTCTTCGAACAGTTTGAAGTGAAAGAATATGATACTCTCGATATGACGGAAGAGGAGTATCTCTGGCAGGTTTTAAACGAGCATTATGACGGAAATGAAACGGCGGTCCTCGGTGTTATGTGTAACTTAAAGGCCGAATCGGAGTTTCGGGCTGCCAATCTGGAGAATTACAATAATCAGATTTGGGATGTGGATGACGATACCTATTTAGAGGAAATCAACGGAAGGTTTATCAGCCGGGATGATTTTCTGGAATCCAGATATCAGGAGTTTACAAACGGATACCGCAACGATGAACATAACTGGGTGAATCTTGACGGCGGCTACGGATATGCACAGTACACCGCATACGATAAAAAAGAGATGCTTTACAATTATGCGGAGGATTGGTTTGCAAGGGGAGGTCCCGCGGAAAAATACCGGTTTAACATTGCAGATCCGAAAATGCAGGCGAATTTTGTGGTATATCTTCTTGAATCCGAGAAATATAAAAAAATGGATGAGAAAATCAGCAATGCACCGACCATCGTGGATGCTTGCTATATTTGGCTGAAGAAATACGAGATTCCGAAGGATCCGTATAAAGACAATTATTATACGCTGTCCTTTAAAAGAGCGGCTGCAGCGGAAGAAATCCGGGATTTCTGTACGAAAGGCGGTTCACAAAACATAAATAATCCGGAGGAAAATGAACCGGAAGCTTCTTCCGGAAAGGAAAGTACGAAGAATGAGTGAGAGTAAAAAGAATAATCCTGCTTTTATACCTGCATCGCTGGAGAAGGAACCGGATTTGGAAGAGTTTTTCCGGACGGAAGACGGGGAAACGGCTTTTTTGGAGCAGTGCATGAACTGCAAAAAAAGCTGCAAGCAGAGTTTTCGGGTGACAAATTTAATCTGCAGGGCATATAAACCGAAATAAATCAAAGGAAACAATTTTAAAACTTTAAAACGGAGATTTGAAAACAGGCAAAAAAACACGTTTCAGACAGAAAAGAGGATGAGAAAATGAAAAAATGGAAGAAAATGGGTATTGTACCGGCTTTACTCGGCGCAGTTTGTTTGTGCGGATGCAGTCTTCCCATGAAACTGACACCGCCTGAATTGTCGGAAGATTTCAGCTCGGAAATCGTAACATCCGAGGTTGTCTCGGAAGTTTTGTCCGAGAGTGGATGGGAGAAACCTTCCGGCACCTCCGGAAAGACTTCAGAGGAAAAATCCGAAAAAGATTCCGAAAAGGAAAAAGATTCCGAAAAGGATTCCCAAAAAGAGAATAAAAAAATAGCATATCAGTTTGACTTTGATGAACATAATCCGAATGAGTGGCAGAAGGCATACCGTGACTTCCTGAAGACACTGACTCCTGCAAGTGGTGCGGATCCGGATGTCATGGAAATAGAGTCCTATTTCCTTGCAGACATCGAAGACCGCTATTCCGAATATATTCCGGAACTTTGTGTGAAAACCGGAACCTGTGAGGCCGATTATCAGCTGTTAATTTATGACTATAATCCCAATACCGAGGAAGTGGAGGAACTGGTCGGAAAGGATCAGATTTTTGCAGGACATTGCACTTTTTATGTTGCTCCCAACGGAAATCTGGTTTCCTACGGCGGACATATGGGTTACCTCTGGGTTGAAGAATACTCGGGATTTGCAAACGGAAAGGTAAACAGCAAAACGATATACGAAGAGGATATCAACGGGAAACCGGATGTTGATTATAAGCCAATCAGCGAAATTCTCGGGGATGAAACCGAAGCACCCATGAGCGCTCCGGTAACGGACGATTCCGTTCTGCTGTGGTATCTGAATGTTCCGGTTCTGACGGCATCCGGAGATGAAGATGATGCGGACGTGGCAATTACGGCTGCTCTTTACGATAATGCCGAGGTATATGTTGTCGGTTCGGACCAGTATTATGACGGAGAAACGGGACTTATGCCGTTCCATAATTTGAAAAAGGCAGGCGTAATGGACCGGTATTCCGACATTGAATATGAACTGAACGTGTACTGCTATACGGATGTGAATTTTGACGGACAGGATGAGATGTTAATCCGTCTTGCATCAAAAAAGCAGACGAATCCCGGCGAGTATCATTTTGCATATGTTCTTTTGAGTTATCAGGACGGTGTGGTTTATGCGTATGCATTCCCTTATCTGACATACAGCCAGGACTTTTTGTGTGTATGTGAATACAGTGTATACCATAACTGGTACGGGGATGAGGTTTTCTACGGATTTGTATTTGACAAAGACCGCTGCAACCTGATGTATTCAAACTGTAAACCCGAGGATGATCCGAAGAATGCAGAAGCAAACGTTTGGAAAACATTCCGCGTGGATTTCGGATATTAATATATTTATGAGGAGATAAATTATGTTGGATCTAATGGCGGCAGCAGGAACAGCCGCGCTTTACTCATCTGATTTTTACCAGAAAATATTAAACTTTGATGCGTCAATTCTTTTAAACGTGCAGGAAGTCGTAAGAAACGATATTCTGACTCCGATTATGAAGTTTGTTACCATGCTGGGAGACGGCGGCGTTTTCTGGATTATTTTAACCGTTGTTTTACTCTGCATTCCGAAAACCAGAAAAATGGGGCTTTGCAGTGCGATTTCCCTGCTTCTTTCGGTAATTGTCTGCAATTTGATTCTGAAAAATGCATTTGCCAGAATTCGTCCTTATGAAGTAATCGATGGTCTGGAACTGATTGTAAAAAGGGCCAACGATTTCAGTTTCCCGTCCGGACATACATCTGCATCGGTAGCATCTGCGGTGGCCTTGTTTCTGGCAAGTACAAAAAAGCAAAAACTGATTACGGTATGGGCGATTCCTCTTGCCGCACTCATCGGCTTTTCGAGAATTTATGTCGGAATACATTATCCGACGGATGTTTTTGTCAGTGCGGTATTGGCGCTGATTTTTGCAGCGGTTGCAACTGTCATCGGAACAAAACTGTATGACTTCCTTGCAGAGAAATTTTCGGAAAAGAAAAAAGCAAAGATGAAGGCTGAAAACGGAGACGGCGCCGGGGCGGAAGAATAGAATTCATCAGTCTCATGTTTTTTTCGAAAATGGGTGATATGGCTTGATAATACCCCTTCTTTGGGGTACAATATGTTGTATGTATTGATTTTTATTGCAATAAATGTCGTTGATTTGTCAGATGAACGAATATTGTATGGGGGTACAATGTTATGCTGAACAATATCGATTTTTTAACGAAACCGGAAAAAGACGAAATTAAGGCCCGCCTTAAGAAAGAGCAGGAAAAACTCGGTGCCCTGCAGATGAAAATCAAGGAGCACAAGCTTCCGGTGCTGGTATTGTTTGAAGGCTGGGGAAGCGCAGGAAAAGGAACGTTAATCGGTGAAGTCATTCACAATATCGACCCGCGTTTTTTCAAGGTCGCTACACTGAAACTTCCGACCGAGGAAGAAAAGAGATATCCTTTCCTTTATCGTTATTTTGAGAAAATTCCGGAAGCGGGAAAATTCCGTTTCCTGGATTCGGGATGGATGGACGAGGTTACCCGCGGTGTACTGGAAGGTTCTCTGGATGAGAAGACATACAAGAATCGGATTGAGAGCATTCGCCGTTTTGAAAGATCCCTTACCGACAACGGGTATCTGGTTTTGAAATTTTTCCTTCAGATTTCCGAAAAGGAACAGAAGGAACGTTTGAAAGTGCTGCAGGATTCCAGAGATACCGACTGGAGAGTGGGAAAATACGACCTTTGGCAGAATAAGCACTATGACAAATGTGCGGAAGTATTTGAAAAGTATTTTGAAGATTCCTATCTTCCCTCCGCACCTTGGTATATCGTTGATGCAAAGTCAAAGAAATGGGCGGAATTACAGATTCTCGAAACGATGAACCAGTCCATTGAGACGGCATTGCAGAACGCATCGCTTTCGGTGCCGGTTCCGCAGAATGTCTTCCCGCTTGCAAAGAGTGAGAAACTTGCGGATATTCCTTTGGAAGGCAAGGAACTGACGGACGAAGAATATAAGGAGAAACTGGAAAGCCTTCAGGCGGAATTAAGAGATCTTCATAACAGACTCTATCGTAAAAAAATTCCGGTAATCATTGCATATGAAGGCTGGGATGCAGCCGGAAAAGGCGGAAATATCAAGCGTATTACGGAAAGCCTGGATCCGAGAGGCTTCGAGGTACATCCGATTGCAAGTCCCGAACCGCATGAAAAAGCCAGACATTTCCTCTGGAGATTCTGGACAAAAATGCCGAGAACCGGGCATATCGCGATTTTTGACCGAACCTGGTACGGAAGGGTCATGGTGGAACGTCTGGAAGGATTCTGTTCCGAGAATGACTGGAAGAGAGCTTATAACGAAATTAACGAGTTTGAAAAAGAATTAAGCGACTGGGGAGCCATCATCATCAAATTCTGGGTGCAGATTGACAAAGATACTCAGCTTGCTCGTTTTACGGACCGTCAGAATACACCGGAAAAGCAGTGGAAGATTACCGATGAGGATTGGAGAAACCGTGAAAAATGGGACCTCTATGAAGACGCCGTTGACGAGATGATTCAAAAGACAAGCACTGTCTACGCACCGTGGCATGTTCTGGAAAGTGTCGACAAGAAATACGCAAGAATCAAGGCGCTGACCATCGTGGTGGATGAGTTGAAGAAAAGACTCGATTAGTTCTTTGCCTGAACCGAACGCAGATATTTGACTTAAGGAATCCGATATGGACATTACCATTGAATATTCGGACGAAGAGAAAAAACTGTTTGATGAGGTTTTTCGTCTGAAGGAAAGAATACATATTCTCGAGGATGAAGCGTTCCTCCTTCGGAAAGCGAAGCAGGAACATTCCCTGAAAAACCATACGGAGGGCGGTCCGCCGATTATGTATCTGGTCATTGCCGGATTCAGCCTGTTTGTGTTTGCGGCGGATTTGATTGTCGGTTTTGAGTTTCATTTTGTCCATTTTGCGGCTGCACTTGCAATTGCGTCCTGTGCGCCTATGGTAGCAGTGGTTTTCATTATTCTTTTCTTCATCAGTTACCGGAAGTACTATTATCAGGTGGTGCAGACGGAAGAAGGAAAGAGAAAAGCAAAGGAACTGAATATCGAGAACTATTACGCCAAAGAAGATGAACTCAATTCCGATTACAGGAAGGTCAGCGATGAGCTTCGGAAACTGAAGGAAGTCTATGAGGCAAAGCAGCAGGAACTGGATGTTCTTGTAACAAATAAGCAAATGACGGTTCATAAGCAGCGTGATCTCGAAATTTCCGAGCGGAAGCAGAAGGAAGCCGAAGAAAAGGCACGTCTTGAAGCCGAAAGAAAAAAAACGGCCGGGGAAGACGGAAAGAATGCGGAAGCGGAGGAAAAAGAAGAGGAAGGTTTCAGAATTAAGGTATATGACACGCTTGAGAATAAGAAAGAAATAAAGAAAGCGGAAGAAAAGAAAGAACCGGAAGAAAAGAAAGAACCGGAAAAAAAGAAAGAACCGGAAAAAAAGAAAGAACCGGAAAAAACAGATACGGAAGAAAAGAAAGAAGCTGTAAAGAAGGAAAATTAGGTTCGTGGGAAAGAAGAAAGCAAGGGAGATTAACCTTCAGGAAGTTCATAGCGAAAGCAGTTCCGTAGAGATTGCAGAGAATACGGGCACGGAGGAATCAGCCGGCGGGAATCAAAACCTGACCGCAGCCGCTGCTTTGGCAAGCTTTAAATCCGAAAAGGAACCTGCAAATCAGGAGACTCCCGAAGAAATAACCGAAGAAAAAGGAAAGAAGAAAAGGAAAAAGAAGGAAAAGCCGCCCAAACCTCCGAAACCGAGTAAGGCGCAGCTGAAATCGTACTACAAGCGTCGTTTTAAAAACAATCTGCGTGTGCTTCCTTTTCTGATTCCGTCACTTGCAGGGGTATTGTTATTTTACCTCGCTCCTTTTGCCGTGGTAATTTTCTATGCTTTTGTGGACAACCCGATCACCAAGAATTTTGTAGGGTTTCAGAATATCATAAGCGTATTTAAGAATGCATCCTTCCGGGAAGCTTCCCTGAATACGTTACGGTTTTCCATTATTGCAGTGCCGTCGGCACTGGTTATTGCATTGCTTCTTGCAATCATGCTGGATCATAAAATTCCTTTTGCCAGTGAATTCAGAACCTCCTACTTAAGTCCCATGGTTGTTCCTGTGGCTTCGGTTGTTCTGGTATTCCAGGTGCTTTTTGATTTCAACGGTGTTGCAAGTGAGATGCTGCAGTTCTTCGGGCTTCAGAAAATTGACTGGATGAAGTCAAACTGGGGACCTGTCGTGGTTTTGGTATTGTTCCTGTGGAAAAACCTTGGATACAATATGATTCTGTTCCTCGGTGCGCTCGGAAACATTCCGAAGGATGCCCTGGAAGTAGCATATCTGGATACAAACTCCGCGTGGACGATTTTCTGGAAAATCAAAATCCATTATCTTTCTCCCACGCTTTTGTTTGTTACCATTATTTCACTGATTAACTCCTTTAAAACATTCCGCGAGGTATACCTGCTGACGGGATCTTACCCGTTCCACACCATGTATATCCTGCAGCATTATATGAATAACATGTTTGACAGTATGGATTATCAGAAACTGTCCTCTGCGGCGATTCTGATGTCCATCGTAATGACACTGATTATTCTGGGGCTGTATATTGCGGAAAATAGATTCGGACGGGATATGGAAGAATGAGCAGGTTATCGAAATTCAGAGACGGCCCGGTTCGGAAAAACAGGGCTCCTATTATCATAAAGAAAACGATTATTGTAATCGTATCATTTATTGTTGCAATTTTCTTCCTGCTGCCTACGATTCTGACATTCACGAACTCCTTTATGTCAAAATCGGAAATCGCGGCAAACTACGGACAGATTTTTGCAACGACGCAGTCCGGCGGTAAGGTCTATATCGGTAAGAAAGTTGACTTAAAGCTGATACCGGAAATGGTTACGGGGGAACAGTATGTAACGGTACTTTTCAAGAGCCCGGACTATTTGTTCAAGTTCTGGAACTCCGTATTTTATGCCGTACCGATTGCATTATTCCAGATTCTTCTCGCAATGGGCGCAAGTTATGCGTTTGCAAGACTGGAGGGCAAATGGAAGGATGTACTGTTCTTCATATACATCATTATCTGTCTGATGCCGTATCAGGTAACGCTGGTTCCGAACTATCTGGTTTCCGACTGGCTTCACATCTTAAATACAAGATGGGCAATCTGGTTACCCGGTATTTCTTCACCGTTTGCGGTATACCTTCTGACCAAACACATGAAGCGTATTCCGAAGGCATTATATGAAGCGGCGAGAGTGGACGGTGCAAGTGAATGGAGAATGTTCGGACAGATTTGTATGCCGCTTTGTAAGGGTTCCGCATTTTCGGTAGGTATTTTGATTTTCATCGATTACTGGAACATGGTAGAGCAGCCGCTCATTCTTTTGAAGGATGACAAACTGCAGCCGTTAAGTGTATTCCTTTCAAAAATCAATGCCGGTGAAATCGGACTGGCATTTGCGGTTGCGGTAATATATATGATTCCGTGTATTTTACTTTTCCTGTATGGTGAGGATTACCTGGTAGAAGGTATTACCACACAGGGCGGTGTTAAGGGATAGAAACAGTTATTTCGTTAATGGAGGTTAACATGAGCGAAGAAATCAGCAAATTAGATCAGGAAAAACAGAAAGCCGAAGAAAGAGAAGAAGAAAAAGGCGCCAGAAAGAGAGAGATTATTAAAAATATAGCAATAATCTTCCTTTCCATCATGCTGGTTCTGACTTTCTTCTCAAACACCATCATGAATTATTCCCTGCCTCAGGTATCCACGGAAATGGTGAGCAGCGGAACGATTAAGACGCAGGTTCGCGGACAGGGTGTAATCGAAACGGTGGACCCCTATAATCTGACGGTAAAAGAAACCAGAACGATTAAAGCGGTTCATGCAAAGGAAGGTGATGATGTAAAAATCGGAGACATCCTTTATGAACTGGAAGGCGAGGAGTCATCCGAACTGGATTCCGCTCGTGCAGCCGTCAGAGACGCGGAAACCGCTTATCAGAAAGCAATTATCACAAACGGGTTAAGCGCGGAACAGGTGCTTCAGGTGCAGGCCGGTGCCAGTGTGAATCTGATTGAGATTCAGAATAATATTGCCGCATATGACAGACAGATTGAACAGTTCCAGGCGGAACTTGATTTGCGTGAATCCAATATTCAGGTTCTGACACTTGAAAAGAGCAGACTGGATAAAACCAAGGCGGGCGATGCCGCGGCATGGACCATTCAGAGTGCAATTGATTCAAGTACCTATGAAAAAGAGTCTCCCGGACTTAATGATAAAATTGATGCTTATACCAATCTTGTAAAGGAAATAGAGGAGTTAAAGAACAAAGAGAATCCTACCAAAGAGGATAAACAGAAACTTGCGGAGGACGAGAAAAAACTTCCCGATGTGAAAAAAGAAGCCGATGATGCACAGGCCAGATTAAACCAGTTAGCCGAAGCCAAGAGCAATTCTGCCCTGCAGGCAACAATCTCCGGTACGAAAGATGCCGATACCACGAAGAAAATCAATGAAATTCAGGCACAGATTGACGCAGAAACCGCAGCGAAGTCCTTAACAACGCAGGCAAAAGCGGAAGTGGAAGAAAAGAAGAAAAAATATGTCGATTCCATGTCAACCAAAATTGATGCAATCGACAATTACAATAAACTCCTCCAGGCAAAGGAAAAGGTTGCCAAACTCGAAAAAGAAGCGCTCGGAAGTACAATCACCTCACCCGTTAACGGTAAGGTGATTACCATGAACAAGAAATCCGGCGAAAAGACCGATCCGGAGAACCCCGTAGCAGTACTCCGCGTGGACGGAAAAGGATATCGTATCAGCTTCTCTGTTGACAATAAGCAGGCCAGAACCGTTAAGGTCGGAGACGTTGTTCATATTGATGATTACGGATATTCCGATGATACCATTGTAAATCTTGTTGCTATCAATCCCGACAAGACAGACCCGCAGAACAAAAAGAATCTCGTATTTGATGTTGCAGGTCCGGATCTCGAAGTCGGAAGAACACTGAACGTTTCCGTAGGTGATGCAAGCGCATCCTACGATTATACCGTTCCGAACAGTGCTCTCGATAAGGACAAGAAGGGTGATTTCATTCTTGTTCTTCAGGAAAAAGCGGTGCCTTTCGGAAAACGTTATGTTGCCAAGAAAGTATATGTTACAAAGATTTATGCAAAAGACGATACCCGTTCCGCAATTGAAGCGGATATCGATCCGTACGGAGTATATGTAATTACCAACTCCACCAAGCCGTTATCGGGAGGACAGCAGGTTCGCCTGTCTACGGAAGCTGCACAGTCCGAATAATAACCGGGCTGATGCCGGAAAAAATAAACGGAAATAGTTTTTGATTCATGAAGAAAAAAAAGAAACGAAAATTGAATATTCCGCGAATCATCATGGTCGGTACGGGAACCGTAATGCTGATTGCGGTCGGTATTCTCGGTCTGATACTGCTAAATGCCAAGAAAAGCTTAGTAGACCAGAATATTGCAAGCCGCTGGTCTGAGGACAAGGATTTTGCCCATAATACGGTTTATTTTTCAACCCGTGCAAAGGTGGACAAAAAACAGATTGAGCATTTTCGCAGCGAAGTTGTAAAAGGATTTGAAAAGAAGAGTATTGTAGCCTCTTTTGAACCGACCGAAGGCACGCCTGCCAATCTTCTGGACTGCTATGCGGCATTTGATACGCTTACGATTTCTTCGGAAATCCGAAACGAGAGTACTTTTGACGCAATCGGTGTCGGCGGGGATTTTTTCCGGTTCCATCCTGTACAGATGTATGACGGCTGCTATTTTGACGATGACAACATCATGCAGGACTACGTGATTCTGGACGAGGAAGCGGCATGGACGCTCTTCGGCAGTATGGACGTGGCCGGAATGAAGGTGCGGTTCGGCGAAAAGGATTTATATGTTGCCGGTGTTTACAAAAGAGGACAGAGCAGTGTTGAAAAACTCGCATTCGGAAACGACGATCCGAAAGTTTTCGTAAACTATGAAACCATGGCGGCAAACAAAGAGGATCTTGCAATTACCGTATATGAGCTGCTTGCGCCGAATCCGATTCCGCATTCCGCTTACAATGTAATAAAAGACATCAAGCTTTTTGATGCGGATACTTACAAGGTCCTGGAAAATTCCGACCGTTTTTCCTATGTGCATTACTTTGAACTCTTAAAAGAGAGTAAGGCAAGGGAAATGCGTACTGATGATATCGGTTTCCCGTATTGGGAAAACGTAGCCAGATACAAAGAAGGCAAAATGATGCGTGTGGCCCATGCCCAGTGGATTATTGCAGGTATTCTGGCAATCATGATTATCGTAAACGTAATCTGGTTCTTAGTGGATCATAAGCCTACGAAGAAAGATTTCGAGAAGGTTGTCGATTCCGTTCGTGAGAAGCGCAGGAAGAAACGTTACGAAGAAATGCGTCAAAAACAAATCGAGGAAGAATTCGGTCCGGAGCCGGAAGTGAAAGAACTTACGTCCGAAACGAGGTCTTCTGAAGAGGAATCGGAAACCCCGGATACTGCAACTTCAGATGCCGCAACTTCGGATACTGAAACTTCGGATGCAGCAACGGATGATGACGGCTTTGTAAAGGAAAAACCTGCGGAGGAGGATGCCTTCGACATGCCTTCCGAGGACAGTATCGTTGCCTCTACCGAGGCGGAGATCAGGGCTTCCGGAAAATCGGACAATTCCCTGAATGCAGAGGAAAACAAAGCCTCCGGTGAGCAGGAAGAGACCCCGGGCGCGGATGAAACAGAGGCTGAAAAAACACCGGATGACTCCGTGGATTTAAGACTCAAGTAGGCGCGGGAAGAGAATTCGAAGAGGTAACATTACAGGAACAGTACAGTACAGGAATACAGTTTACACAGAAAAGGATATCAGGATGAAAAGTAAAGCAGTTATTTTTCTTGCAAACGGATGTGAAGAAATTGAAGCGCTTACCGTAGCGGATTTATTAAGACGGGCAGGTTCCGACGTAACGCTTGTATCCATCAATGAAACTACAGATGTAGTCAGTTCTCACAAGGTGCATATTGTTGCGGATGCTGTATTCGGCGACATGGACTTTTCCGAAACAGAGATGATTATTCTTCCGGGCGGTATGCCGGGAACCAATAATCTTCAGGAGTATGAACCGCTTAGGAAACTGATTCTGGAATTTGCGGAAAAAGGAAAGAAAATTGCAGCTATCTGTGCCGCTCCGAAAATCCTCGGAGAACTCGGACTTCTTCAGGGGAAAAAGGCCTGCTGCCATCCCGGATTTGAGGAGAAACTCCTCGGTGCGGAGGTTTCGTTTGATTATCCTGCAATCATGGACGGAAACATTATTACCGGCCGTTCCATGGGCTGTGCGATTCCTTTCGGCCTTACGGTTTTGCGTGCACTTGAAGGCGATGAGGCCTGTAGGGAGATGACAAAGAAAATTGTGTGGATGCCGATTCCCGAAGCATAATAAAAGAAAAGGAATTACAGATGGGAAAAAATTCCGGACTGAACAATCGGATTAAAAACGGGCATATGGAACAATTGGCGAAGTATCGTGAGGAAACCCTGAGGAAAACTCCGGAACTTCGCTCTCTTTTTATTGAAATGACCGGAAACTGCAACGAACACTGCAGACATTGCGGATCCAACTGCGGTGATTTTAAGGAAGAAGGAAGACTTTCCGGCGAAGAAATAAAGAGGTTTCTGGATGATGTAAAGCGGGATTTCGGAACGGAGAAAACAAGGCTCTGTATCACCGGAGGCGAACCGCTTTTACGGGAAGATTTGTTTGACATTATGGAATATGCCCATTCTCTCGGCTTTAACTGGGGCATGACGTCAAACGGAACGTTAATAGACGATACGGTTGCCGCGAAGCTTGCAAAGGCCGGTATGCGTACCATATCCGTCAGTCTGGACGGGCTGAAAGAATACCATGAGTGGTTCAGACAGTCCCCCGGAAGTTATGAAAAAACCGTGGCGGGAATCCGGGCACTCGTTAAAAACGGGAGTTTCTCGCATGTTCAGATTACGACCGTGGTCACGCATAAAAACATCAGGGATTTAAAGAAGATGTATAAGGAATTCTCTGGAATCGGAGTCCGGTCCTGGAGAGTCATCAATATAGAGCCGATCGGCAGGGCGAAGGAACAGCCTGATCTTCCGCTTTCCGGGGAAGAGTACAGGAAACTTTTTGATTTTATAAAAGAATACCGTTTTAAGGGACCGATGGAAGTGGTTTACGGCTGCAGTCATTATCTCGGAGAGGAACTGGAGAGAGAAGTCCGGAAATGGTATTTTCTCTGTAATGCAGGACTCTACGTGGCCTCGGTTATGTATAACGGGGATATTACGGCATGCCTCGATATCGAAAGAAGACCGGAACTTGTGCAGGGAAATATCCGCAGGGATTCATTTAAAGAAGTCTGGGAGAATAAATTTGACATTTACCGGACCGACTACAGAAAATGCGGTCCGTGTGCGGATTGCGAACACTACCGGTTCTGCGCCGGTGATGCGTTCCATTCCTGGAATTTTGATACAATGGAGCCGAATTTATGTTTTAAGGGAATTCTTTTTTAAGAATTCCCTTTTAAGAATTCCCTTTCTATTATTCCTTTTTGAATTATCACTTTGGATTATCTTTTTGGATTTTCCTGTTTAAAATACGGCTTTTGACGGTTTCTTTCCGGTGCTTTCTTTCTCTTTTTCTCGATTTTATACAAATATGTATCTATAAATTGGTTTTTTTGCACAAAAAGGCTTTTTTTGATGGAAACTATATGGAAAAATCTCACAAATTTAGGTATAATGGATGTGCTTTTATTAGGAAAATGGGACAGATATATTCTGTTTTTCTAAATAATTTTTGATTGGAGAAGGTTATGGAATATTCGGAAATCAAAAAAATGTGCTTAAACTGCATGCACATGAGTAAAGAAGATGAATTCTGTCCGGTCTGCGGGAAGCCGAAAAGGGGAGTGAAAAGTTACGGCGAAGCGCTGGAACCGGGTACCATTTTAAACGGAAAAATTTTAATCGGAAATATCCTCGGAATGGGTAATTTCGGTATTACATACATCGGATTCGATCTTTTGCTGGAGTATCGTGTGGCGGTAAAGGAATTTTTCCCGTCCGATATGGTACAGAGAGGCGAGGACGGTTCTTTATACGTTACGGATGATACGACAAACGAAGAGTATGAAGAAGAATTGAAATCTTATCTGCGTGAGGCAAGAATTCTTGCGCAGTTCTCGAAATATCCCGGTATTGTTTCCATCAAGGAACTTTTCTATGCGAATAACTGCGGATATATGATTATGGAGTTCCTGGAGGGTGGTACGCTTCGTCGGTTTATTGACAACAACGGCGGCAGACTTCCGGTAGATCAGGCATTATCCCTGATGGAGCCGGTTATCCACTCCATGGAGGAAATTCACAAGAGCGGTCTGATTCACCGCGATATTTCTCCCGAGAATATCATGCTTGATTCCGACGGTTCCATTAAGGTAATCGACTTTGGCGCTACCAAGAAACTGAACAACAAAACCGGTCAGATTTACTTCGGTAAATTCGGTTATGCACCGCTTGAGCAGATGCTCGGCGAAGGCCAGGGACCGTGGACGGATGTATACGGAATCTGCGCAACTTTATACTGCATGATTACCGGAGATATACCGACGGACGCTTATCAGAGAAGCCAGGGCGAACCGCTGATTCCGATTGAGGAATTCGGAATCCCGATGGAGCAGCGTATTATTGATGCAATCACGAAAGGTCTTTCCATGGATCCGAAGGACCGGCAGCAGGATATGGGACAGCTTGCAAGGTCCCTCTACGGTGTTAAAGTTACCAAGAAGGAATCGAACGAGGATGTGGTGGTATTCCCTACATTCGACCAGTCCATGCTGTATGACAGAAGAAACCAGAGAATCTGGTTCGGCCATTATCCGATGAATGAGGTTGTCGGAGCGAGTCTGACAACGGATATTATTTATGCAAATTACGATTTGCAGGACTGTGCAAACGTCGGAGAGAATAAGTATAAGAGATTCCGTCCGCTTGACGGACTTATGAGCAAGGATTTCAAGAATAAAAATCTTGCCAAATTGAAAGAGGACAGCCGGAAATACAGGGTATTTGAATTTTCCGAGATTCCCTGGGTGATTTTACATCATTCCGGAAACAAAATGATTATCCAGTCCGAGTACATTCTCGATTACCAGATGTATGACGAGAGAGATTTTATTGACATGAGCGAGCGTGAAGTCATGAAGACCAGAACCGGTATTTCCTGGGAAACCAGCCGGATCAGGGAATGGCTGAACCGTGATTTTCTGCACACCGCTTTCACGGAAATGGAGCAGAAGAGAATTATGATTCGCGAAGTCATTACACCGATTTCTTCCTTTACGGATGAAGTGACCTATGACCGTGTATTCCTTCCTTCTGTTGACGAGGTAAACGGCGGCTTCGGCAACAAGATGGTAAGAGGCGGAAACGGACTGAAAGTAAATGACAAATCCGGCCCGAATATGATCAGCCAGTATGCGGCAGCCCAGAAGGTGGATGAATCCCTTCCCATGGGTTACGGCTTAAGAACCCGCGGTTCTCTGAATGCGGGAAGAGGAACTTTTGCATACGGTGAGAGTTGTGACGGCCAGTGCATTTTAAACGGCAACCTGAAAAACTGGAGAGTGGACCAGCCGATGGGGATCCGCCCGATCATTCAGGTAGACGTTAATGAAATCATGGAAATCGAATAGAGGGTTCGTAGATGAGTACATACGTAATCAGTGATATCCACGGACAATACAAGTCTTTCCTCAAGATGCTGGACCTCATTCGATTTGGCGAAAATGACGTTCTTTACTGCCTTGGGGATGTAATTGACAGAGGGCCCGACGGAATCAAGATTATCCAGTATATGATGAAGCATGATAACATAGAACTCTTTATGGGAAACCATGAACTATTAATGCTGGATGCTTTAAAAAATGAATATGAGATTCAGAACAAGAATCGTCTCGATACCGACGATATTGATATCTGGCTGGATCCGTGCAACGGCGGTCTTACAACGTATAATGCGTTCAAAGCGCTTCCTGCGGCAAAGAAACAGAAGGTACTTGACTACCTGAAGAATACGTGGGTTGTGAAAAAAGTAACCGTGGAAAAAAAGAAATACTATCTGGCGCATGCATACTGTACAAAAATGAAGTTTGACAGCGGAATCAAATTCATGGACATGCCGTACAATGAAACCTACAAGGTGGTATGGACCAGTATTTATGATTTCCGGTATCAGGACGTGGTCGGGGAGAAACTGTTCCCGAACAAGAAGATGATTTACATTCACGGCCATACCTTTACACAGCGTCTGGACTGTGTGGACAAGTACGGCCGCGGACTGGTTTATGAAAACGATGATTTTCTGGGGTACCGGATTCGGAATATCGACTGCGGTATGGCACTTCGCAACAAAGCCAGCCAGCTCGGCTGCATCAGACTCGAGGATGAGAGAAAATTCTATGTATACCTTGAGGACGGATTTATTGAATAAAAAAAGGCTTCCGAACGGAAGTCTTTTATTTTTTGTTTTTTGGTCTGCGGTTTAAATCCAGCCGCCGTCAAATCTGATAACCTGCCCGGTTAAATATTTCGAGGAAGTAGCAATCTGATATACAAATTCCGCAACCTCATCGGGGGTTCCGGGACGTCCGGAAGGAATCTCATTGAAAAGGGATTCCTTTTCTTCGTAACTTAAATGGCTGTTCATCGCGGTATCGATATAGCCGCAGGCAATGGCATTGACGGAAATACCGCTCGGGGCGACCTCTTTTGCCAGAGCCCTGGTAAAGGCATTCAGCCCGCCCTTGCTTGCGGAATAGGCTACTTCCGTGGAGGCTCCGACATTTCCCCAGACGGAGGAAATGTTTAAGATACGTCCTTCCTTTCTTGCAATCATGGAGGGCAGTACCGCGCGGGTGGTGTAAAATGCGCCGCTTAAATTCGTCCTGATTACCTCATCCCAGTCCTCATCCGTCATATCCTGTAAAAGGCCGACATAGGAAATCCCTGCGTTGTTAATCAGAATGTCGATTGTGACGTGATGAGAATCCAGATCCCGGAACAGCCTTGCGACTTCCGCAGAATCCGAAACATCGGTGGCATAGCAGCTGACATTTACATTGTATTCCCGGGAGAGTTTTCCGGCATCTTCCCACATGCGGTCCAGGGAATTATGGCAGAGCATCACGAGATGATACCCTTCTTTTGCAAAAATTTCAGCCAGGCTCTTTCCGATGCCCCGGGAAGCTCCTGTGATCAAAACCGTTTTTCCGTTGATTGTTTTTTTGCTGATTTCCGTCATTTTTTCCAAAAGAGCACTTTAGTACTCGAGTCCGCAGATTTTAAAGCCCTGGTTGGTTCTCATGATAAAGAAACGGTTCTCGGTTGTAACCGCTTTTTCGTCGGAACCTCTGACAAGCAGTACTTGGTTGATGTTTACCTGAATATAGAAATGGTCGTTGTCATAAGGGAAAAATTCAACGATTTCCGTTTCCTCACTCTGTATTCTGTGCCAGGGATAATATTTTCTCGATTCTCCGTATTCTACCATCTGAAGGTAATTGGTACCGGCAAGGAAATAACCCTGACATGCACCGATGCCGGCATCGTTCTGTACATAATGCGTATAATTCAGTGCGGCAGCAGTGCCGAATTCTTTCATTTCCGTTTCGGTTTCTTCCGCCATGGTAAGCGGAATTACATACATTCCTTTCTCCGTGTCCAGAACGGGTTTTACCGCACTTCCGTCCTCTGCTTTTGCGGTAACGTTTGCTTCTTCAAAGAGGTTCTCAATCAGATAAAACCTGTTGTGCGGCAGTTCAATGGTACCGCGGAAATAGTCTTCTCCGGGATAAGGATCGTTCTTATAACAGTATTTGTTCGGAATCTCCACACCGTTTACGTAGACATGATAGCAGGTGGGACAGGATACGCGGACCGCGTGCTGCGCATCCGTATAGAATTCGAAAGTATCCTTTTCCCAGACCGGAAGACTGTGCTTGCGTTCCTGGGATGCGGATTTTCTTAAGCGGAGCGTTGCGATGATATACTGATCCGCCGTGATATAGTATTCGGGATTATCATCCGTATAATTTTCGGTTTCGGAAAAACCGATTTTTTTGTTGCTTATCAGTTCCGTCATGTAGTGATAAAGATTTTCTTCGGTTTCGAATTCGGATATTTCGGGAGCCTCGGTCTGAAGCGCGGAAATGGAAGGCATATCGTTTTTTTCGATGATGCCGACGATTTTTTCCGCATAGTGTTCCGGGAGAGAGGCCTGATATTCGGTTTCATAGGAAATCAGAAACTGACGGAATTTGCCGAGAAACAGAACCAGTGCCAGAAGCAGAAAGGAAAACCAGATGCCCGCAAACAGTAAAAAAGGGTGGGACTTTTTAATCGTTTTGTCTTCGGAAAGGGGAACGATTTTGGGAGAGCGGTATTCACCCATTTCAGTCTCTCCTTTCCACGATAAAAGCAGTCGGTATTTTACGGTTTCTCATGGTACAGCTGGATACGATTTCCTCTCCGTTATAAACCATGGAAGAAGACATTCCGCCGTCGAGATTGGCTGCATTTACCGCACCGTAATTTTCCATAATTTCCACGAGGTCTGCCATGGAAGCGCCGAGCGAAGTGGTCTGCCTTCCTTCGATTACAAGAAGGAGT
The DNA here is from genome assembly GCA_024681795.1 of Lachnospiraceae bacterium. GTDB lineage: Bacteria > Bacillota > Clostridia > Lachnospirales > Lachnospiraceae > UBA3766. The sequence goes on along the minus strand of JAILAD010000088.1, from coordinate 68,630 downwards.
ACCGCGCCGTCTTCACGCTGGCCGATTGCCGTTCGGGGATTTAATCCCGAGCCGGAGCCTGCCATTCTGGCAGATTTGCCGTTTACGATAAGGGCAGGTCCGAAAGTAACCGCATCACGGATTCCGATGGATGCCGCATATCCGGCGCTCATGTATCCTACGACCAGGACGTTGTTATTGTCAAAACCATATACTGCATAATTGCTGGTAGGATCGCCCATTCTTAAGACGCCTTCGGAAAATACAATACCCTGCGGCATTCCGCCTGTACCGATACCGGCTTCGTCATCGTATTTTCCGCCGTTGATACCGGCTACCGCATCATATTTCTCTACGATCTCGGGAAGAGTGAGCCCCGGTGAACTGATTCCGTAGTGATCGATTGTGCCGACTTTGACACGGGAAGGGTCGAAGACCACCATCATTTTTCCGCGGTAAGTAGGACCGTGTACATCATACACGGTAATGCCGTCGCCGTCCGGATCTTCGGGATTGTCAAGTCTTCCCACACTGCTCTGGGAAGAGGAATCCTCGCTTTCGGAATTGGCGTAGGCTATTTTGACCATAGTGGTGTCGGTGATTTCGGAGAATTCTTTTGTGGAATTGTTGGCCATGATTTCCTCAACCTGCTCGGGAGAGAGGAACAAATCAACCATAACGCCTCCGACGCTCGATTCTTTTGCAGATGCAACAAAGAGATCGCGGATTCTCGGAGACGGTCCCAGCTGAACCAGATATAAGAGGAATAAAAAACCGCCCAAAACCACCAAAACGGTGCCGAAAAACCACGCTGTCAGACATAAGAAGGCGGTAAGGATTTTATTCTTTTTCTTTGCTTTTTTCTTCTTTTTGGACATAATATCCCCACTTTCCTCAATAGCATACCACATTTTGTGGTTTTACTCAATAGTAACCACAAAAAAGTGTGAAAAAGTATGAAATTTTTATTATCTTTTTCGTCTTGTATTTTTGGTGAAAATAATGACAAACATTGCAAAATAGAGTAATATAGCATTGTATGGATTATTCTGTACTAAGGGGGATATATGTCTAATCTGAAGCATTATATTGACGGTATAAAAAACGGAGAGGGCTTTTTTGACGAGGCCTTCAAGCTCCACCTTTTTCTGAACGCATTGTGTGTCATCAAGGCGATATATGCGATTCTTTTCTTTACCTTCGACCTGCGTTATCTCGGAATGCTTTCCGTGGTAATGGCGGTTACGTTCCAGCTTCTCAGACTGCTGGTCCAGAAGGGCGCATATAAAGTAATCATTCACGTTGTTTACATTGAAGTATGGTGCTTTGCCGTTGTAAACGAGGTTGTACTGGGAAGGGAAGGAAGCTTTTCAATGCTGGCGATAGCCTCCATTCCCGCGATTTTCTATTTTGCCCTTACCTGGGGTATATACAAGAAAAAGGAGATGGCAAGTTTCTTACTGTCACTCTCACCGATTTTGATTTTTACGACTTTGTACGTATATAACCTGATCCAGCCGAAACCGGTCATTCCGGTTAAAACCTACGTAATCATTGTGTTTGCGGCATATAATCTGGCGGTAACCTTTATGGTGATGATCGGATTTCTGATGCTTCTGCACTGGGATATGTCCTCGAAGACGACAAGCCTTACCTCCAAAAACGAGGCTCTGAACCAGGAAGCAAACAGGGATGCACTTACCGGTCTTTTCAACAGAAGGTATATGAATCAGGAACTGGATGAGAAGATGCGCCTTCTTCAGGAAGAGGGAAGAATTTTCGGCGTGATTATCTGCGATATCGATAATTTCAAGAAGGTAAACGATACCTTCGGGCATGAATCCGGTGATGACGTGCTTGTAAACGTGGCGAGAGTTTTAATGAGTTCCCTTCGTGACAACGATGTGGTATGCCGCTGGGGCGGTGAGGAGTTCTTAATTGCCATTGACGGAAACAGGAAAGTCACCGTGGATGTTGCGGAACGTATCCGCGGAATGATTGAAGACATGGTGGTTATTTCACACGGTTACACAATTAAGATCACCATGACTTTCGGTGTTACGGAATCCACACCGGGCCTTTCGGTGGATAAACTGGTGGAGATTGCGGACACAAGGTTATATAAGGGAAAACAAAACGGAAAGAATCAGGTTGTTTCGGAATTATAAAATTATAAGGGGATTGTAATCCGGACGGTATCCGGAAAAGGATACGGAAGTTATGAATTTGTGCCGCTTCGGTGCACGGGGAATTGAAGTATGAGGAATGAAAAAAGAAATTTTAATATCAGACGCAGAGCAAAAGAAACCCTGGCGATGTTTTTAAGCATTCTGCTGGTATTCAGTGTCGTTCTGGTACCGATAAAGGCAGATGCGGATGAGTATGACCTTGACAGTCTTGACATCGGTTCCTGGGTTATGGGAGATGATACCGTTAACGGAAACGAAGCGTTCTGCCGTATTATCTATACCGTTGAAAAGGAACTCGGTGACGGGATTTATGTGATTGAACCTGTTAATTCCGGGGATTCTAAAGGGGAAGACGAAATATATTATCAGTACGGGGAATTTGTATTTCCGGAATTTGCCGGCACACCCAAACTGATCGGGGATAAGAATCTCCGGGCGGTATATAAACTTGACAGTGTGAATGCGGATGATACAACCGGAGGGCTTCAGTACAAATTTGTACAGTATGACGGATTCCGGATTCGGTATCTGGATGAAGAGGAGGAAGTCGAGGCAGAAGACTGGTCGTATTTCTACGGAAGCGGCGGAGTGTATTTCGCGGAAAAAACCGCACCCGAAAAAACGGATTATATCGGATGGGCCACGAGCAGTTCCTATATTGATATGAACAATTCGGAAGGATTTTTCGTACTCGGAGGAAACCCGATTCGAGAATCCGATCTTGAAGAAGTTGTAAAATATCTGGATCTCGGAGTGCTTGATTTGTACCCGATTCCGGAAAAACTTGACACGAAAAATGACTGGGATATCGAAGTGACCGGATATACCCTCGGTCCCGACGGATCGGTTCCGGACGGCGGCCCGGGAGTGAGGGTTGCCATGGGAGATACCAGAGATTCCGATTATGAATTTGTAATTCTGGAAAACTATGAGGATCCTTCGGATACTTCATGGCACGGTACCTCCGATCCGACAATACCCGGAAAATACAAAGCGGTTCTGACTGTCGGGGAAACCGAAACCGTGATTAATTCCGACGGTCAGATAGAAAGCAGGGGATATGAAGGATTTACCCTTGACAGCGAACCGTTTATTGTAAGCATGATTGCAGACGGTGAAATTATTCCGGCAGAGAATCTGGAGTATAACGGTGCAGAACAGGCACTTGTCGATGTGGATGCCGATTACGAGGATTCCGTAGTATTCAGTGATGCCGAGGACGGAACGTATTCTTCTGCGAAGCCGACCGGTAAAAATGCCGATACGTATACATTCTGGTGGAAAGTGCTGGGAGACGGCGTATATCAGATGGATTCCGAGCCGAAATCCGAGACGGTAACGATTGCTCCGAAAGAAATCACCGGCATTGCATGGTCTGAAGAAGAGTTTGTTTACAACGGCGAAGGACAGCATCCGACAGCAACCGTAAACGGAGTGGTTTCCGGAGATAGCTGTGAAGCTCTTTATACGATTGAAGGAAGAAGTGCGGTAGACGGAGTTGCCAAAAATGCCGGCAGTTACACCATAGGTGTGACCGGTCTTACGAATGATAATTATGCTTTGCCTTCCGGCGAAACATATACGAAAAATTTTACAATTGAAAAAGCGGATGTTGAAGATATCGTATGGCCGGATGCAAATGATTTAACTTATAACGGAAACAATCAGGCTCTGGTATCCGGCGGAGATGCAGGCGACGGAACCTTTGTGTACAGGCTGTCGGAAACGGGAGAGTATTCCGAAACCGTTCCGACCGGAAAAACTGCGGAAGCATACGTTGTCCGGGTAAAGGTTTCCGGTGATGAAAACCATTTGGATTCCGATGAAGAAGAAATTTCCGTAACGATTGCACCCAAGACCGTCGGTCTTGAATGGGACGATGCGGAATTATCGTATACCGGAGAAGAACAGTGTATTTCAGCCTCATTAACCGGTGTAGTCACCGGAGATGTCTGCACCGTAACCATAGAAGGAGGAGGCACGGATGCGGGAACTTATACTGCCGAGGCAACTGCTCTGTCCAATTCGAATTATGAGTTACCGGCAGAGAATACCCGTGACTTTCACATTAATCCGGCTGAGATTACGATTGCGACCGACCCTGCTGCGAAACCCCTTACCTATGACGGCACGGAACAGGAACTTGTTACCGCAGGTGTATCATCATCGGAATTCGGTAAAATCCGGTATCGTCTTACGGATGAAGATGGTCAGGCACTGACGGAATATTCGTATGATATTCCGGTCGGTAAGAATGCGGGAACTTATCATGTCGGATACGATCTGGTATCCCTGGATGACAACCACTCCTGTGCAGTAACGGGAGTCGTTGACGTGACAATTGAAAAAGTGGATATTACACCTGCCGTAAGAATCGGAAACTGGACATACGGACAGGAACCCAATACTCCTGTGTTAACCGGAAATACCGGAAACGGCACGGTTTCCTATTCCTATAAATTAAAAACCGCGGGAGAAGATGCCTATACGGCAGGTCTTCCTTCCTCCACCCTGACTGCAGGGGAATATACCTTAAAGGCAGTCATCGGAGAAACCGATAATTATAATGCCGGAGAAGCGACCGCAGACTTTACGGTTGAAAAGGCAGATATTTCCCCGAGCATTGCATTTTCCGGTTTCACCTACGGGGAAACACCGGATGAGCCTGTTGTAACGGGAAATACCGGAAACGGTGCAGTGACATATTCCTACAGGAAAAAATCCGATTTGGAAACGGAGAGCGTTGCCGGGCTACCGGGAAGTACCACTGCGGCAGGGGATTATACCCTGACTGCAACAATTGCGGAAACAGATAATTATCCTTCCGCAACGGCAGAAGTTGATTTTACGATAGCAAAAGCGGATTTCGATTCGCAGGTTTCGATTACGGGATGGAAGTACGGGGAAACTCCTTCCACACCTGTCATTACGGATAATATAAGCGGCGGTGCTGAGACAATTGAGTATAAGGCATCCGATGCGGCAGACAGTACCTATGACACTGAGGTTCCGACGGAAGCGGGAGACTATAAGGTCAGAGCGACAATTGCGGAAACGGACAATTATAACGCATCTGTATCCTATGCCGATTTCAGCATTTCCAAAGAGGAAATCAGTCCGTCGGTTACGATGGCAGACTGGGTATACGGAACCACAGCATCCGATCCGGTCGTAAGCGGAAATACCGGAAACGGTACGGAAACTTTTCGTTACAAGGCTGCTTCGGATACGACCTATTCGGACCGGAAACCTTCCGATGCGGGACAGTATACCGTAAAAGTTGAAATAGCGGAAACCGATAATTATGAAGGAGCTTCGGCAACCGCGGAATTTGAGATTACACGTGCGGATATTACACCGTCCGTTTCGATAACAGGATGGACGTACGGCGATGCACCCGCAACCCCGACCGTATTCGACAATCTCGGAGACGGTGAGGTTACCTATGCGTACAGGTTAATAGGCGGAGAAGATACGGATTATGTGTCCGGACTTCCCACAAGTACGACAAACGCAGGCGATTATGTATTAAGAGCGACAATCGCCGAATCGGATAATTACAACGGTGCAGAGGCAACTGCCGAATTTACGGTTGCAAAAGCGGACTGCAGCATCAGCGAGACTTCGGAGAGTCTTATTTATAACGGATCCGGGCAGAAATTAATCGGCGGCCTTTCGGTAATCGGCGGTACACCGATGTTTGCTCTCGGTCAGCAAGAGGAAGGGGAAATGATTGAGCCTTCTTCTGATGCATATTCATCCGAGATTCCGGTGAAAACGGATGCCGGGGAATATTATGTATGGTTAAGAGTGGACGGTGATCAGAATCACAACGACGTAACACCTTCCGTACGGACCGTGACCATTGCAAAAGCATCCAATTCGCTGACGGTTCCGAAAAAAGTCACTCTTACCTATAACGGAAAAATGCAGCCTCTCGTCAGCGGGGTAAAAGCCGATTTCGGAAGCGTTTATTATGGTCTTGAAAAAAGCGGCAATTATTCCGATTCCGTACCGGAAGGTAAGGATGCCAAATCCTATACGGTCTGGTGCAGAGTTATCGGCGGCGGGAATTACGAAGACGTTGAACCGGTATCGGTAGAGGTTGAGATTCAAAAGAAAACGGTTGGATTGAAGTGGTCCGATCTGACATTTAAATACGACGGAAAGAAACATGTTCCCACACTGACTCTTACCGGAGTTGCAGACGGTGATACCTGCAGGGTAACGGTTGAGGGAGAAACTTCGGAAGTCGGAACTCACACGGCGAAGGCTGTGAAACTGTCGAATTCCAATTATGAACTGCCTTCTTCGGCTACCGTGAAATTTACAATCGGCTCAAGCCTTCCGACGATTAAGACGGCACCGGCCGCAAAAGAACTGACCGAAAACGGAAATTACCAGGAACTCGTAACGGCAGGTGAGGTTGAAAACGGAACGCTGCTTTACAGCCTCTCGGAAAAAGACGGTTACAGTACCGAAATCCCGAAAGGAAAGGATGCCGGAACCTATACCGTATGGTATAAGGTAAACGGAAACACGATAGACGGGAAGCAGGTTTATGACAATATTGCTCCTGCATCCGTATCGGTTACAATTGCAAAGAAACCGGATGAGAAGAAAGAAGATAATACGGTAACGGTAAAACCGGGCAGTGTATCCATTTCTGTTAACAATGCAATTTACGGAGGTAATACACCTACACCTGTAGTTTCTTCTTCCACAAACGATGCTTCGAAGGCAGTCATTTCCTATAAGCCTGCCGGAGCACCGGACAGCGCATTTACGGGAGCGATGCCGACGGAAGTCGGAACCTATGTGGCCGTTGTTTCACTGCCTGAAAATAACGAGTACAGCGGATGCTCCGCAAGCTGTACATTCTCTATATCCTACATGCCGGTTCCGGAAGGAGCATATACCATTTCCGGAACAATCGGTGCGGGAGGATGGTATACTTCGGAAGTAACGCTTGTTCCGGCAACGGGATATCAGATATCCGTAAAGAATAGACAGAATTTTACCAATCAGGCAATTACCTTAAGCGAAGAGGATGCGGGAAGTTCCTTCTTTATCCGCAATGCCGCTACCGGTGAACAGTCCGCGGCAATTCAGATTGCAGCACTTCGGATTGATGTATTGAAACCGCAGATTCATGATATGGAAGAGGGCGGCACTTATTTTACCGATGAAAAGGGTGTGCTGAAAGGAAGCGCAAGCGATAAGAATCTGGATCAGGTACGGGTGGACGGAAACATCATAAAGACGGAAACCGACGGAAACGGAAATGTAACGTTCGATCTGCCTTCCGGAAAGAGAAAACAGAAAGTGAAAGTTACCGTAGTGGATAAAGCCGGAAATGAAGTTTCAATGGATATCATTACCGCACCGGAATGGATGAAGACAGGTGTTATTCGCGAGGGAGATTTGTTCCTGGAAGCAGATACCGAATATAAAACACCGACAGGAAGTTCTACATGGACAAAAGAGGGTGATGACACGACTTATATGCCGGGAATATCCTTCTATTCGGAAGAGGGAGATGCCACTTTCCATGAGAACAAATAAAGCGGATTATAAAAGATACGGGGAATAAAATGAACAAAAAAACAGGAATCATCATAGGAGGAGTTGCAGGAGGCATACTGGTCATTGCAGGAGTTATTGCTGCAATTTTTCTCCTGAAAGGAAAACAGACTGACAGTTACCGTGTCATCAAGGTAATGAAGGCGGAAGGGCATTGTATTGTTGCCAGAGGGGATATTGACGACTTGGAAGCATATGTCGGAATGGCTCTTCAGAGCGGCGATGCGGTTCATGTAGACGGAAACTCAAGCCTTGTTCTGATGATGGACGAGGACAAACTGGCATATGTGGAACAGAATACGGACTTTTCAATCGTGGCGGAAGGAACCGCAAAGGACTCCAGAAGCCGGATTGAACTGACCAGGGGTGCGCTGACCTGTGAAATTCAGAATGATTTAAGCGCAAATTCCACGTATGAAGTCAATACACCGAACTCTACCATGGTTGTCCGCGGTACGTCCTTCCGTGTGGAAGTAACGGATGTTGAAACCATTAAGAAGGTTTTGGAAAGCAGTGCAATTCAGCCGTCCATGCTCTTCATGGCAAAGACGCTTGATGCATCCGGAATCAAGGGCTTAAATACGATTACCAGACTTACCGTTACGGAAGGAAAGGTCTTGGTTACACTTCATGACGAACACGGAAACCCGATCGGCGATCCGATAGAGTTCGACGAGAATACCGATGTTTTAATCGGCGGCAGTGACTCTGACAGTTGTATTATTAAGGAGATTACGGGAATCGATCCGGCAACCTTCCCGGCGGTTACCATTGAATTCTTTAAGGATATTGCAACGGGAAGCGGAAAAATGGTCATAACCGTTGAAGATTTGCAGGTGCAGCTGATTGAGAAAAAGGACTGCATGGTGACCTTTATGTACGGTACGGACGTATTCGGTACGCAGACCGTTTCAAAGGGAGAAATTGTGTCGAAACCTTCGCTCAGACCGACGAAGAACGGTCACTGGGATGTTGATTTTTTAGAACCGGTTAATACGGATACCCTGGTTTACTGGGTGGAAGAATAACCGAAAAAACGGTGTAAGAATCACCGGTCGATACGAAATACAAAGAAAAAGGAACGGCTTCATTTTTTGAAAAGCAGTTTGAAAAAAAATTTACAAATACTGATTACGGGAGTCCTTGCGGTCATCGGCTGCATTGGACTCCTTCTTGTGTCGTCTTTGATTCCGCAAAGCAGGATTAAGGAAAATGCAGAGAAGAGTGCAATGTATTTTACTTCCAAGAACCTCTTCGAAATGCTTGTTAAAAAACAGGAAGCGGTAAAGAGGGACAACTATGCGGATGTCGTTTCATGCGGAATCGCCTATCAGCTCGGCAATACATCAGCCCGGGAAAATGCGGCAATCCGTATTCTGGAAGCCCGCTATACACAGGATACGGATTCGTTCGAAAATGCAGACGAGGGATTTAAGAGAGCGGTATGTGAGGATGCACCGGGAAATCTTACATATTCCAGATACTGGCACGGAGGAGCCGCGGTAATCCGGCTTCTTCTGATGTTTACCGAGGTTTCCGGAATGAGGGTGCTGTTCTTTGTAATCGGAACCGCACTCAATCTTGCATGGATTGTATTTTTGGTAATCAGGAAGGAATATATGCTTGCAGTGCCGTATCTGTTCGGCGTCATCGCCGGAAAAATACTGTTCGGATACACCTGTTTTGAATACGCATTTGTCTGTCTTTTCGTAACCGTATTTTCGTTCGTGATATACCTGATAATGAGCAGGAATGAAAAGAAACCGGAGCACTTTTTTGCGCCCGAAGCGGTTTTCCTTGCAGCGGGAATTCTGACCTGCTTTTTTGACTTCCTTACGGCCGAAACGGCGACTTTTACGATTCCGGCGTTTGTTTCCCTGTACCTACTCGAAAAAGGCCGAAATAAGCCTGTAGTGATTCGAAAAGAGGGTGAGAAAGGAAATACGGATTCACCGTGGTTATTCCTTCTTCGAACCGGACTTTTCTGGCTTGCAGGTTATGCTTTTATGTTTTTGTTAAAATGGGGCTTATGCGCTGCCTTTCTGGGGCCGGAGGAGGTGCGTATCGCACTTTCTTCCGTTGCGGAACGTACCGTCGGTGCCGTGCGCGAAACCGGAAACCTTGCGTCTGAGACGGTTGGTCCCCTGGCACGTCTTGCCGTTTTGTTTGAGAGAAATTTTGCATGTCTTTACGGGATTCCGAACGACACATCGGGAAATACGGTACGTCTGATTCTGTTCGGAGCGCCGGCCGTTCTTTACATTGCATGGTTTTTCCTGCGTGACAGGGAAGTGCTGAATCATAAAGCCGACAATCATAAAGCCGGCAATCATAAAAAAGACAATCATAAAAAAGGGAAGAAGGAAAATTCCTTCTTCCCGGCATATCTTGTTCTTGCACTGGTTCCGATTGCCAGATTTCTGATTCTGTCAAATCACGCATACGTGCATTATTTCTTTACTTACCGCGCCCTTATGGTAGTGGTGATGGTAATTGCTTATCTGTTTTGCAAAACTACGGTTCTGCATTCTCTTCTGAAGAGCCGTTAGCATCTTCTTCCGGAATGGTATTTACGACGCGGTTTCTTCCGTGTTCCTTTGCATAGTAAAGCTTTGCATCCACGGCTTCCACGTTTTCTTCCGTGGTCAGTTCCGGATTGATTTCACTGACACCGAAACTCATCGTAATCTTAATATCCGTTCCCTCAAACGTAATCACATCGCCTTCAATCTGTTTACGGAGTTCTTCTGCAAATTCGGTACTTTCCTCCATGCCTCTGTGCGGAAGCAGAAGAATGAATTCCTCACCGCCCCAGCGGAAAGCTCCGTCGTCAATGCGGATGGAAGAAGAAAGCGTGTTGGCAACATGTCTTAACACTTCATCGCCTGCATTGTGTCCGTAGGTATCGTTGACGCGCTTGAAATGGTCGATATCACACATAATGATGGATGCTTTTTCAAAAATGCGAAGCGTGGCAATCCGTCGTTCATAATGTGCATGCAGACCGCGGCGGTTACGCAGACCGGTCAGCGGATCCTCCATGGCTTCGTTGTAAAGCATATAGGATTCAAGACTTCTTCCGCAGAATGCGGTCGCAAGGGAAAGTCGTTTTACGTCTTCATCGGTAAACTGACCGTCGCTTCCGTCCGTATTGATTTTATTGACTGCCTGGTAGGCGCCGATAACCTTGCCGTCCGAGTTGGTAACGGGCATGGTCAGAATGGATTTGGTAAGATACCCGGTACTTTTATCCACTTCGGGATTGAATCTCGGATCGTTATAAGGGTCGTTGATGATTAACACTTCGTTTCCCTGCATGGAAGCGCCGACGAGGCCGGAATTTTCCGGAATGGAAATCGTATCGGTGCCGAGTGCCGCGAGCGTCCAGATAACGTGCTTTCTGCGGTCCCAGAACCAGAAGCTTGCACGGTCCGAATTTACGAGTGTTTTTCCGAGGTCCGTTAAAAGGAAAAGAGTGGTGGAGAGTTCTTTTTCCTCGAAAAGACGGGACATGTAGTAAAAAATTTTCTCTAAAAGTTCATCGCTGGATAAGTATTTCTGTTGATCCATATAGTTCCCCTTTCATACCGTACGTAATAATTAAGGTACCGTATGAAGGTATTTTACCATATCGGGAAACGGTTTTGATAGTGCCTTTTCAAAAATAAGAAATTTTGATAACATAAAAGAGGAGTTTTTGTTCAAAACAGAGAGAAAACCCGTGGGGGAATCTATGAAAAACTGGAAAAAAATCATACACAGGGGAATGGTCTGGCTGGCGGCGGTTCTGCTGGGATTATTGGCCTTCCTGTTTTGCTATAATGACGTTTTTTATTCTTTTGACAACCTTTATAAGGATAAGCTGTACCAGCGCGCCAGGGGTGTCAATCAGAGTATCAAGATTATCGCAATCGACGAAAAAACATTAAATACATACGGACCTTTCGGAACCTGGGACAGAAGCATTTATGCCAAACTGCTCGATATCATGGGTGAGTATCCCGCCGTTGTCGGCTTTGATATTCTGTTTGTGAGTGAAATGACACCGGAAGGGGATGCGGCGCTGAAAGAGGCCGCACTGAAAAACGGAAACGTCGTTTTTGCATCCCACATTGATTTTGATTCCAGGGTGGTAAAAGGTCCGGACGGAAAAGAACGGATTGACGACGCATATATCAACATGCTGGAGAAACCGTTTACCGGGGATGAAGTTACGACCGGATACGCAAATGTTTCTGCCGATTCGGACGGAATTGTAAGAAGGGTACGTCCGACATACCTTGATGCAGACGGTAATATGATGTATTCCTTTTCCTATTCCGTTTACCGGAAACTTTGTGAAAGAAAAGGGACCGAACCGGTGGTGTCGGCACTTGATAAAACAGGCAGCCAGTGGCTTTATTATGCGGGAAAACCTTTTGATTACGAGGCAATTTCATTAGTTGACGTAGTCGAGGGACATGTGGATCCGAGAGTGTTTACGGACTGTATCGTTTTGGTCGGAGCGTATGCAAACGGCCTTCAGGACCAGTTTTCCGTGCCGAATTCCGCAGACGAAATGTTCGGAGTGGAAATCAATGCCAACATTCTGCAGAGTTTTATGGACAGAACATTTCCGCTTCCCGTGGACAGATTGTTTTTTTCCCTTATAACGGGAATTCTGGTGACCGGAATTCTGATTCTGTTCTGGAAAACAAAATTAAAGGTTTCCATTCCGGTATTTGTGGTTCTTGCTGCCGGAACGGTGTTCCTCGGAATCTTCCTTTATACGAAACAGGATTTGATTTTGCCGGTAGTGTATTTTCTGATTTTCCTCTCGGTGGATTTCCTGCTTTCGGTAATTATCAATTATTTAACCGAATTTATTTCAAAGAGAAGAATAGCATCGGTATTCCGCAAATACGTGGCGCCGCAGGTGGTGGACGGGATTATGAAATCCGGACAATATGAAATCAAGCTCGGAGGCGAGACAAGGGATATAGCGGTTCTGTTTGTTGACATCCGCGGATTTACCCCGCTTTCCGAAAGTCTGGAGCCTGAACAGGTTGTGGAGATTTTAAACGAGTATCTGAACCTGACCACGAACTCGATTTTTAAAAACAGCGGAACGCTTGATAAATTTATCGGCGATGCAACCATGGCGGTTTTCAATGCACCGTTTGATTTAGAGGATTATGAACTCCAGGCAATCCGGACCGCAAAGGATATCGTGGCCGGCGCGAAAGCGCTTGAAGAGTCCTGCCGGGAACGTTTCGGAAAGAAAGTTACATTCGGTGTCGGTGTCAACTGCGGACCTGCGGTCGTCGGAAATATCGGATGCGATTTCCGTATGGATTATACGGCAATCGGAGATACGGTCAATACCGCAGCCAGACTTGAGGCGAATGCAAAACCCGGACAAGTACTGATTTCGCAGGTACTTTACGAACGCGTAAAGGATAAAGGGGTAACCGCAACTCCGATCGGTGAGATTCCGCTGAAAGGGAAATCGAAGGGCCTCTTCGTGTACGAACTGACCGGCATCGACGGTGAAACTGTCGGAAATGAGCTATAGGGGGGTAAGGCTTATGTCAAAATACTTAATCATACCGGACAGGCATCACATTGAGGAAAGTGTTGCTCTTTCCAAACAGTACAATCTGGGGTTTGAATTTAATGATTTCTTTACGCCGAAGATGCTGGACAACAAGGAAAAATGTGAGCGTATCGCAAAGCTGTACGACGAAACGGATATGCCGGACATACTGACCTCGCACGGCGATTTCTTTGACGTTTTAGTCTTCAGTGAAGACGAAAACATCGTCCGCATTTCACAGCAGCGAATCAGGGAAAGTATGGAAATCGCAAAAAGAGTGCATGCACAGGGCGTGATTTTTCACACAAATTACGAGCCTTTCCTGACTGCACGGGTGTATCTCGACAACTGGAGCGTTAAAACGGAGATGTTTTTCCGTGAAATCTGCGAGGAATACCCGGATATCAACGTTTATATGGAGAATATGTTTGACCAGGAACCCGATACGCTTAGAAAACTGGCGGAAAGAATGGCGGATGTCGACAATTTCGGAGTCTGCCTGGATTACGCGCACGCCTATATTTCAAGAACCGCGGTGAGCGTCTGGGTAAAGGAACTTGCACCGTTTATCCGTCATGTACACATTAACGACAATGACGGTGAGAATGATTTGCACCTTGCGGTCGGCGAGGGCGTAATCGACTGGAAAAAATTTTTGAAACTGAAAAAAGAGTATTTCCCGGATGCTACGATTCTGATTGAGACCACGCCGCTTGAAAGGCAACGGAAATCCCTTGAATTTATGGATGATTTCGGCTTTTTTGAATCGTGAAAAAATCCTTACGGCCGGGTTATAATGCCGGAATCGTTCCGGGAACGAAAAAAATCAGGAAGAGAGATGTCACACATGTCTGAAAGTACAAACCGGGATTTTGAAATCATTCATTATCGTTCAATCGATTCCACAAACGAAGAAGCAAAACGATTTTTTCTAAATCGCGGTGAAAGAAAGCCGGTTCTTTTCCGGGCGGATGAACAGACAGCCGGCAAAGGCCGGAACAACAGGGCGTTTTATTCCCCGGCGGATACCGGCATTTATTTTTCCTACCTGCATTCCGTGGGGAAGAAAGAAGAGTTTAGGGATCGGATTTTTGTCACTACCGCGGCAGCGGTTTTTGTGGCCGGTGCACTAAGAAAGTATACGGGTGCGGATGCCGGAATCAAATGGGTGAATGATATTTACGTGAACGGAAAAAAAGTCTGTGGAATCCTGGCAGAGGCCGCGGTTGCGGAGGATGCAACGGGCATTATCGTGGGAATCGGCATTAATTTAACCACCGCCGATTTTCCGGAGGAAATCCGGGATATCGCATCCGGCATCGGAAATTTCAAAGAAGAAGAGTTAAACGGCATTAAGCAGAATATCCTAAATTATGTGGGGACCCGCCTTACGGAATTTTTTGAAAAATGCGAGGCGGCAGATTATCGTGCCTCGATTATTGAAGAATACCGGAAAATATCTTTGGTGATCGGCAGAAAAGTGAGTTATTATAAGCAGAATCAGGAGGAAAAATCCGGTCTTGCAAGCGGAATCGAAGAGGACGGAAGTCTTCTGGTCACATTGTCTGACGGCAGTACGGAACGTCTTGCAAGCGGAGAGATTCATTTAAAACTTGAATGAAATATTAAAAAAACGGAGATACAAAATGAGACATAAAAAATCCACGGACGCGCCGTGGATTTTTTAATTATATTAAGAATCAATTTTCAATAAGAATCAAATCGTTTTAAATTGGTGTTACGCTTTTTCCGAAATTATTCAAAAACTACATCGTCCCATACATCGTTCGGAATCAGTGAGATATAAGTCTTACCGGTATTTAACTTCAGTTCGGTTCCGGTCTCTACGTCAAAGTACTTGGTAAGAGCGGTCTCGCTGGCTTTGCTCCATTTGATATTGATGCATTTTCCTTTGGTAATATAGTATCCGGTGCTTTCGTTTACAACGTCGTAAATCATGTATCCGTTCGGGTCGTAAATCATGTAACCGGTCTGCTGTAAGATGACATTGTCAAAGGACATAACCTTGTTTCCGTCGAGGGGATCGATGTGATCCATGTTGTACTCTCTGTACTCATATTCTCTGGTTTCTTCGTTGTAGTGAAGCTCGGAGTGGTTATGAGGATGAGGAAGGTAAATGTCTTTAGCATCCGCATCTCCGCCGTGGTCATGTAAACCGGAGGTTTCATCGTTAAAGGTAAAATGAACGCCCTGATAGTAGCTGTTGTAATCCTTGGAAAATCCTGCGGCTTCAATTCTGGAAATCAGACCGTCATAGCTTCTGCCGGTAGTAGGATTGTTGTAGGTATCACTGGTAACATACTCGGTGAATTCCATTGCCTTACCGTTGGAAAATCTTGCGAAACCGCCGCTTAAGTGGTTGCAGTAAGGCTTTGCAATGTATTCGTTGATGTAGAAAGGACCACCGTCGTGTACCAGGATTGCATTGTATTCGCCTGCCAGAATAACGTTGGTGGGACGGGTGCTTCGGATGGAGCCGAACTGATCCAGATGCTGCCAGTCTTTTACGATTGCCATCAGACGGGTAACACGTCCGTTTGCGGTGGAATTCATCATTTCATAAACAATATCTGCCTGGTTTAATCCGTAGTGATCCAGAGCGGTTATTTCGTTGTCCACCATGATTGCACAGGGACGCTGGTTCTGAATTGCCTTGTCCGTCCAGAGGTTGGTCAGCTCGCTTCTGTAGCAGTCTTCCTCTTTCAGTCCTTCGGGAAGTTCGTTGTCATCTTCCGGGAAGGTAACGGTTGCGTTTGCTACGGAAGGATCCGGAGTTGTATTGCCGCCCTCGGAAGTGGTGGGATTCAAATTGATTACGCCGGGTTCGGAAGAAGTTTCGCTGCTTCCGTTTTTTCCGCCTTTACAACCGGATGCAAGAATCGTGGCACCGGCCAGCACACCGATTAAAATACCAGTTACAAGTTTACTTTTTCTCATGTTTCCTCCTGCATTTTTGCATTCTATCATTTTCTTTTTCGTGATATTTCGATATCTGACGGGAATTTTCCCGAATTTCCTTAAAACATTATACAGTAATTTTTTGGGGATGTAAAAGCATTTTTCTATATATTGTAGAGATTTGTTGATTCGCACATCATTTCGGTCAATAAATTGTATATATTATCAAAATTGCATATAGAAAGCGCGTTGAATAACGTTGAATAATGGAAAAGTTTTGTGATAGAATGACTAATTGTGAAGAAAATTTGTGAAACAATGAAATAATAACGATTTTTTAAGGAAAAACGACATGAACTTAATTTTTATCAGACACGCGGAGCCGGACTATACAATCGATTCCCTGACGGAAAAAGGGTTTCGTGAGGCCGAAATGCTTGCAAACCGTACGAAAGACTGGAACGTGGACGAAGTATACGTCTCACCCCTCGGAAGAGCGCAGGATACTGCTTCTTTTTCTTTGAAAAACTGGGATATCACGCCCGTTACATATGAATGGCTGCAGGAATTTTATTACCGGATTGATGACCCGGTAACCGGCGAAAAGAGGATTGCGTGGGATTTTATGCCCGATTATTTTACGGCACAGGACGATTTACACGATAAAAATCTCTGGGCGAAGACAAAAGTCATGCAGTCCGGAGAAATCGGCAAATACTACGATTCGGTTGTGGAAGGCCTGAACGGCATACTTGCCCGTCACGGATACATTGCCGAAGGAAACGGTTTATTCTCGGTAGAAAAACACAGCGATGAAAATATCGTATTTTTCTGCCATCTCGGCGTATCCTTTGCCATGATCGGGTATCTGACGCAGATTGCACCGCCCGCGTTATGGCAGGGATTTTTTGTACCGCCGACCGGAATCATGATTATGGGTTCGGAAGAGCGAAAGCCCGGGCAGGCGGTATTCCGGATGATGAATTTCGGAGATTCCAGACATCTGCCGATGCAGGGTGAGGAAATCTCGCAGTCCGGGTATTTTGCACCGGTTTTCCAAAAATAAGAAAAATGTAATGGTGCCTGACCCCATTACGTGTAATGGTGCCTGACCCCATTACGGAAGTCCCCATTACGGAAGGAGAAGAAAAATGGATCTTGGAATGTTGCTTTCTTTTAAGAAAAAATGGGAGGAATTCACGGCCCGTCACCCGAAATTTGCGGCATTCATTACGGATGTTGCGGGAAAAGGAATTGACGAGGGCAGCGTAATCGACATTACGATTACGATGTCGGACGGAAAAGTATATCAGTCCAACATGCGCGTGGCGGAAGAGGATCTGGAACTGATTCGCGGACTCATGAAGAAATAAGCATGAAGAAAAAAGAAATATAGAAACAAAAAAACGAAATCCGACCGGATTTCGTTTTTTTATCCATGCAGGAGAAGGGACTTGAACCCTCATGAGATTGCTCTCACACGGACCTGAACCGTGCGCGTCTGCCATTCCGCCACTCCTGCAGGCATTAATTCTGCCGTTTTTCTAAGAAACCCGAAAGCCTTTATGGTTTTCGGGTTCTCAGTGCGGGAAAAGGGACTTGAACCCTCACGTCGTTGCCAACACTAGATCCTTAGTCTAGCCTGTCTGCCAATTCCAGCATCCCCGCATTTTTGCGACTCACTTATTTTAACAAGGACAATATGAAAAGTCAATCAAAACTTAACAAAAAAACAGAATCAGCTAATGAAAACGGAAAAGACATGATAAAATGAAGTGAGCGGAAGCGAAAAAAGTACAAAAATGCGAAAAAAAGCAGATAAATTTGAAAAAAATCACGAAATAAAAAAGGAAACCGGGAAAGGAGAAAGAATACTATCTATGTAGGCTTTTTATGGAGGTTATTATGAATATCCGGGAACGTCTTGAACAGGAAGAAAAAGAACTGCTCAGTCCTTATGCGTCTTTCAGCAGCGAATCGAAGGGCCGTCTTGTGCCCGAGGAGGAATGTGATATCCGTCCGGTTTTCCAAAGGGACCGCGACAGAATCCTTCACAGCAAATCCTTCCGACGACTGAAGGACAAAACGCAGGTATTTTTAACCCCGGAGGGCGACCACTACAGAACGAGACTTACGCATACCCTGGAAGTATCCCAGAATGCGAGAACCATCGCAAAAGCACTTCGTCTGAACGAGGATCTGGTCGAGGCGATTGCACTCGGACACGACCTGGGGCACACACCGTTCGGACACGCGGGAGAGCGGGCCTTAAACGAAATCTGTCCGCTCGGCTTCGAACACAACGAACAGAGCCTTCGTACCGTGGATGTCCTGGAAAAAGAAGGCGTGGGCCTGAATCTGACATTCGAGACGAGGGACGGAATTTTAAATCATCAGACATCTTCCATGCCCTCCACGCTGGAAGGCAAAATTGTCAGACTTTCGGATAAAATCGCCTACATGCACCATGACATGGATGATGCGGTACGGGGCGGAATCCTGAAGGAAGGTGACCTTCCGAAATCAATCGGGGAGCTTTTGGGCTACACCGCAAGAGAGAGGCTCGACCGTTTTATTCACGACATCATTACATATTCAAAAGATAAAAACGAAATCGGCATGAGCCCCGAAATCATGCAGGGCATGAAGGATCTCAGGGCATTCATGTTTGAGCATGTTTACAACAATCCGGTTGCCAAAAGTGAGGAAGGAAAAGCCGAGGCACTGGTAAAAACACTGTATCAGTATTATATGGAGCATTTTGACGCGGTTCCCGAGGAAATCAGGAAACTTACGGAAAAGGGAGATCCGAAGGAACGGCTGGTTTGTGATTATATTTCAGCCATGACGGACAGATTCGCAATTGCGAAATATGAGGAAATTTATATTCCGAAATGCTGGCACGGCTGACGGGGGAACGATAGATGTATTATCCGGAAGACATTGTTGCGGAGGTACGCTCGAGGGTTGACATCGTAAGCGTACTGTCACGTTTTATCAGTTTACAGAAAAAGGGTGCAAACTATGTTTGCTGCTGTCCCTTTCATAACGAGAAAACACCGTCTTTTTCGGTGAATCCTTCCAGACAGATCTACAAATGTTTCGGTTGCGGAGTTGGGGGAAATGTTATTACTTTTCTTCAGAAATACGAGAACATGACCTTTCCGGAGGCCATGGAATACCTGGCACCGATTGCCGGCGTGACGTTGCCGGAACGAGACAATTCCGAGGACGCCAGGAGACGGATGAATCATAAAATGAGGCTCTACGAGGCAAACCGTCATGCCGCCAATTTTTTCTATAAGGTACTCTGGGACGAAAAATACGGGACTCCCGGGATGGAATACCTGAAAAAGCGCGGACTGACGGACGAGACCATTAAGCATTTTGCACTCGGGTTTGCCCCGATGAATGCCAGGGGAGTCATCGATTACTGCAGAAAGAACGGTGTGACCGATCAAGAACTGCTGGATGCCGGAATTGCCGCATTCTCGGAAAAAAACGGACTTTACAGCAAGTTCTGGAACAGAGTGATTTTTCCGATTCTGGATGACAAGGGAAAAGTTCTCGGATTCGGCGGCCGTGTGATGGGTGACGGAGAACCGAAGTATTTAAACTCCCAGGAAACGGATGTTTTTAACAAGAGAAGAAATCTTTACGGCTTCAATTTTGCAAGAAGCTCGAAGAAAGACCGGTTTATTCTGTGTGAGGGATATATGGATGTTATTTCCCTGCATCAGGCGGGATTTACGGAAGCCGTGGCATCCCTCGGTACCGCATTTACTCCGGAGCAGGCAAGGATTCTGCAGAGGTATTCGCCGAACGTGTATCTTTCCTACGACAGCGACGGTGCCGGCACGAAAGCCGCCATGCGGGCCATTGAGATTTTAAGGCAGTATAAAGTGACCGGACGGATTATCAACATGAAACCGTATAAGGATCCGGACGAATTTATCAAAGGGCTCGGTGCCGAAGAATTCGAAAAACGGATGGAAAATGCGGAAGACAGCCTGTTATTCCAGGTACATACCGCGGAAAAAGGGTTTAATACAAACGATTATGCCGAGAAAACCAAATTTCATCATGAAATTGCACAGTTTCTTGCACAGATGGAGGATCCGCTTGAGAGAGACAATTATCTGGATGCGGTTTCAAAGGAATACGGAATCAACAAGGAACATTTAAGAGAGGCGGTCGGCAAAGCCGCACTTGCCCTTGCGGATAAAAAAGAATGGGAAGAAGCGCGGAAGACGGGGCCTAAGAAAAATGAGAAGGCCGACTATATGATGCAAAACGAGCAGCTGCTTCTGACCTTCTTAATAGAGGAACAGGGACTGTTCGCACAGGTGGAGCCGTATATACGGGAGGAGGATTTTTCAACCGAGCTTTACCGTGAAGTTGCCGAAACCGTTTTTGAAAGTTTAAGAAACGGGAAAGTACCGGACCCGGCCGATATTATCAGTCATTACGAGGATCCGGACGACCAAAGCAATGTTTGTGCCCTGTTTACGACGCAAATACAGGATTTATCCGGGAAGGAGGAAAAAGCGAAGGCAATTGCCGAAATCCTGTATAAGATTAAAAAAAACAGTTATGAAAGGCATGCCGGGGAACGTGGCAGCAGCATGGAAGATATCCAGACGGACCTGAAGGAAAAACAGGAGCTGGAGAAACTGAAAAAAATCGTAATCCGGCTGTAAAAGCAATGAATTAATTAAAGCATTAAAGCAACGAATTAATTTTTGAAAAAGAGTATTGAAAAAATCGTAAGAAAAGGAATTTGAGAGAAAAGATTTAAAAAATAAGAAAATGAGTGCAAATGAAAGGGGATAAAACCGTGGCACAGAAATCAACCAAAACAACAGGCAAAGCAGTAAAAGAAACGAAGGAAACCAAGGCTGCAAAGACGGCGGGAAAAGAAAGCAAATCCGCCAAAGCAGCGGAAAAGAGTACCGCAAAGGAAACAAAAACTGCGAAGACTGCAAAGAGCAGCGCAAAAGAAACCGCTTCGAAGGAGGCAAAGACTTCAAAGAGTACGGCCAAGAGTACCGAGAAGACGACGAAGGCCGGAAAGGGTGCTGTAAAGAGCAGTGCGAAAGAGAGTGCCGCGAAAGAAACAAAGGCAGCAAAGACTGTATCCAAAACCGCGGAAAAGACGACAAAGACCGGAAAGACTGCTTCAAAGAGCAGCGCAAAGGAGAGTACCGTTAAGGAAACCAAGACGAAAAAAAATGCAAAGAGTCCCGCTAAATCAGGTACAAAAACAGCCGGGAAAGAGGCAAAGACTGCAGAAAAAACAGCAGAAAAAACCGCAAAAACCGCCAAGTCCGGATCAAAAAGTGATGCAAAAGCGGAAAAATCCGTAAAGGAAAGCAAAGCAGCAAAAGAGAGCAAAACCGCAAAAGAAAGCAAAACCGCAAAAGAAAGCAAAACCGCCAAAGAAACAAAAAACGTAAAAGAGGCAAAGCCCGCGAAAGAAACGGCTTCCAAAAAGAAAAAAGAAGCATTGCAGGAGCCGGAAGAAGAATTCGAAAGTGAAATCATTTCCGGTAAGGATTCTGCAGAGACTTTGGCTAAATTTGAGGAGAGACTGAAAGAGCTTCTTGATTACGCAAAGAAAAAGGGAAATATCCTGGATGAGAATGAAGTCACCCTTTTCCTGGCGGATTTAAATATTGACGAAGAGCAGTATGACAAGGCTTCCGAGTTTCTGGAGCAGAACAACGTGGATATTCTTCCCATCAGCGGTGACGACGATCTTGAGCCGGATGATGAAGCACTTTTTGCGGAAGAAAGCGAGAATGAGAGAGAAGGATTCCTTGTCGATGTGGAAAATATGGATGACACCGACGTTCCGGAAGGTGTCAACATCGAAGACCCCGTCCGTATGTACTTAAAGGAAATCGGTAAAGTTAAACTTCTTTCCGCCGAGCAGGAAATTGAACTTGCAAAGCGTATGGAAGAAGGCGACGAGGAAGCAAAGAAGAAACTTTCCGAAGCAAACCTACGTCTGGTTGTAAGTATTGCAAAGCGTTATGTCGGAAGAGGACTGCTGTTCCTTGATCTGATTCAGGAAGGTAATTTAGGTTTAATTAAAGCAGTTGAGAAATTTGATTACCGCAAAGGATATAAATTTTCCACATATGCAACCTGGTGGATTCGTCAGGCGATTACAAGAGCGATTGCCGATCAGGCAAGAACCATTCGTATTCCGGTTCATATGGTGGAAACCATTAACAAATTAATCCGTGTTTCCAGACAGCTTTTACAGGAACTCGGAAGGGAACCGTCCCCTGAAGAAATTGCGGAAGAACTGAAAATGCCGGAAGAAAGAGTTCGTGAAATTCTGAAAATTTCTCAGGAACCGGTATCCCTGGAAACCCCGATCGGTGAAGAGGAAGATTCCCATCTCGGCGATTTTATTCAGGATGACAACGTGCCGATACCGGCTGATGCGGCAGCAGCCACGCTGCTTCGCGAACAGCTTGATGAAGTTCTTTCCACCCTTACGGACAGAGAGCAGAAGGTTCTTCGTTTAAGATTCGGTCTGGACGACGGACGTCAGAGAACGCTGGAAGAAGTCGGAAGGGAATTCAACGTTACCCGTGAGCGTATCCGTCAGATTGAGGCAAAAGCATTAAGAAAACTTCGTCATCCCTCCAGAAGCCGTAAACTTCGTGATTATTTAGATTAAGAAACGGTAATTTGAATTGGGGGGAGGATACGATTTGGAACTTGGAATCAGACTTTCCGCGGTTGCGGGCATGGTAAGCCCGGGAAAATGCATTGCGGATATCGGCTGTGATCACGGATTTGTCAGCATTGCGCTGGTACAGTCGGGCACGGCGGACAGGGTGATTGCGTGCGATATCAACAAAGGACCCATGGAACATGCAAAGCAGAATATTGAATTATACGGCGTTAAGGACAGCATTGAGATTCGTCTCGGCAACGGATTCGAGCCGGTGAAAAAAGGCGAATGCGACGGTGCGGTGATTGCGGGGATGGGCGGTCCGCTTGCCCTGCGAATCCTGTTTGACGGCAGGGATAAAATTGCGGATTATAAGCAGATTATCCTGCAGGTTCAGTCAAAACTTCCGCTGGTACGCTTTATTCTGGACCGTTGGGGATTTGAGACAACGGAAGAGAGTATGGTTTCGGAGGACGGGAAATTTTATCCGGTTATGAAACTGTTTCCGACGAAGAAAAAGGAATTCTATGAATCCGCAGAGATTGACAATTCCGATTTTGACGCATTTCTTCATCTTTGTGAAAAGCAGCTTTTAATACAGTCTTCCGACTACATTTGTAGTTGTACTTACGGTTTTAAACTACTGGAAGACAGGTCACCGTATCTTGCGATTTTTCTCGGAAAAGAAGAGGAAAGACTCCTCGGAATCGTGGAAAAACTTGAGAAAAATCCGGAGGACAATAAAGACCGTCTTGCTGAGATTTTAAAGGAAATCGATATCCTGATGCTTGCGAAATGGAAACTTCAGGGAAGGTAAATAAAGGAGAAAAGCAAAAAGCAAAAAAGTGTAAACGGGGGGTTACGATTATGCTTCTCAGAGAAATTCTGGACAGACTGGAACAGCTGTCACCGGCTTCTTTTGCGATGGACTGGGATAATTCCGGGCTTCAGATCGGAGACCGGGACGCCGAGATTCACCGCGTTCTGATTGCAGTGGATGCGACCAAAGAGGTAATCGAAGAAGCCGTCGAGTTGAAGGTCGATTTGATTCTGACCCATCATCCCATGATTTTTTCACCGGTTAAAAAGATTGTGAAAGACGATGTTCTGGGGGAGAAAATTCTGACTCTTGCCGAACACCACATAGCGGTCTTTTCCATGCATACGAATTTCGACGTAATCGGCATGGCGGACGAGGTTGCGGACCGTCTGAATTTAAAACACAAACGTGTTCTGGAAGTCACGTTTGAAGACGATATTTCCAAAGAGGGACTGGGCCGCTACGGAATGCTTCCCCGTGAAATGAGTTTAAAAGAACTTTCGGAAGAAGTGAAATTAAAATTCAATATCCCCGGTGTCATCATGTACGGCGAAGGGGATGCAATCGTCGAAAAAGTCGCGATTTGCGGCGGCAGCGGAGGCGATTTGATTCAGAATGCAATCGAAAACAAGTGTCAGGTACTGATAACCGGTGACATTAAGTACCATAACGCACTCGATGCAATGCAGGAAGGGCTATACTTAATTGATGCCGGACATTTCGGAATCGAAAAAATCTTTATTCCGTACATGAAGGATTTCTTCGGCCGTGAACTGCGGGAGGTAATTGCCGTAAGTTCCACGCAGGAAGCAATCGGTACTTTTGTGTAGGCGGACACCGGAAAAGCCGGTCTTATGAATAAAAAACAATCGGAGAGAAAAATATGAGTCGGGAAAATACCTTGAAATTAACGATTAACGGAATTGAGAAAGAATATCCGGAAGGAATTACGTACGGAGAAATTGCAAAGGAATATGAAAAAGACGCGGTGGGTGGCATTGCGGTAGCAAACCACGACGATCACCTGATGGAACTGTTTCGTGAGGTGACCCGTTCGGGAAACGTGGAATTTTTGGATCTGTCCACATCCATCGGACACTCCGCGTATATGAGAAGCGCGGTTTTACTGTTTGTCAAAGCGGTTTACGACGTGGTCGGAAGGGAACGCGTTCATCGCCTGAAACTGGAATTTTCGATGAATACCGGCTATTATTTTTCCTACGAAGCGGATGAGAAAATTACCGATGCTTTAGTTGAAAAAATCAATGCCAGAATGAAGGAAATGGTCGATGCAAAAACCGTCATCCGGAAGGATAATTTCCCGCTTTCCGAAGCTATGAAAATATTTGAATCCCAGAATATGCCGGATAAAATCAAAACCTGCCGGTTCCGCAGGGGACGGGATATCAATCTGTACGAGGTGGACGGATATTTTGATTATTTCTACGGCGTAATGCTGCCGGATTTTGCCATGCTGAAATGGTTTGAGGTACAGATGTTCATGAGCGGATTTATTTTAAATCTGCCCACCGTAAAGGAACCGATGACGATTCCTGAGTTCAGGCCGCTTCCGAAAATTTACAGCACGATGATGGCGGCGACCACGTTAAGCGAGACCATAGGAGTCGAGGTGGTCGGTGATTTGAACGAGCATCTGGTTAACGGTGATTACGAGGATATGATTCTGGTTGCGGAAGCCATGCAGGAACGCAGAATTGCAACAATCGCGGTGGATATCGTGAAAAAATCCGGCGTAAAATTCATTATGATTGCCGGACCTTCTTCTTCCGGTAAGACTTCGTTTTCGCACCGTCTTTCGATTCAGTTAAGATCGCTCGGTTTAAAGCCGCATCCGATTGCGGTGGATGATTTCTTCGTAAACAGGGATGATACACCGAGAGATGAAAAAGGTGATTTTGATTTTGAATGTCTGGAAGCCATTGACGTAAAACTGTTCAATGATGTCATGGGCAGACTGCTGATGGGCGAAAAGGTGGAAATGCCGACGTTTAACTTCAAGTCCGGACAGCGTGAATACAGGGGAAACACCCTTCAGCTCGGAGAAGACGATATTCTTGTCATCGAAGGAATTCACGCACTGAACGACAAAATGAGCGAAACGCTTCCGAACGACAGTAAATATAAAATTTATATCAGTGCACTTACCACGTTGAATATTGACGAACACAACCGCATTCCGACCACGGATGCGAGACTTTTAAGACGTATGGTCAGGGATTTCAGAACCCGCGGAAACTCCGCACAGAGAACAATCCAGATGTGGCCGAATGTCAGAAAGGGCGAAGAAGAAAACATCTTTCCGTTCCAGGAAGGTGCGGATGCGATTTTCAACTCTGCACTGATTTATGAAATCGCGGCATTGAAATCGTTTGCGGAACCGCTTTTATACAGTGTTCCGGAAGGCACTCCGGAGTATAAAGAGGCGAGAAGATTACTGAAATTTTTAGAGTACTTCCTCTGCATGGATACATCCAAAATTCCTTCAAACTCGATCGCGAGGGAGTTTGTGGGAGGAAGCTGCTTTAACGTATAAGTCGTTTGAAACAAAAAATGCCCCTGTCGGACACCGGGTGAACCGGGAGTCTGACAGGGGCTTATTTATTATTCGGTTACATCCGTTTTCGGTGCGGTTTTGTCATATTCCAGAATGTCTCCCGGCTGGCAGTCCAGCGCATCGCAGATTGCTTCCAGCGTGGAGAAACGGATTGCGGAGATTTTTCCGTTTTTCATTTTTGATAAATTGACGTTTGAAACACCGACCTTTTCCGAGAGGTCATTGAGTGACATCTTGCGATCCGCCATGACGCGGTCAAGTCTTAAGATAATCTGTCCCATAGCGTACCTCCTTATAATGTTTCATCGGACTGAATCTTCAGGGTACGGCCGTAATCCATAATGGTGTATACAACCCAGGCCAGGAATCCGCCGAGGACTCCGAAACCCAAGCCTGCCGTACCGGCCAGTACCACCGAAATTACGATGAAGGAAACCAGGATCCTTTTGATTACCCTGTCTGCAAAAGGGTTTCCTTCTTTTACGATAATGGCGAATGCCGAGTGGATGAAATAAAGGGCAAATGTCAGTATGCCGATCATAAAGGACATTGTGATGCAGTATAATCCGTATACAAGGCTTAAAGAATTTTCGTTTTCGTTAAAAAATTCCTGAACCTGAGGGATGTCTGATGTCATTCTTCCGCTAACGGCTGTCGCAAGTTTTCCGTTTTCAATGTCTTCGGCCGTAACGGAAGCAACCGTGACGGGGCCCATTTTAATGTCGACTTTTTCGTCGGGAAGCTTTGCTTCCGTTTTTGCCTGTTGTGCGCTTTCTTCGATTTGCCGGTCGATGCTTTCACGGTTGACGATCATCACGATTCCGGTGATGAGAGCCAGTCCGCAGCCTGCCATGCAGCAGAAGAACAATATTTTGGAAATGATGGATGCTGCTTTGCAGCTTTTCTGTACTCTTCGTAATTTGATATTTTCTTCGTTCATGATTTTCTCCTTTATGTTTGTTCTGCCGGTTACTGTTTCGTTCCCGGGTGTAGTGTTTCGTTTTCAGTATACTGTGTGTCGTTTGCGATCTGCGTGGCCTTTGCATTTCCCTTCCGACAATTGCATCTTATCATCCACAAAAACGTTTGTCAACAAAAATTTAACGATAAACGATAAATAATTTTCAAAAAGCGATAATTTCTTATCGGAAAACATTTTTAAAAAATCGAAAAACGGAAATCCGAACTGCAGGCACGAAAAACTTCAAAATTGTGATTTTTCGGGGAATTTTAAGTGAAACGGGAGATTTCTTATTGAATCAAATTCCGCAAACTATTATAATTATTAGGTTAATGGGTTTATAAACATTGACGTTTTGAGTGAGATGAATGATCGCTGCCGTATTGATACGGGAGAGGAAAGTCCGGGCTTCGCAGGGCAGGATGCCGGATAACGTCCGGTGGGGGTGACCCCAAGGATAGTGCAACAGAAAAGAAACCGCCGCGCAAGCGGTAAGGGTGGAATGGCAGTGTAAGAGACTACCGCACGACTGGTAACAGGCGTGGCTGTGTAAACCCCATCCGAAGCAAGACCAAGCAGAAAGCGTTGAGCCGGCCCGGTTAGCTTTCAGGTAGGTTGCTTGAGGGGCATGGTAACATGTCTCCTAGATAGATGATCATTCACGACAGAACCCGGCTTACAGTCTCACTCGCATTTTGAATAACAAGCAGAATCCTGACTGCATAAAAAGGAACGGCAATAATGAAACCGCAGCCGAAATCTGCGGAAACGAAAGGATGGACAGAAACGTGGAAAAGAAAATCATGCTCGGCAATGAAGCGATTGCCAGGGGTGCATGGGAAGCAGGCGTTAAAGTATCTGCCGCATATCCCGGAACACCCAGCACGGAGATCAGTGAAAATATCGTGAAGTACGACGGTATTTACGCGGAATGGTCTCCCAACGAAAAAGTAGCAATGGAGGTAGCCATCGGTGCATCCATGAGCGGCGTAAGAGCGCTTGCATCCATGAAAATGGTCGGCGTCAATGTTGCATCGGATCCCTTATATACCGTATCCTACATCGGTGTAAACGGCGGTCTGGTACTGGTTGCGGCAGACGATCCCGGTCTTTATTCTTCGCAGAATGAGCAGGATTCCAGATGTGTTGCCAGAGTAGCGCAGGTGCCTGTTCTGGAACCGTCCGATTCACAGGAAGCAAAGGATTTCACCAAACTTGCTTTTGAACTTTCGGAGAAATATGACTGCCCGATTATGATCCGCACCACCACAAGACTCGCACACAGCCAGGGCGTTGTGGAATTAAACGATCGTGCGGAAGTGGAAGACAAGCCCTATGAAAGAAGCGTTCCGAAGAACGTTATGATGCCTGCAATGGCAAAGGGCCGCCATGTATTTGTGGAAAAACGTCTGAAGGACATGTCCGAAGATGCCGATACCGCATCCTACAACAAAGTGGAATGGAATGATAAAAAAATCGGTGTCATTACCTCCGGAATCCCTTACCAGTACGTAAAAGAGGCACTCCCGAATGCATCCGTCTTAAAACTCGGACTGGTTCATCCCCTTCCGAAGAAACTGATTGCAGACTTCGCTTCAAAGGTTGAGACACTCTATATCGTGGAAGAACTTGAGCCGTTAATTGAAGAGCAGGTTAAGGCAATGGGAATTGCCTGCCACGGAAAAGACATCCTCACCGTACAGGGGGAATACAGCGCAAATATGCTTCGTAAGGCAATTCTCAAAGAGGAAGTAAAGACCGAGGAACCCGCAAAGGTTCCGGCGCGTCCGCCCATTCTCTGCCCGGGCTGCCCGCACAGAAGCACATTCACGGTACTGAATGAATTAAAAATACACGGAGCCGGAGATATCGGTTGCTATACTCTCGGTGCGGTAGCACCCTTAAACGTAATTGATACCACGGTTTGCATGGGCTCTTCCATTTCTACCTTACACGGTATGGAAAAAGCAAAAGGCAAGGAATATATCAAAAACTGGGTTGCTTTAATCGGTGATTCCACATTCCTTCATACCGGTATCAATTCCCTTTTAAACATGGTTTACAACAAATCTACCGGAACGGTAATCATTATGGACAATTCCACCACCGGTATGACGGGACATCAGGATCATGCGGCAACCGGAAAAACCTTATCTGGCGAAGCAACCTATGCAGTGGATCTGGTTGATTTGTGTCACGCACTCGGTGTGGAGCATGTCAGTGTCGTAAACGCATTCGATACCGAAAAATTAAAGGCGACAATTAAAGAAGAAGTGGCAAGAGATGCGGTTTCCGTTATTATTTCCCAGGCGCCCTGCGCACTTCTTAAAACCAATATTTCTCATAAAAAATGTTATGCACTTTCCGACAAATGCAAGAAGTGCGGTATGTGCTTAAAACCCGGATGCCCGGCACTTACAAAGAACCCTGACGGAACCATCCGCATCGATGAGACGATGTGTAACGGATGCGGTTTGTGTGAAAGCCGCTGCAAGTTCGGCGCCATCGAGTCAAGGGAGGTGTAAAAATGGAAACAAAGAGTATTATGATTGTCGGCGTAGGCGGACAGGGAACACTGCTTACGAGCCGTATTTTAGGCGGAATCATAACCATGTCGGGTTATGACGTTAAATTATCCGAGGTACACGGAATGGCACAGAGAGGCGGTTCCGTCGTAACATTTGTCCGTTACGGGGACAAGGTGAACGAGCCCATCGTGGAAGAGGGATGTGCGGATGTTTTAATTGCATTTGAGCGTCTGGAAGCACTCCGTTATGCACACTTCTTAAAACCGGACGGGGTTTTGATCGTAAACGACCAGAGAATCGATCCGATGACCGTAGTAACGGGTGCCGCAGAGTATCCGGAAGGCATCATCGAGAATCTTTCGAAGAAATACAAAGTGATTTCCCTGGATGCGATGGAAGAAGCAAAGAAACTCGGAAATACAAGGGTTTTCAATACCATTATTGTCGGTGTTGCGGCAAAGCATATGGATTTTGCAAAAGAAGACTGGCTTAAGGTAATCGAAAATACGGTACCTGCAAAGACGGTTGACATCAATAAAAAAGCATTCGAGGCAGGATTTGTCTTTTGACACGACGGTAAGACGTCAACTCATTTACGTGAAACAGTAACCGATAAACGAGGGGACACATTTCTTCTTAGAAACGGATTTTTCCGGTTAAGAGATTTGTTACCGTCAGAAAAAGATAAATGCGCCGAAATAACCCGCAACTGTGGGACAGGCGCGGGAAAGGATATAATTATGATTTGGAATGAAGCAAGAGAATGTATGAGCCGCGATGAGATGCAGAATATGCAGTCTGCACGTCTTCGCAAACTGGTTAACAACGTTTATCACAACGTGGAATTTTACCGTAAGAAAATGCAGGAACTGGGCCTTGAACCCGGCGATATCAGAGGAATCGAAGATATCGAAAAACTTCCGTTTACCACAAAGAACGACTTAAGAGACAATTATCCGTTCGGACTTCTGGCAGTGCCGCAGTCCCAGATTGTACGTGTACATGCATCCTCCGGTACCACCGGAAAGGCAACGGTTGTTGCATACACCAGAAAAGATATCGAACTCTGGCAGGAATGCGTTGCAAGAGATCTGATGATGTGTAACGTCACCAAGGATGATATTATCCAGGTTGCTTACGGTTACGGTCTTTTCACCGGCGGTCTCGGACTTCATTACGGAGCAGAGAATTTAGGCTGCACCACGGTTCCGATGTCCACCGGTAATACCAAGAGACTCGTTACCATGATGGAGGATTTCAAGGCAACTGCCATTGCCTGCACACCTTCCTACCTGCTTCATATTGCGGAAGTAATCAAGGAAATGGATGCGCTTGACAAACTCTGCTTAAAGACCGCCATCTGCGGTGCAGAGCCCTGGACCGAAAAGATGCGACTGCAGATTGAGGAAAAATTACACATCCACGCTCACGATATTTACGGCCTTTCCGAAATCTGCGGGCCGGGTGTTGCCTGCGACTGCGAATTCCATAAAGGTCTTCATGTTCAGGAAGATCATTTCTATGCGGAAATCGTGGACCGCGATACCTTAAAACAGGTACCGGACGGAACCGTGGGAGAACTGGTATTTACCACGCTTACCAAGGAAGGAATGCCGTTAATCCGTTATCGTACGAAGGATTTGACAAGCATTGACCATACACCCTGTGAATGCGGCAGAACGATGCCGAGAATCTCCAGATTCAAGGGAAGAAGCGATGATATGTTAATCATCCGCGGAGTCAACGTATTCCCGTCCCAGGTGGAAACCGCGCTTCTTGAAATCGCAGGTACCACACCTCATTACTTAATGATTGTGGACAGAGTGAACAACCTGGACACCCTGGAAGTTCAGGTGGAAGTGGAAGAAAGTTTCTTCTCCGACGAAGTAAAAGAGATGGAGAATTTAACAAAGAAGATTGCAGCGGCACTTCAGAGTGCAATTCTG
Source organism: Lachnospiraceae bacterium (assembly GCA_024681795.1). Lineage (GTDB taxonomy): Bacteria > Bacillota > Clostridia > Lachnospirales > Lachnospiraceae > UBA3766. The sequence goes on along the minus strand of JAILAD010000088.1, from coordinate 36,864 downwards.
ATTGCCGTAAAAGTAAAACTTGTGGAGCCGAGAACTTTGGAACGAAGCGCAGGCAAGTCCGTTCATGTAATCGACAAGCGTGTGCTTGACGAATAAAGGAAAAGGGGGTAGAAATTATGTTTTTAAAACAGTTGACGGTATTTTTGGAAAACAGGGAAGGCAGACTGGAAAGCGTAACGGACCTTCTTGCAAAAAATGATATCAATATCGCATGTCTTGCACTTGCAGACACCAGCGAATACGGTGTTCTCCGCCTTGTGGTATCCGATCCGGACAGAGCAAAGGCCATCCTTAAGGAAGAGGGATATTCCTCCCGCCTTACCGAGGTCCTGGGCGTACGCCTGCAGCAGGTTCCGGGCAGCGTAAGCAAACTTACGAAGGTACTCGCAGCCGAGAATATCAACATTGAGTATATGTATACATTAAGCTCCAGCAAGGAGTTCGGATCCATGATTTTAAAGGTTTCCGACATTGAGAAAGCGTATGAAGCAGTGAAGAATGCGGGAATGGAACTGGTAGATCCCCAGGCTGCTTATTCTCTGTAACAATTCTGTAATGGTGCCTGACCCCATTACGCGGTGTAATGGTGCCTGACCCCATTACATTGACAAGATAAATACAGTATCTATAAGGCTTTGGAGACTTTACAAAGCAAAAAAACAAAAAACTTTGTGCAATACGTAGAAAATCCGGGGATTTCCCCGGATTTTTATTTATGCTGTTGAATTGCGTTTTTTTGCGTGTTATGATGCATTCACAAAGGCGAAACATCGCCGTCAGGAATCATTCTTTCGCCGGATTCCCGGCACCGTGGATGAGGCTTCATCCGTTCGGAAATTTCCTGTCAAATATTATTTCATACAGTTTGACGGGAGAGTTGCCGATCTCCTGTCAGGAAGGGAGAGTTTATGGCAAATGAAAAAATGAAAAACTACGAGGACCAGACTTTTTCGGATGCATTTATGTTCGGGAAAGTCATGGAAGACAAGGACAGATGCAGACGCGTACTGGAATGTCTGCTGGGTAAAAAAATCGGAGAACTTAAAGAAGTAGTATCAGAGAAACGTTTACTGCAGACGAAAGACGGTAAAATGATTCGGCTGGATATCTATTCCAAGGATGAAAATTCCATGTTTGATTTGGAGATGCAGAACCTCAATAATCAATCATTTGAAAAGCTGGAATTACCGAAAAGAAGCCGCTTTTATCAGAGCGAACTGGATGTGGATTTTTTAAACAGAAGCGGTTCCTATAAAAAACTGCCGGAAAACAATATAGTGTTTATTTGCACTTTTGATCCTTTTGGAAGAGGCAAACCGGTTTACGAGTTTCAAAACAGAACCGGTGAAAACCCGCCGCAGACACTGGATGACGGGAGAAGAACCTATTTCTTTAACTGCACGTATGAAGATTCGGATATCCCAAAAGAGTTGATTCATTTTTTTGAGTTTGTAAGAAGCGGGAAAGCGGAAGATGTTTTAACGGAAGATCTAAAGAAGGCCGTGGAGGAAAACAGGATGAATTATATTTATCGATCGGAATATTTAAGGCAGAGAATACTTCTGGAAGATGCCAGGGAAGAAGGAAGAGAAGAAGGAAGAGAAGAAGGAAGGGAAGAAGGAAGAGAAGAAGGAAGGGAAGAAGAGCGCCTTAATACCGAAAGAGAAAAAGCCCGTGCCGATGCCGCTGAGGCGGATGCCAAAGCAGCGGAGGAGGAAATAATCCGGCTTCGAAATCTTCTTGCCGAAAAGAATACACAATAAAAAGCAGGTACTCAAAAACTGGCCTCAAAAACAGAACAAATATTCGATTTTTGATGATTTTTATAATAAGGTATGTTATAATAGGACTGCATCGGTAAAACGATGCAGTTTTATTGATTTACAGGGAGAAAACGATGAAAAAGATCAGATTATGCGTATTCGTTGTTGTTCTTGGGCTGACGGGTGCAATATGTTTTGCAGGCTGTAATAAAACGGAAACGGAAATCAATTCGGAATCTGAATCGGTACGGCTTATTGTATGGGAGGAACCGTCCGCACCTGAAGAGGAAAGCATTTCGGAACCGGAACCTGAACCCGAACCGGTTTTGGTAAAACTCGGCGATGAATTTGAAGTAATGTCAGATGCAGAAGAAGTGGATTTATCCGGAATTGACGTAAGCGAACTCGATATGGAGGCATTTCTTTCCTCCATGACGGATTTAAAGAAAATAACCATGAAGGATTGCGGTCTTGACAATGACGGTTATGCGGCTCTTCAGGATGCGCATCCGGATGTCCGCATTATCTGGGATATCAAGGTAAAGACTTATACCATCCCTACGGATTCGGTCGGTTTTTCCACACTTCTTGCAAATGAGTACCAGCCGAGACTTGACGATGAGGACTGCAAATACCTGAAATATTGCACGGACATGGTGGCGCTGGATCTGGGGCATAACTATATCACGAATCTGGATTTCCTGGAGTATATGCCGAATCTTCGTGTGCTGATTCTTGTCGATAATTTCGACTCCCCGTCCAAGAGAGTCCGTCTTTCGGATATTTCAAAACTCAAATATTGTCCGCACCTTCGTTATTTGGAGCTGTTTGCCAATAACGTAACGGATATGAGTGTGCTTTCCGAACTTACCGAGCTGGAGGATTTGAATGTCTGCTATAATCCCGTGAATTCCGCGGAACCGTTTAAAAATTTCAAAAATCTGCAGAAACTCTGGATTTACAACACGGGTATTCCGTGGCAGGACATCAATGAATTAAAGGATCTTTATCCGGATGCCAAAATCATCACTTCCGGAACAGGCTCCGTCGATCAGGGCTGGAGAGAAGGCCCTCATTATAACGCCATGCGGAATATGGTTTCCAATAATGTAATGGATGAAGTATATGCCTTCGAGGGAGGCCCCGAGGTTCCGAAACCGGAAGAGGAACAGCAGTAGAGAATAAAACACCCAACACAAAGAACCATAACACTAAGAACCATAACACTGAGAACCACAACACAGGCAACACAGCAAATATACAGAGGAACCGAAATAAATGCAGTTAGAAAGATATTTAAACCCCGAACAGACACACGCGGCCGAAACCCTGAACGGACCGGTTTTAATTCTCGCCGGTGCGGGCAGCGGAAAAACAAGAACCCTGACTTACCGGATTGCCAATTTACTGGAGCATGACGTTAATCCGTGGAATATTCTGGCAATTACCTTTACCAATAAGGCGGCAAGCGAAATGCGAACCCGTGTGGACGACCTTGTCGGAAACGGAGCAGACAGCATCTGGGTGGCCACCTTTCATTCCACATGCGTAAGGATTTTACGAAGATTCGGCGACCGCCTCGGATACGCGGACTCCTTTTCCATTTACGACGCCGACGACCAGAAAACCCTGATGCGCTCGCTTTGCAAGGAAAAAGGCATTGATACAAAGAAACTGAAGGAAAAGACGATTTTAAACGTAATTTCCGCAAATAAGGATGAATTGATTTCTCCGGAAGAATATGACCGGATGGTGGGGGCAGACCCGACGGAAAGCAGAATTGCGGAAATGTACCATGCGTATCAGGAAGCCTTGAAAAAAAGCAATGCAATGGATTTTGACGACCTGATTGTGAATACGGTCAAACTGTTCAGAAAATGCCCCGATGTACTGGAAAATTATCAGAGAAGATTTTTGTATATCCACGTGGATGAGTACCAGGATACCAATACCGCACAGTTTGAATTAATCCGTCTTCTTGCCGAGAAGAATAAAAATCTCTGCGTGGTCGGCGACGATGACCAGTCCATTTATAAATTCCGCGGGGCGAATATTCACAATATTCTGGATTTTGAAAAAAATTACCCCGAAGCGGAAGTGATTAAACTCGAGCAGAATTACCGTTCCACACAGAATATCCTGAATGCGGCGAATGCCGTCATTGCAAACAACGTCGGAAGAAAAGACAAAGCGCTCTGGACGGATAAAGGAGAAGGGAAAAAGGTACATTTCAGGCTTCTTTCCACGCAGAAGGAAGAGGCGGAATATATTGCGGAAGATATTGCAAGAAAGGTCCGCAAACGTGAGGCACGTTACAAGGACTGCGCGGTTTTATACAGAACAAATGCCCAGTCCCGTGAACTGGAGGAACGTTTCCTTTATGACAATATCGTATATCAGATTGTGGGCGGCGTGAATTTCTATTCGCGTAAGGAAATCAAGGACTGCCTTGCGTATTTAAAGACCATCGCAAACGGGCAGGATGACCTGATGGTAAGGCGTATCATCAACGTACCGAAAAGAGGAATCGGAAATACCTCTCTGGAAAAAGCGCAGCTGTTTGCCTCCAACAATGATATTTCTTTATTTGATGCAATTGCGCATGCGGAACGGATTCCGGGAATCGGGAAAGCAGCGGATAAAATGAGAGAATTTGCGGAACTGATTGAACGCTTCCGTGCCAGAATAAATGACGATTTCTATGACGATCTTCCGGAACTTCTGGATGACGTTTTAAATGAAAGCGGATATCTGGAAGATTTGCGGATTTCCGATGACGACGAGGACAAAGACCGCATTGCCAACTTAGACGAACTGATTTCCAAGGCTGCGGTTTTTGAGGAAAAATTTGCCGCGGAAAATCCCGAAAGTGAATCGGGACCGACCCTTTCCGATTTCTTAAACGAAGTCTCCCTGGTAGCGGATATCGACAACGTGACGGAAAATCAGGACAGGGTGCTGCTTATGACGATTCATGCGGCGAAGGGACTGGAATTCGAGCATGTCTATATTGCCGGTATGGAGGACGGTCTTTTCCCCGGAGACGGAGCTATTTTTGCCGGAGAGGAAGAACTTGAGGAAGAAAGAAGACTGGCTTACGTCGGTATTACTCGCGCCAAGGAGGAACTGACACTGACTGCCGCGGCATACCGCATGATGCGCGGACAGGGTACGAACAATCCCGTAAGCATGTTTGTAAGAGAAATCCCGGAGGAATATGTCGAGGGAAATCTTCCGAAGACGGGCATCGGCAATTCGTCTTCCGGCGGATTTAAGTCCTACAATTCCGATTCATTCGGTTCCGGTTCATTCGGATCCGGTTCTTACGGCTCCGGATTTGGCAGCAGAAGCACATCCGGCGGTACCTCCTTCGGTAACGGCCTGAAACCATATGCACCGACTCCGAGAAGGGATATCGAACCGGAAAAGAAACCTTTCGCAGCAGTGAAGGGTATTTCCACGCTGAAAAAAGGAAGCGCATTTTCTTCTTCCGATCTTAATTATAAAGCCGGCGATCGTGTCAGACACATCAAGTTCGGAGATGGAACGGTAAAGAATCTGGAAACAAGGGACGGCTCCGTTTATGTAACGGTTGAATTCGATAAGACCGGCAACCGGATTTTATCCGCTGCATTTGCCAAGCTGACGAAAATATAAATACGGTGTATATACATGGTTTAACTGCCTTTACGACATTTTGGGAATATACGGGTTATGGTTATGGAGAGAACCTATATTGCAATTGATTTAAAGAGTTTCTATGCCTCCGTTGAGTGCAGCGAAAGAAATCTGGATCCGCTTTCAACCAATCTGGTGGTTGCGGATGCAAGCCGCACGGAAAAGACCATCTGTCTTGCGGTATCCCCGTCCCTGAAGGCATTCGGAATTCCGGGAAGACCTCGTTTATTTGAAGTTGTGGAACGCGTGAAGGAAGTCAATTCCATCCGCAAAGAGCGGGCACCCGGGAAGACATTTACGGAAAAATCATATATTTCCACAGAACTTGAATCGGACCCGTCACTGGAGCTTGACTACATTGTGGCGCCGCCCCGCATGGCGCTTTATATGAAGTACAGTACGGAGATTTACAAGATCTATCTAAAATACATCGCACCCGAAGACATGCATGTCTATTCCTGTGATGAGGTTTTTATGGATGTCACGGAGTATCTCGGAATCTATAAGATGACTCCGCATGATCTTGCAATGACGATGATTAGGGACGTACTGAATCAGACCGGGATTACCGCAACGGCAGGAATCGGAACAAATATGTTTCTTTGCAAAATTGCAATGGACATCGTTGCAAAGCATATTCCCGCGGATGAAGACGGGGTAAGAATTGCCGAGCTTGATGAAAGAAGTTACCGGGAAAAACTGTGGGACCACACACCCCTTACCGATTTCTGGAGAGTCGGGAACGGAACCGCAAGAAGACTTGCTGCCATGGGATTGTATACCATGGGTGACGTGGCGCGTTTTTCGGAAACCTATGAAGACCGTCTTTACAAGGAATTCGGTGTGAATGCGGAACTTTTGATCGATCATGCATGGGGATTTGAACCATGTACGATAGCCGCCATAAAAGATTATCGTCCGGAAGCCTCCAGTTTAAGTTCCGGGCAGGTTTTGTCAAGGCCGTACACCTGTCGGGAAGCGGAGGTTGTGGTCCGGGAGATGGCGGATGTTTTGGCCCTTGACCTTACGGAAAAGAAACTTGTAACGGACTGTGTTGTCCTTACAATCTGTTATGATGCGGACAGTCTGAAGAATCCCGAAGTCCGCAGGAAATATGACGGGGAAATTAAACCCGACTGGTACGGGAGACCGGTTCCGAAACATGCGCACGGAACGGCACGTCTCTCCAGACAGACTGCTTCTTCCAGACTGATTACGGAGGGCGCAATGGAGATTTTTAAGCGTACCGTCAACGAGGATCTGCTCGTGCGCCGGATTTACATTGTGGCTGACAATATTGTTCCGGAGAGTGAAATCAAAGAGACCGGCCGGACGGAAGAGCAGCTGAGTCTTTTCGTAAATTATGAGGAACGGGACAAAAAACGGGCCGAGGAAGAGGAAGCCCTGAGGAAGGAAAAGGCGTTACAGGAGGCAACCCTTTCCATCAAAAAACGTTTCGGGAAAAATGCAATACTGAAGGGCATAAATTTTGAAGAAGGTGCAACCGGAAAGGACAGAAACAGCCAGATCGGAGGGCACAAGGCATGAGCAGATATGACGATATCATAAATCATCCGCATTATCAGTCTGCGACCAGAAAGCATATGTCCATGTCGGACCGCGCCGCGCAGTTTTCGCCCTTTGCCGCGTTAGTCGGATATGATGCGGCGGTGGAAGAAACCGCAAGGCTTACGGAAGAGAAGATTATTCTCGATGAGGATAAGATCCGGGAGATTAATTCGGTAATAGCGGGTCTGGAAAAAGGGAATCTTGTGCATATCACGTACTTTATTCCGGATGCGTTAAAAAGCGGCGGACTTTATATGCATGTTACCGGATGGGTGAAAAAAATAGATTCTTATGAGAAAATTCTTTATCTGACGGATGAAACGGATATTCCGATTTCTGATATAATAGAAATCGAAAAAGGGAATGCATAAAATTTCGGAGGAATCACTAAAAAAGATGAAGTCGCTTATGAAAAACAGAAATATTACCGTATTTCTCTATGTATTCTTCGGTTTTTTTCTGGTATCCGCAGGCTCTGTCTCGTGGGTTTTTCATCTGGCGGAAATCGGAACCGCGTGGTCCTTCGATCTTGTCTCGACCATAATCGCATATCTTTTTCAAACGGTGGGAATAACCATATTTACACTGCTTGTCAGACTTCATAAAAGTCCGGTTCAGAAGAAAACATTTGTTATGACGATTTACATTCTGTATGTTTTCTTTTTGTTTCCGTCTATGTTTGCAGCATATATCACGGGCACGTTTATGTTCGGATTTGTCATGAATCTGCTCGGCGGAATGATTGAGGGCGGGTTTCTTCATGCCCTTTCCTATATGGTCGATTACCGGAAAAGAGGTCTGGTGTTCGGAGGCGCGGGTTTTGCGGCGACTTTGCTGATCGGGCTGATTTTACTTATTGCCGGGGGTGCTTTCTTTAAATCCACCTTTTCCATCCTGGTTTACGCGCCCATTGCGGTTATTCTCTATTTTCTGTCCGTTCACGGTGAACAGGAGATTCATGTAATCCGTGAAAACGTTAATAATCCAGGGACTGCGGGTGTCAAAACAAAATACATTCCGGCGTTGTTACTTGCGTGCGCGACAGTTACCTTAAGCGGCCTCGTCAGGGAAATTGTTTTGTATTATCCGAATGCCGAATCCGGACAGGAAAACGGGCCGCGGGCACTGCTGTTCTTTTATGCAACGGGATTGCTGCTTGCCGGTATATTAAGTGATTTAAACAGGAAATTCGGACTGGCAGGGGCGTTCATTTCGGTTGTATTGCCGTTTCTTATGAAGTTTCCGGTGTGTAAGTCACTTCCGGAAATACTTAAGTCCGGACCGGATAAGTTTTTTTACGGCTTCCTGATTGTATTCAGTGTGCTTCTGTTTGCGGATTTATGTCTTCCCCGGAAAACTGAGACGCAAACAGAGAACGAAAAGAAAAAGAACGAAAGAGGAGATATCCTAAAAACGGCCGGATTTGCTTTCGGTTTCGGATTTTTGTTTGGAAGGCTCGGAGAAGCGGCCGGTACTCTTTTCAGAATTTTACTTGCGGACAGGGGAATTGTTCTGTACTGTCTTGTGGGAGTGTTTTTTGTGATTCTTTTAATCCTGTATTTCAGATTGTTTTTTATTCAAATGGAAAATTGATTCCGACAAAACGGATTTTGCTTGACATTCTGTCCGTAAAATGATAATCTATCTAAGGTTTCAATAACAACAAAGCAGAGTTTCCACTCTCACCCTGCGGCAATCGGGCTTCAGGCGTTCACAATGAGAAATACGCGGATTGCGTTTTTTATTGAGTGGATACTGTGCGTATCCACTTTTTCTTATTGTCATAGGAGGGTAAAGCCATTACAGACTACAGCGTAAATGAACAGATTCGTGACAAAGAAGTTCGCTTAATCGGTGAAAACGGCGAACAGCTCGGAATTATGAGTGCCAAAGAGGCACAGCATGTTGCGGAAGAAGCAGGGCTTGATTTGATCAAGATTGCGCCGACAGCGAATCCGCCGGTTTGCAAGATTGCCGATTTCGGTAAATTCCGTTATGAAATGGCGAGAAAAGAAAAGGATAACCGCAAGAAGCAGAAAGCTTTGGAGGTAAAGGAAATCCGCCTTTCTCCGAATATTGATACCAATGATTTAAATACAAAAATGTCTGCAGCCAGAAAGTTCCTGTCCAAGGGAGAAGAGGTAAAGGTTGTTCTTCGTTTCCGCGGCCGTGAGATGGCACATATGGCGAACAGCAAACACATCCTGGATGATTTTGCGACAGCCATGGAAGACGTTGCAACGATTAAGAAACCTGCAAAGGTAGAAGGAAGAAGCATGGTGCTGATTCTTTCCGCAAAGAAGTAAATTGCTTTGATTTTTCACATTTATAATTATGATTTTAACTGAATCTGATGTTTTTCAGACAGCTAAGATACAGGGGTTCACCCAACCAGAATATATGCATTAAGGAGGAAAAAGAAATGCCTAAAATGAAGACAAGCAGAGCTGCTGCAAAGCGCTTTAAAGTAACCGGAACCGGTAAATTAAAGAGAAACAAGGCTTACAAGAGCCACATTTTAACCAAGAAGTCCACGAAGAGAAAACGTAATCTCCGTCAGGCTACAATTACAGATGCTACTAACGTAAAGAATATGAAGAAAATTTTACCTTACGTTTAATTGATGGGAGGAGAGTAAATCATGGCAAGAATTAAAGGTGGCTTAAATGCCAAGAAAAAACACAATAGAGTATTAAAACTTGCAAAGGGATACAGAGGAGCAAGATCCAAACAGTATCGTATTGCAAAGCAGTCCGTAATGAGAGCACTTGCTTCCTCCTATGCAGGAAGAAAGCAGGCAAAGCGTCAGTTCCGTCAGCTTTGGATTGCACGTATCAACGCTGCAGCAAGAATGAACGGACTTTCCTACAGCAAATTCATGTACGGCTTAAAACTTGCTGAAATCGATATCAACAGAAAGATGCTTGCAGAGATGGCTGTTAATGATGCAGAAGGCTTCAAGGCACTTGCAGATATCGCAAAAAGCAAAATTGCGTAAGAATTAAGAAAAACGGCTGAATAAGTGGAGTTCGGAAAGAACTCCACTTTTTTTCAAATAAAGGACAGCGGAAATAATAAAGGACAGAGAAAATATGGGAAAATCTTTTGATTCGGTCATGCATTATTTTAAAGAAATCTGTGCCATTCCCCACGGCAGTTACCATATTGACGCAATCAGCGATTATCTGGCTGATTTCGGAAAAATACACGGCCTGTACGTAAGACAGGATGAACAAAAAAATATCATCCTGAAAAAGCCTGCCGCCCCGGGATATGAAAACGAACCGGCTGTAATTTTACAGGGTCATATGGATATGGTGGCGGTTTGCGACAATCCGGGCGAAAAGGATATGGAAAAAGAGGGCATAGAGCCGGTTTTCGAAGGGGATTTCGTCTCCGCCAAAGGAACGTCTCTCGGAGCGGATGACGGCATTGCCGTAGCGTATGCCCTTGCGCTTCTTTCCGCAGAGGATATTCCCCATCCCGCACTGGAAGTGGTTCTTACCGTCAATGAAGAAGTCGGAATGGAGGGTGCAAAGGGCATTGATTTATCGGATCTTGCCGGGAAGCGCCTGATCAATATTGATTCCGAGGAAGAGGGAATTTTTACAGTATCCTGTGCAGGCGGCGTAAGGATGGAAGCGGTCCTGAAGGGCGAAACGGAGGCGGTTACGGCACCGGTCGTTTATTTATCCTTAGACGGGCTTGCGGGCGGTCATTCGGGGTCGGAAATACATCTCGGACGTGCGAACGGCGCACATTTAATCGGAGACGTTCTGCTTTACCTGATTGACGAAGGATATGACGTCCGCCTGATTTCCATGGCAGCAGGGGAGAAGGATAATGCCATTCCGAATTCCGGAAGCGCGGAGTTTGCCGTTGTCGGACTGAACGACGTGGAAGAGTTCATGGCAATTGCGGAAGAATACAATGACGAACTGAAGGAAGAATACGGGGAGGTTGAAGAGGACATCCGGATCACTCTCGGTATCCAACTTCCCGAAGAGGTGACGGCATATGATGCGGACAGCACGGAGATTTTTCTTGAATTTCTGGACGAAGAGCCGGACGGCGTGATTTCGGAATACGAGGACATCGATATGGTAAAAACGAGCTTAAATCTCGGTGTCATGAAACTGGACGCAGAGGGCCTGGTTACCGTCTTTGCGCTTCGAAGCAGCGTATCGGAGGAAATTGCGGAGTTAAAGGAAAACGTTGCGGAAATTGCGGCAAATTACGGCGCAAATGTTGAATTTCACGGAGAATATCCGGGATGGGAGTATGCACCGGTTTCCCCGTTCCGGGATAAAATGACAGCCGTATACGGGAAACTGTATAACAGGGAACCGCGTGTGGAAGGAATTCATGCGGGACTGGAATGCGGCTTTTTCGTTGAAAAAATAAAAGGACTGGAAGCAGTCAGCATCGGTCCGGACATGAAGAATGTCCACACCACGAAGGAAAGAATGGATTTAAGAAGTGCGGAGAGAGTCTGGGAATATTTACTCTGCCTGCTGGCGGAAAAAGATGCCGGTTAACACAATTTTGCAAAATACAGCAAGATAGGTTATAATAATGACTCATTAGGAGGTAATTTCATTATGGAGATGTACGGAACGATTTGGGCCCTGGTACCGCCGCTTGTGGCGATTATTCTTGCCCTGATTACGAAGGAAGCATATTCTTCTCTGTTTTGCGGAATTTTAATCGGTGCTTTTTTTGTCGTCGGATTCCCGACAAGTGCCGGAGGAATCGGTGAATTCCTTTCGGGTACCATGAATACTATAATTAACGACGGTCTGATTTCCGCCATAGAAGGAACGGCCGGCATTTTCTTATTCCTGATTATTCTCGGTATTATCGTTGCATTAATCAACAGAGCCGGCGGATCCGCAGCATTCGGAAGATGGGCGGAGAAAAACATTAAATCCAGAGTCGGTGCCCAGATGGCTACGTTCTTTCTCGGTGTACTGATTTTTGTAGACGACTATTTCAACTGCTTAACCGTAGGAAGCGTTATGAGACCGATTACGGACCGCAGTAAAATTTCCAGAGCGAAATTATCTTATTTAATTGATGCTACGGCAGCTCCGGTCTGCATGATTGCTCCGGTTTCTTCCTGGGCAGCGGCGGTTAGTTCCGTTGCGGCAGATGCGGATACCGGCGTTTCCGGAATTCAGCTTTTTATCAATGCAATTCCCTATAACTATTATTCCCTTTTAACCTTTGTATTCATTATCGGACTTGTAGTAATGAAATTCGATTACGGCCCGATGGCAAAGCATGAGAAAAAGGCGAAACTTACGGGTGAACTCGGTGCAATAAGCGGTGACGGAAAAGAGTCGGAAGCAAATCCGAAGGGAAAAGTAATCGACCTTCTTCTTCCGGTAATTGTTCTGATTATTACCTCCGTTCTCGGTATGATTTATATCGGAGGTTTCTTCGGTACGGACTTCTGGGGAGGAACGGACTGTGCATGGAATTTCGTTGATGCATTCGCGAATACCGATTCCACCATCGGTCTTCCGTGGGGTGCATTGATTGCCCTGATTTTTACCATGATTTATCTGCTTATAAGGAGGGTAATTACCTTCAAGGAAGCTATGGAATGTATTCCGAAGGGCTTCTACGTAATGGTTCCCCCGATTCTGATTCTTACCCTTGCGGTTTCCTTAAAGACCATGACCGCAAATTTGGGGGCTGCGGAATTTGTACATGATTTTATGGCAAATGCCGCGGGCGGCTTACATATGTTCCTGCCGGCAATCATTTTCATTGTGGCCTGCTTCCTGGCATTCGCAACCGGTACTTCCTGGGGAACTTTCGGTATCCTGATTCCGATTGTTACCACGATTTTCCCGGCAGACAGCGAATTGTTCATTATCGGTATTTCCGCATGTCTTGCAGGCGCGGTTTGCGGTGACCACTGTTCTCCGATTTCGGATACCACGATTATGGCAAGCGCCGGTGCGCAGGTAGAGCATGTTAAGCACGTATCCACCCAGTTGCCTTATGCGCTTACGGTTGCGGGAATCAGCTTTGTAACCTATATTCTTGCGGGCCTGATTCAGAACCCGATTATCAGTCTTGTAATCGGCATTGCACTGACCGTCGGATGCCTCTTCGTATTAAAGCTGATTTTCGGAAAAAATGAGAACGGGCCGGTTGAGGCGTAGAGCAGAAGAGAATAACCAAAAAGTAAATAACCGGTAAAGAATATAACAGGAAAAAACAACCGGCAACTGAATAAAAAACGCACAGGCATATTCGTCTGTGCGTTTTCGTATTTTCCGGGTTGTAATTATAACAGAATAACAGATTTGATTTATAACTGCTTTCCGGTCAGTTTCTCATAAGCTTCTAAGTATTTGGCAATCGTCTTGTCCACGATATCCTGCGGAAGAGTCCAGTTGTGACCTTCGTTTGCTTTGAGCCAGTCTCTTGCGAACTGCTTGTCGAAGGAAGGCTGGGAATGACCTGCTTCATATCCCTCCAGCGGCCAGAAACGGGAACTGTCGGGAGTTAACATCTCATCACCGACTACGATGTTTCCGTTTTCGTCAAGACCGAATTCAAACTTGGTATCGGCAATAATGATTCCCTTGGAAAGAGCGTAATCAGCGCATTTTTTGTAAAGAGCAATCGTGTAGTCGCGAAGCTTTGCTGCGTACTCCTCACCTTTTCCGGGATAAATCTTTTCCAAAACCTCGATGGAACGCTCAAATGAAATATTTTCGTCGTGATCACCGATTTCCGCCTTGGTGGAAGGAGTGTAAATCGGCTCAGGGAGCTTGTCGGATTCCTTTAAACCTTCCGGTAACGTAATTCCGCAAACCGTGCCGTTCTCTTTGTAGCTTGCCCAGCCGCTTCCGGTGATATAACCGCGAACGATGCACTCGATGGGGAGCATCTGCAGTTTCTTTACCATCATGCTGTTTCCGCTGAACCTGTCCTGACGGAAAAATTCCGGCATATCGTTTACATCGACCGAAATCATGTGATTCGGGAGAATGTCCTCGGTATAATCGAACCAGAATTTGCTCATCTGCGTAAGTACGGTGCCTTTTTTGGTAACGACGTTGTTTAAAATCACGTCAAAGCAGCTGATGCGGTCCGTCGCAACCATGATCAGGCTGTCGCCGTTGTCGTAGATTTCACGTACTTTTCCTTCTTTAATGGGTTTTAATTCGTTCATGTTTTTCCTCCGTTTTTTATCTAATGATTCTTTATTTTTGCTGATATAATAAAATATACAAACACATATTAAGTGGGATTTGCATAGACTGCTTTGGAAGTAACACCCGATAAACGCCCGAGGCGTCCTGCCAGCGCATTTGTCTTTTCCACCGGTCCGTCCACCACGACACTGATGATGTTTAAGTTTTTCTCGCGGTACGGGATTCCCATTCTGCCGATAATGAGGTCGCTGTATTCATGCAGAATGGCATTGACTTCGGCGGCGGAATTTAAATCCTTGATAATGATGGCGATTACGGCTGCCCTGGTTGTGATGTTTGAATCCGGATCCATGTTTTTTACCTGCAATCTGTTGAAATATAACCGGGATTGATACAAAATTTACCCGAAATTTTATCCGTTTTCCGGAAAAATTTATGAAATATGTTTGTTTTCCGATATGAAAACAAACAAGTTTATTTTATCATAGGAAAAGAGTTTGTCAAACAATGCCGAAAACCGTCTTTTTTGGTTTATTATACGAAATTTTACATTTTTTTTCGGCAGATTAGCAAAGTTTCAAGAGGTTGACTTTTCTGTTTCATATATTATAATTATTTATAGACCAATAATATTTTGACACGAAATAGAATGAAAAGTATCTATTTTGTTTATTATTGATTAAATCAGTTTGGAGGCGATGCATTATGGCTGGGCAATTTTACATAGCGCATAACACCAAAACGGATGAGTATCTGGCAGAGAAACTTTTCCGGGGATTTTATATGACGCCGGATGTTACGAATGCTCTGAAGTGCAAGGATGAGATGGAAATTAAAAAGAAAATCGAGAAAGCAAATGTGGACTATAAGTCCATGCTCCAGATAGAAACGATAGAAGTATACTAATGTAAAGGGATGGAAAGAATTGAGAAAAGTACCCAGGCAGACCGCCTGGTTTTTCTTTTTAAACACACTGGATTATGACAAAGGAACATTCGGAGAAAAAGGAAAAAAACAGGAATAAGCGCAACAAACCGGGCTGGAACAGATATCATCTGTTCAGTTTTTTTGTACGCTTTTTTATTGCGTGCTATTTCTTCGGAATCTACCTGACAAACCGGGAACTTCTTGATATTTCCGGCTTCCCGAAGTGGTCCGGGCTTTATATTATCTCCGGAATCCTGCTTTTGGACTTCGTGACCAGATTCTTTCCGCTGAAAATCCATCCTCAGGGGATGAAGAAGCAGTTAAAAAGCGAATTTATTCCCACACAGGCCTATAAAAACGATCCGACGCTTACGGTGGAGGACTTAAAAAAATTAAAGGCCATGAACAAAGAGGCGTTCAGGGGGCATTTGCTGTATTTCGGAATCTGCACGGTTATTCTGGTTCTTTATTTTATCCGGATAATCGGCGTTCCGGAACTTTTTCTGGTAACTCTTGCCTTCTGGGTGGGCGACATGATTTGTGTCAATCTTTACTGCCCGTTCCGGCATATTATGGGAAACAGATGCTGCTCGGTCTGCAGAATCTATAACTGGGACGCATTGTACACGGTTTTTCCGCTGATTGTAGTGCCGGGGCTGCTTACCTGGGGGCTCATTTTAGTGGCGGCAGTTCAGGCATTTTTATGGGAAATCGCATTTAATACTCACCCGGAGCGTTTTCTGGAGCGGACCAACAAAGCGATTCAGTGTGAACATTGTCCGAAGGACCTTTGTCCGATGCGCCGGAAAGCCTTTTTTCAGTCCCTTTTTTCGACGAAAACAAAGAAATAAAGGGTTTACTTTTGCGCTTTAAAGTGACATAATATAAAAAGTGTGTGTTTGAAAAAACACATAAGAAGTGTGTAAAAGAGAAAAATAAAAAAGAAATAAAACAGAAATAAAACAGGAGAAAAATCATGCCGATTACCGAAATTCTTGACAGAAACTGTAAATTATACGGGAACGATATCTGTCTTGTGGAAATCAATCCCGAGATTCAGGAAACCAGAAGAGTAACTTGGAAAGAGTATGAACTGATTGAGCCGAATCCGACGACACATTACAGAAGAGAGATTACCTGGAACGTATTTGAGGAAAAAGCGAATCGTTTCGCCAACCTCCTGCTTTCCAGAGGCTTAAAGAAGGGTGACAAGGTCGGAATCCTTCTGATGAACTGCCTGGAGTGGCTCCCAATTTACTTCGGTATTCTGAAAACCGGCGCACTCGCGGTGCCTTTGAATTTCCGTTATGCATCCGATGAAATCGAGTATTGTTTAAATCTTGCAGAGGTTGACGTGCTCGTGTTCGGACCGGAATTTATCGGACGTGTGGAGGAAATCGCTGAAAAGATTTCCAAAAACCGCCTTCTTTTCTATGTCGGCGAGAACTGCCCGACTTTTGCGGAATCCTATACGGAGCAGACTGCAAATGCGTCCAGCCAGTCGCCGAATATCCGTCTTACGGATGATGATTATGCTGCAATCTATTTCTCTTCGGGAACCACCGGTTTTCCGAAGGCGATTCTTCATAAACACAGAAGTCTGGTGCAGTCCTGCGTGGTAGAGCAGAATCACCACGGACAGACCAGGGATGATATTTTCCTCTGCATTCCGCCCCTTTATCACACGGGAGCAAAAATGCACTGGTTCGGTTCCTTCCTTGCAGGTGGCAAGGCGGTTTTATTAAAGGGAACCAAGCCGAAGGTTATTTTGGATGCCGTTTCCAAGGAAAAATGCACGATTGTATGGCTCCTTGTTCCCTGGGCACAGGATATTCTGGATGCCATTGACAGTGGCGAGGTGAAGCTGGAAGATTACGAACTTTCCCAGTGGAGACTGATGCATATCGGTGCTCAGCCCGTTCCGCCCAGCCTTATCGCACGCTGGAAGAAAGTCTTCCCGAATCATCAGTATGATACGAACTACGGTCTCTCCGAATCCATCGGACCGGGCTGCGTACATCTCGGCGTGGAGAATATTCACAAGGTTGGTGCCATCGGAAAGGCAGGCTTTGGCTGGCAGACCAAAATTGTAGATGAAAACCGGAAGGAAGTGGTGAGAGGAGAGGTCGGAGAGCTTGCAGTCAAAGGCCCCGGCGTCATGGAATGCTATTATCACGACGAAGCAGCCACAAAGGAAGTTCTGGAGGACGGCTGGCTTTATACAGGAGATATGGCACAGGAGGATGAGGACGGCTTCATCTACCTGGTAGACCGTAAGAAAGATGTCGTTATTTCGGGCGGTGAGAACATTTATCCCGTTCAGATCGAGGATTTCTTAAGAAGCAATATCGCAATCAAGGACGTTGCCGTAATCGGAATCCCGGACAAGCGTCTCGGCGAGGTTACCGCGGCAATTATCGAGGTAAAGGACGGATATACGCTTACGGAAGATGAAGTGAACGAATTCTGTCATCAGCTTCCCCGTTATAAGAGACCGCATAAAATCATTTTTGCGGATATCCCCAGAAACCCGACCGGCAAAATCGAGAAGCCGAAGCTTCGTAAAATTTACTGCGGCGAGAGTCTTGTGGCCGCCCAGAACAGAGGATAAAAATTGAAAAATACTCTTTATGAGCCGGTAAAGCGTTTGTGAAACCGGTATTTGAGACCACAAGAGAAAATAAAAATATAATCAGACATAAATTAATCCCGAATGAGCGGAAATCACCGCAAATTCGGGATTTCTTTTTATACTTGTCAAGTTTGACTGTAAAAGTCAAGAAAAAAATTAAAGTTAAAAGCAGAATTAACTTTCTAAATGTGGATTTTTGTGCCAATTATGAAAGTTTTGTGAAACTCTTTGGAGTTATTGAAAAAACATATCACACCATATAAAATCAATTAATAAGAAACACTGAAATGCAGAGAATGAAAAAACAGAAATGAAACACGTAAATGAAACATATAATGTAACACGTAAATGAAACAAGGAGGTTTATGACATGGCAGAGATTATTTTAACAAGTGATAATTTTGAAGCGGAAGTTTTGAAATCCGACGTTCCCGTTCTGGTAGACTTCTGGGCATCCTGGTGCGGCCCCTGCAAAATGCTCGGACCCGTAATTTCCCGGATTGCGGAAGCAAGCGACGGAAGTTATAAAGTCGGCAAGGTAGACACCGAAGAGGAGATGGAGCTTGCGGTTCAGTACGGAATCATGAGCATTCCGGCGGTTTTCCTTTTTAAAGGCGGTGAAGTGGTTGACAAGAGCATCGGCTATGACGGCGGAACGGAAAAAAGACTGATTGAGATGCTGAATCAGCACAAATAATCCGATTGAGGTGTTGAATCGGCACGAATAATCGGCTACAATAACGGGTAGTACAATTTCATATCAAATTATAAAACATTCTAAAGAGGAAGATGCGTCTGACTCGAAGAAAGGAAAGAATTATGGCAATTTATAATCCCAAATCATTAATTGCGGATGAATTCATCAATGATGAGGAAATCCGCGAGACGTTATCCTATGCCGATGAGCATAAGAATGACCTGGAACTGATCAATCAGATTCTGGAGAAGGCCCGTCCGAAGAAACAGGACAAGGGCTATGTCTGCACCGGACTGACACACAGGGAGGCCAGTGTTCTTCTGGCATCCGACATTCCCGAAGTTAACGAAAAAATCTATCAGATTGCAAACGAAATCAAGCTTGCCTATTACGGCAACCGTATCGTTATGTTTGCGCCCCTTTACCTGTCCAATTACTGCGTAAACGGGTGTCTTTACTGTCCCTATCACTTAAAGAACAAGCACATTCCCAGAAAAAAATTAACGCAGGAAGAACTTCGTGAAGAAGTTATTGCACTTCAGGATTTAGGACACAAGCGTCTTGCAATCGAAGCAGGCGAGGATCCCGTCAATAACCCCATTGAGTATATTTTGGAATGTATCAATACGATTTACAGCATTCATCATAAAAACGGGGATATTCGCCGTGTGAACGTAAACATTGCCGCTACCACGGTGGAGAATTACAGAAAACTCCATGAAGCGGGAATCGGAACCTACATCCTGTTCCAGGAAACCTATCATAAAGAAAGTTATTTAAAACTCCATCCCACGGGACCGAAACATGATTACAATTATCATACCGAGGCAATGGACAGAGCCATGGAAGGCGGCATTGACGATGTGGGCCTGGGTGTTTTATTCGGCCTGGATCTTTACCGGTATGAATTTGCGGGAATTTTAATGCATGCGGAACATCTGGAAGCAGTTCACGGTGTCGGACCGCATACCATCAGTGTTCCGAGACTGAAAAGAGCGGATGATATCAATCCCGATGATTTTGATAACGGTATTTCCGATGAAATTTTTGAAAAAATCGTTGCGTGCATTCGTCTTGCGGTTCCCTATACCGGCATGATTATTTCCACCAGAGAGAACCAGAAGGTTCGTGAAAAAGTGCTTCATCTGGGTATTTCCCAGATCAGCGGCGGCTCCCGTACCTCTGTCGGCGGCTACGCGGGATATACTCCCGAGGAACGTCCTCATGACACGGAGCAGTTTGATGTTTCCGACCAGCGTTCCCTGGATGAAGTTGTCAGATGGCTGATGGAAAACGGACACGTGCCTTCCTTCTGTACGGCATGTTATCGCGAAGGCAGAACCGGAGACCGTTTCATGGCTCTTTGCAAGACCGGACAGATATTAAACTGCTGTCATCCCAATGCACTGATGACGCTTGCGGAGTATCTGGAAGATTATGCATCTCCCGAAACAAAGGAAATCGGTTATGCCATGATTGAAAAAGAACTGGAAAAAATCCCCAGAGAGCGTACGAAAGAAATTGCAAAGCAGAATATTGCGGATATCCGGTCTTCAAATCGCAGAGATTTCAGATTCTAGCGGGAGAGAAAAATGGGATTGAATGAAGTGGTAAGCGCAGAACGCGTACATATCGGCTTTTTCGGAATGCGAAACGCCGGAAAATCCAGTGTGGTTAATGCAGTTACCGGGCAGGATTTGAGTGTGGTTTCGGAAGTGAAGGGAACCACCACGGATCCGGTAAAGAAAGCCATGGAACTTTTGCCCATCGGGCCGGTGGTGATTATCGATACCCCCGGACTGGACGACGAAGGCGCACTGGGAGAACTGCGTGTAAAAAAAGCCCGTGAAATTCTGAATTCCACGGATATTGCGGTACTGGTAACGGATGTTACAAAGGGCTTATCCGTGGAAGACAGGGAATTAATTTCCCTGTTCCGGGAACGGGAAATTCCTTATCTTGTAGTTTACAACAAGACAGATCTGCTTGAAGAAAATGAGAAAAAGAACGGAAACGTGTCTGATGCGGAAGAAGCGGAATCTTCTCCTGAAGCCGAAGAGAAAACAGCCGGAAAAAAAGAACGGGTAATCCGTGTTTCCGCCCTGACCGGAGAGGGAATCCACACCCTGAAGGAAGCTTTGGGAGACTTTGCCAAAGCAAATAAAAAAGAAGAAAAATTCGTTGTTGCCGATCTGTTAAAGCCGGGGGATTTTGTGGTACTTGTGATTCCGGTTGACGAATCGGCACCCAAAGGCAGACTGATTTTGCCCCAGCAACTGGTAATGCGCGAACTTCTGGATCATCATTACTCATTTGTGTGTTGTCAGGATACGGATTTAAAAGAAACATTATGTAAACTAAAAGAAAAACCGGCTCTTGTGATTACGGATTCCCAAGCATTTGAAAAGGTGGCAAAAGATACTGAAGAGGACGTTATGTTAACCTCATTTTCGATTCTGATGGCCAGATACAAAGGAGGACTGAAAGTCCAGATTCAGGGCGCAAAGAAACTTTCCGCCCTTCAGGACGGAGACACGGTACTGATTTCCGAGGGATGCACGCATCACAGACAGTGTAAGGATATCGGAACGGTGAAAATGCCGGGTTGGATCGGGAATTATACCCAAAAGCAATTGAATTACCGGTTTACGTCCGGCGGAGAATTCCCCGAGGATTTAAGCGGTATTTCCCTGGTGGTTCACTGCGGCGGGTGCATGCTGAACGAGGCACAGATGAAATCAAGGGTGAAACGTGCCGTGGAGGCGGGTGTTCCGATTGTAAATTACGGGATTGCCATTGCCTGCATGCACGGAATTTTAAAAAGATCCTTAGAGTGTATTCCGGATACGGATTTGCCCTGACAATCGGCGTTAAACATACGGAGCAGTGGTTTTGACGGGCGATGATTTTATTGAAATAAGCCTCCGGATTTGATAAAATTTTAAGTGATTTACTGTTGTAAAAATGGCAAAACGAAGGCAGGAGGGTATTTATGGGAGTTACAAATGACATTATTTACGTAGGAGTGAACGATCACAAAATCGACCTTTTTGAAGGTCAGTATATTGTGCCGAACGGCATGGCTTACAATTCTTACGTGATTTTGGATGATAAAATTGCAATCATGGACACGGTTGACCGGAATTTTACCCATGAGTGGCTTGATAATCTGGAGAAAGCACTCGACGGAAGAAAGCCGGATTACCTGGTGGTTCAGCATATGGAGCCGGATCATTCCGCAAATATCGCGAATTTTGTAAAAACGTATCCGGATGCAAAAATCGTATCATCCGCAAAAGCGTTTGTTATGATGAAACAGTTCTTCGGAACCGATTTCGAAGACAGACAGGTAGTCGTTGCGGAAGGATCCACGTTGGAACTCGGAAAGCATGTACTTAACTTTGTGGGAGCACCGATGGTGCATTGGCCCGAAGTACTGATGACTTACGATTCCACCGACAAAGTGCTGTTTTCCGCGGACGGATTCGGTAAATTCGGTGCGCTTGACGTGGAAGAAGACTGGGCATGTGAAGCAAGACGTTACTATATCGGTATTGTCGGAAAATACGGTGCACAGGTGCAGGCGGTTCTGAAGAAGGCTGCCAATCTGGACATTCAGATTATCTGTCCGCTTCACGGTCCCGTATTAAAAGAAAATTTAGGCTATTATCTGGGACTTTATCAGACTTGGTCCACCTATCAGCAGGAGACGGAAGGCATTGTAATTGCCTATACTTCCGTATACGGAAACACAAAGAAGGCGGTGGAGAAACTTGCCGATCTGTTAAAGGAAAAAGGCTGTCCGAAGGTAGTCGTAAACGATCTTGCCAGATGTGACATGGCAGAGGCGGTGGAGGATGCATTCCGCTACAGCAAAATCATCCTTGCAACGACAACGTACAATGCTGAGATTTTCCCGTTTATGCGTGAATTTATCAATCATCTGACCGAGCGGAATTTCTGCAATCATAAGGTAGGATTAATCGAAAACGGAACCTGGGCACCGATGGCTGCAAAGGTTATGACCGGAATGCTTGAAAAATGCAAGAATCTCACGTTTGCGGAGAATACGGTTCATATCAGGTCGGCACTGAATGAAGAAAGCAGCGCACAGCTGGAGGCACTTGCGGAGGAATTCTGCGGGGAATATCAGGCAAGAAAGAGTGAGACTGCAGATAAGAACGACCTTCGTGCACTGTTTAACATCGGATACGGCCTGTATGTTGTTACCACAAATGACGGAAAGAAGGACAACGGCTGTATCGTAAATACCGTAACGCAGGTAACCAGTTCCCCGAACCGTGTTGCAGTAACCATCAACAAGGATAATTACACGCATCATATCGTGCAGCAGACCGGCGTGATGAATGTGAACTGTCTTTCCGTAAAGGCACCGTTTGCGATCTTCGAAAAGTACGGTTTTCAAAGCGGAAGAACGGCCGACAAACTTGCCGACATTGAGGAAATGCGTTCCGATAACGGACTTCGTTTCCTGCCGCAGTATATCAATGCATTCTTCTCGTTAAAGGTTGAAAATTATATGGACCTCGGTACGCACGGCATGTTCATCTGTTCCATTACCGAGTCAAGAGTGATCAATAAAGACGAGACGATGACCTATACCTACTATCAGAACAACGTAAAACCGAAGCCTGAAACGGAAGGAAAGAAGGGTTACGTCTGCAAGGTTTGCGGATATGTATACGAGGGAGACGAACTTCCCGATGATTTTGTATGTCCTCTTTGCAAACACGGGGCAGCAGATTTTGAGAAACTGTAAGTAAGATAAAATCATTTCTTAATAACATAAAAAACAAAAACAAATAATAACAAATCAAAAAATTCAAGGAGGGAATTATTATGGTTTATGTATGCGGAGCTTGCGGCTGGGAATATGACGAAGAGCAGGGATGCCCGGAAAAAGGAATCGAGCCGGGAACCAAATTTGAGGATCTTCCCGAAGATTTTGAATGTCCTTTATGCGGTGTCGGAAAGGAAATGTTCGAAGCAAGATAAGCGAAACTATTTGAAAACTGAATATTTGCAGTAAAAAAGCAGCCTGCCGGGAAATGCCCGGCAGGTTTTTTGTTATTTCAGGATTTTTAAAGTTCATTTAAGTTTCACTCTGTAGAATGGCATCATGAAAAGAGAAACAGAATAATCGATATAATAATTCGAGCATAACAGGAATGTTAATAAAACGGAAAGAGAGGAAAATAATATGAAAAAATGGATGAAGATTACATTACCGATCGTAAGCGCAGCAGTTGTTACAATGGCAGTTCCGGTATGCGTATATACGGTGCCGAAACTGTTTGATAAATATCAGGTGGAAGAACTCGTAAGAACGGAGTCTGTCAATACAAGTTCAATCAACGCGGAAGGTGCATCCGAAATCGTAAGCAGTGCAATGAAAAGTACAGCACAGAGTTACACGGAGAATACTTCAAAAGCAACTCAGATAAAAATGACAGACAGTAATTCGCAGGTGGAAATTTCCGATGTGGGAACCTATATTGTGAGCGGCAGCTGCAGTAACGGAAACATAACGGTAAAGAAAGGAACTACAAATGTAGTACTGATTCTGAAGGACCTTACCCTGACCTCCGAAACCGGAGCAACAGTATCGATTAACAAGGAAAGCAGCGTAAAAATGATTATCGAAGGAGAAGTCACACTTACGGATTCCGAGAATCCGGAGGATGAAAATTCCACGGATGCGGAAACGGCGGATGCGTTTGACGGAGCGGCAATCAAGGTAAAAGCCGGTGCGGATCTGTATCTTACGGGAGACGGAACCCTGAATATCAACGGGGAATGCAAGAACGGAATCAAGACGGCGGACGATACCTCTACGGTATGTATTATTGACGGACCGGCAATTAATATTACAGCTGTTAATGACGCAATCAATGCGGGATACGATCTGACAATTCAGTCCGGAACAATCACGGTAAATGCAGGGGATGATGCGATTCATGCAGACAGAATTCTTACCGTCGGAAGCGAAAACGGATCTCCCGTAATCCGGATTGAAAAGTGTGAAGAAGGCCTGGAAGGAACGGTAGTAAATATCGTAAACGGTGATATTGAAGTAAATTCCAATGATGATGCAGTCAATGCAGCAAACTCAGACGGAACCTATGCCTCCGAAATGTCATATTCCATTAATGTAACGGGTGGTACCACGGTAATAAATTCCAACGGTGACGGCCTGGATTCAAACGGAAATATTAATTTAATCGGCGGATCACTTACGATTAACTGCAGGAACAACGGCGGAGAGGGAGGTCTGGATTACCAGGGAACTTATTATATTTCCGATGAAATGGAATTAAACAATAACGGCGGCGTAACCATGGATTCCGGTACAGGCGGCATGGGCGGCGGCAGACCGGGTATGGAGCAGTTCGGAAATGGACAGTTCGGGGACGGACAATTTGAAAATGGACAGTTCGGGGACGGACAATTTGAAAATGGACAGTTTGAAAAAGGACAGCGTGGAAGAGAACAGTTTGAGGACGGACAGTCAGGAGAGGGAACATTCGGAAAAGGGCAATTCGGGGACGGACAGTTAAAGGGCGGCCCCCGCGGAAACGGACAGAGGCCCGAAAAACCTGCTTTCGGAGAGGACGGACAGGTTCCGGAAAAACCGGAATTCAACAAAAATGAAACGCAGTCGGAAATGTAAATGAATGATTTTGGGATAAATAGAGAAATACCTGACGGGATTTGGTATAGTAAATAGTGAGTAACGGAATAACGCATTTAAAGTTGCAGAAAAAGAGGTTATTATGAACGGAGATAACATGAAGACAGATAACAATCCGGGACGATACCATAATCCCGTCAAAAGAGGCTTTTTTCCGGATCCTTCAGTGGTACGGGTGGGAGATGATTATTACATGGTCAACTCCACTTTCCAGTATTTTCCCGCAATCGTAATTTCACATTCCACCGATTTGGTGCATTGGGAAGTAATCGGACATGCGATTACCGATCCGGAGGAACTGGACTTAAGTGATATCAAGGATTCGCACGGAATCTGGGCTCCCGATATTGAATATGAAAACGGAAAATTTATCATTTTTGCTACCCTACGCTTAAACGGGGACGGTACAAGAGGGAATAATGTTTTGAGACGGCAACTGATGGTTACTTCGGAAAAACCGGAAGGACCATACAGCAAGCCTGTCCGGCTCGAAATCGACAATATCGATCCGTCTCTGTTTATTGACGATGACGGGAAACATTATATGCTGATCAGCCCGGGAATTAATCTCGTTCCGTTAAGCGATGATTGTACTACGGTTGTAGGTGAAACAATTCCGGTTTGGCCCGGAACGGGAGAGAGATGTACAGAAGGACCGCATCTGTTAAAGAGGGGAAAATATTATTATGCAATTGTTGCGGAAGGCGGGACCGGTTACGGACACGGGATTAATGTCGCAAGATCCGAAAATCTCTTCGGACCGTATGAACCGTCCCCATATAACCCCGTGCTCAGACAGTTTGATCCGAAAGCTCCGTTGCAGCGCTGCGGACACGGAAAGCTGATTGAGGATGCAAACGGTGACTGGTGGGTATTGTACCTCTGCGGTCGCCCGAATAAAGGGCATTATACCACGATAGGAAGGGAGACGGCACTGGAACCGGTACGGTGGCTTGAGGACGGCTGGTTTTTAATCAATGACGGAAAAGGACCGAGTATTGAAAATATTGCGCCGAAACTTCCCGTGATGAGCGTAAAAGAATGGATACGCGATGATTTTGACGATGAAAAACTGAATCTTAACTGGGAATTTGTACGAAATCCGTCACGCGGAAATTATTCCCTGACGGAGAGAAAAGGGTATTTCAGGATTTGGACGCAGGACGGGACACTGTCGGAAATCCGCGCAAAGAATACCCTGCTTCGAAGAGAGCAGGAGCTTTGCTATACTGCTCAGACGAAACTCGAATTTAATCCTCTCAGGAACGGTGAACAGGCCGGAATTACATGCTATTACAGCACGGCTACATATGTCAGGTTTTCTCTTTGCTTTGAGGAAGGTCGCAAACTGATGCTTGTGATTAACCGAAATCAGGGTGAAGAAGTGATGGCGGAAGCAGATCAAATCCCGGACGGGGCCGTATATCTGAAGGTGGAAACGGAATACCTGACGCGGAGATTCTATTACGGTTTTGACGGTTATAACTGGAAATTGGCCGGTACTCTGGAAAACTGCATCTATCTTTGCGATGAAGGCGTACCGGAGGACCGAAAACGTCATACCGGAACGTTGGTCGGAATCTACGCCAATAACGGCGGATGCGGCAGCAGAATTCCTGCTGATTTTGACTATTTCGAATACCGTAACGGAGACCTTTCCCATACCTGAAAAGGGCGATTTTAAGCCATTTCCGGATGCTTTCAAAAAAAAGTTGACAAAACAGAATCAAAATGATACTATATTTTTTGCTAATGCAAATGCGATAGTGGCGTAGTTGGTAACGCGCGACCTTGCCAAGGTCGAGACCGCGGGTTCGAGCCCCGTCTATCGCTCGCCTGAAAACCCTGTAAGTATAAGGCTTACAGGGTTTTTCTTTGACCTTTTTTCGTCAGTTAAGCGTCACCTGTTTCATCCTTCTTTTCAATAGTGCTTATATAAGTTGTTACTTTGATGTTCACATCTACTAGATATTCCCGATCCTCAAATGTGTAATATTTGAGATTTACCTCTTCCGAATGTCCAAGGATTTTTGCTCTGTTTGGTAAGCTAACCCCGGCAGGAACGAGAACATAAGAGTTGAAGTAGATACGAATGGCATGATTATTTGAAATTCCAAATCCAAATTTCTTTGATATTCTTTGTAGAAATTGAATATACTGCGAATCAACTGAAATGAAACTGCCATCAGGATTAGCAAATACATATTCAGATTTAATCCCTGCTAACTGTTGCTTTTCCTTTAATTCCTCGAGAATCGCAATAGTTTGAGGAAACATTGGGATAAATCTGCCACCGCTTGGATTTCCTTGTTCAGCCTTGGTCCATGGAACATTGATTACCTCGTAGGTCTTATGGTTTTTTAATTGCTGGGTATGAACATGAATTGTTTTCTTTGAGAAATTGATATCGGACCATTTCAGGGAACCTAATTCACCGACTCTCATGCCGGTCCATCTGGATAAACGGAACATATAGCCGTTGGTATAGCAGATGCCGTATTTTCCAGGCTGACCCATTCTTTTTCCAATTTCTTCATCAATAAGCTCAATTTCCTTTAAATCAAAAGCTTTTTCTTCAGCCTTCGGTTTGGAACAATCTAAGAGTTTCTTAAAATCGTCGGTTTTGAACTTATTTCTGTTTGAAATGATATCGGAGCAAATGTCATGTTCATCTGCATATCCCCAGATTAAACGTAAAACAGCCTTAAAATGATCCTTAAAAGCTTTGTACTTTACAAATTCTCCGGTTTCGGAATGCAAGCGGTTAAGCGTTTCGATACAATATTTCTTAATATCGTTAGGTTGTAAAAAACGAATATCCTCTTTTGCAAAATTCTCGTCAATAAACCGATCATAATCTTGCCGGTATCGGTCAAGTGTGTTGACAGACGATACTGTTCCTTCTGTAGTTTCAGTGAAACCAAAGGACTCAGCCTTTTCAGCAAATGCTTTTTTAAATATCGCACGAACAGAATAATTATGGTTATTGTCAAGTGATTTGAATTCATCCAGATTGATATTTGGGTCTTCCACAGCATAGATGGTAAACAGCTTATCATAGAGTCGTTCTTCAGTCAGGGCAGTTTTTTTGCTGCCATCCTTAAGTCTTGTCACCCATACGGTCTTTCCATCGTGTATTTTTTGCTCAATTCTCTTTGGCGTTCCATTTTTGTTAACGTGGTTCTTTAGTACATATTCCTTTTTCAGGGTACATAGTACATTCATTAGTCCTTGCAAGACAACATCATCGTCCATCATTATACCACGATTTAGGCACTGAGTCTTTCGGTGATTTACAGACCGCGCTGTTTCGACAAGTTGTAGATTTAAGTCTTCGGTCATATTAACACCTCCATACTCTTTTTTTGTTGAAAAAAAACATACTGCGTTCAATTTAAACCAATATTCAGTTTTCAAGGTTCGTGAAACTATGTGAAGATTTGCCTTCGGTGGCGAATCTATACATCATTAATTAAAAAGGATATTCACTTTCATTGTCTGCTTCCTGTTTATTCGCTGCGACAACTAAGGTGCAATGATTTCGCGAATTAACCTTCCCGAAAAGATGTAGAGCAGTATATACTAGTCTTGTTTGTTTTTGGCCTTAGAAATCGCTTCTTTCAACTCTTTGTCAAACTGTCGATTCATAGCTTCGACAGTACTCGAAAATTCTTCTTGGAGAGCTTTAATTTCAAGATCTTTTTTATTAACAACGGCTTCGAGTTCCTTTATACGAATATCCATTTTATGATTCTCAGATATAAGCGCGTTGTTTTTATCTGATAATGCCTTTTTATCTTTTTCCATACTATCATATCTTGAATTTGCCAAAGAAAGTTGATCTTTGGTATCAGACGCTAATTTAAGAGCCATTTCCTTCTCTTTGGAAAGAGAATCGATTTGTATTTTATATTGTCTTGATTCTGCCTCACGATCGTGTTCGGAAAGTTCGCATTTATGTATAGTTGAGGCGTGTTCTTTCTTGAGACTTGAATAAGCTTTTTCAAGTTCTAGATACTTCTTTTCGGATTCCTCAAATCTAGCTTCGCGATTGGCATAAGCAGAAAGGGATTTATCTTTTTCCTGTAGT
Source organism: Lachnospiraceae bacterium (assembly GCA_024681795.1). Taxonomy (GTDB): domain Bacteria; phylum Bacillota; class Clostridia; order Lachnospirales; family Lachnospiraceae; genus UBA3766. Next base: position 7,618 of record JAILAD010000088.1, on the reverse strand, counting down.
AGTTCTTCGCTTTTTTCCAACATTTTTTGCAACCCTTCTTTTAATGCGGTTGCTTCAAGTTCTTTCTTTTTGGCATCGTCTCGTTCCTTAATGGCAACTTCGAGAGTATCTTGTGCTTCCTGTCTAGCAATCTTGTTTTGATGGATTTCTTGTTCCTGCTTTTCGAACAGAGCTTCATAATTTTGCCGGATCGAATCTTTCAATCCATCTGTTTCCTCGACGGATAACTCAAATTCCTTTTTGATTATTCCGATTGCAGAATTAAATCTATCAATTCTAGCTTTATGATTCGGGTGAACCATCAGAAAGTTCTTTTGCTCCAACGAATCGATGCACAAAGCTAGCATCTCCGCTTGTGTCAAGCCATATTCCTCACACAGCGAATCAAAAGCTGGTTTGTCTTCTGGATTGATCCGGACGGTTGTTTGTTTACCCTTCGATTCTTTTTTTTCTGAGGGAGATACAGGAGTGCCAGATTCTTTTTTTATATCTTCATTAAAATAAATCGGATTGCCAGTATCTTCTTTATCATTCTTGTTCAAAAATTCGTTTTTGTTGTTGAGATTTTTTTTGTCTTCCATACGTGCTCCCAAATTTAGAAATACTAAACTATAATACAATACCGTCTGATATAATACAATACCGTCCAATAAGTACGATAGCGCATGCCATATAGAAAATCAATAGCTTTTTTTAAATTTATAATTTTTTAACAAATGTATTATTGGACACAATTGTCTAAAATTGCTTTTATACTTTCAAATTGAGTGGTATACTTTAGGTATACGTTGTATACACCGTATTAAGAAAGGAAGTTTACATTATGTCTCTACCCTTAGCGCACAATCCGTTTGGAAATGACGAATTAAAAATAACTAAAGAAACATCTGCGGAACGAATTGGAGAAAGAATTCGATCTATAAGAGAAGAAAAGGGCTTGTCAAGATATGACCTTGCTGAAACTTCTGGATTGGACTACGACCGGATTTGTAAATATGAGAATGGTCAAAGAAAACCTAGTGACGATGTAATAAGAATAATGGCGAATGCTTTACATATTAGTCCGCTTGCGCTATCTGATCCAACAACATATGGGGAGATAAATGCCATGTTTGCGTTATTTGAGTTGGAATGCATACATGATTTACAGATGGTTAAGAAGAATAATCAAGTATATTTGTTTTTTGATGACAAATCGGGTAATTCGTTTGGTTCTTTAAACAAATATGTTGAAGCATGGTATGAACAAAAGTGTCTAAAAGATAAGGCGATAAAAGAAACAGATGATGAAGATGAAATAAAACAAATAATATATCAATACAATAATTGGAAATACAATTTTCCGAGTGAGATGGTAGATAATTTACGAATAGATTATTTAAAGAAGAAAATAGCAAAAGAACAGGCAGAATTGGATAAACTAGAAAAGAAAAACCAAAAATAAGAAATAGTTTTGTGACTTTAAGGGATATTAATGAAATAAATTTAGTAATTGTCTGTGAAAGCATGAAATGGGGGGCTTGAAATGGATATACTGAATAAGAAACAGATGTCTGAAGAAGACATTAAGTTAAATTTTATCACTCCGGCAATTCAGCCGGGATGGTCAGGTCATATCACTATGGAGACCAAAATAACCGACGGAAGAATCAACATTAAGGGAAATTTGGTTGCCCGAAGCAAACCGAAGCGGGCAGACTATTTATTATACCTAAATGGTGGCAAGCAAATCGCAATAGTAGAAGCAAAAGACAATAATCATTCTGTTTCATATGGGCTTCAACAGGCGATTGAATATGCAAAAATGATGGATATTCCGTTTGCATATTCGTCAAATGGGGATGCGTTTTATGAACATGACTTACTAACAGGGCAGGAACGGCAAATTCCACTGAATCAGTTTCCGACACAGGATGATTTATTTACAAGGTTCTATTCTGAGGTAAATGGGGGATCCGGATATTCTGAGCCTGAGAAGAAGGTTATTGATCAGCCTTATTATTCGTCACAGAGTACCTATCCTCCGAGATATTACCAAAGGAATGCCATAAACCGCACGGTTGAAGCGATAGCAAGGGGGAAGCAAAGGCTTCTTCTGGTTATGGCTACGGGTACCGGAAAGACTTATACGGCCTTTCAAATTGTTTATAGACTTCTTCGTTCGGATCTAAAGAAGCGAATTCTTTATCTTGCGGACCGCAATATCCTTGTGGATCAAAGCATCCTTCAGGACTTTGCTCCGTTGGAGAAGACCATTTATAAAGTCGATTTCTCTGACAAAGACTGCCTGAACAAGATTTCTTCCCATGAAGTGAATTTTGCCCTGTATCATCAGATGGTTGGACAGAATGACGAAGAACATTTTAAACAAATTCCGGCGGGGTATTTTGACCTTATTATCGTGGACGAGTGCCACCGTGGAAGTGCGAAGGAAGATAGCAATTGGCGTAAAGTCCTTGAATACTTCAACACTGCAACACAGATTGGTATGACAGCAACACCCAAGGAAAGCGAGACTGTTTCCAATATTGATTATTTTGGAGAACCCGTTTATACATATAGCTTGAAGCAGGGTATTGAAGATGGATTCCTTGCACCGTTCAAGGTTATCAATGTTACACTTGATATTGGTGAAGGATGGAGACCTTATAAAGGTCAGACGGATATTTACGGAAACGAGATAGAAGATCGGGTTTATAATAACCGAGATTACGATTATCCGAATGGAGTAATTCTGGAAGACCGCATCAACGAGGTTGCAAATGAAATTACGGAATACTTAAAGAGTACCGGAAGAATGCAAAAGACAATTGTATTCTGCGCTACCGAAGATGCTGCCGAGCGTATGCGTATTGCCCTTGTAAACTTAAATAATGACATGGTAGCCGAGAATCCGGACTATGTTGTTCGTATAACAGGTTCGGACCTTTACGGAAAGAGTAAATTGGATTATTTCATTTCAGTATCGTCGGAATATCCGGTTATTGCAACGACATCGGAACTTCTTTCTACTGGTGCCGATTGCAAGATGACGAAACTGATTGTCCTTGATAAGTACATTGAAAGCATGACGACGTTTAAGCAGATAATCGGTCGTGGAACTCGTATCCGTGAAAAGGAAGGAAAAACACATTTTACCGTTATGGACTTCCGTGGTGTAACAAAACTCTTTGCGGATCCGGAATGGGACGGTCCAATTGAGCAAGATGATAAATTTCATCACGGAGGAACGGAAACGCATCCGCCCAAACCACCTTATGGAGGTAGCGACCCGATTGATCCTCCTGAACACATGGGAATTCCTATCGTAGACAAAGACGGATGCCGTGTTAAGATAATAAACAAGGTTGTTTCCGTGTACGATGCGAACGGCAGACTGTTAAGGCAGGAAGATATTATTGACTATACGAGAATGAATATCAAAGGGGAGTACGCATCCCTGTCGGATTTCATCCGTAAATGGAAATCTTCGGACAAGAAGGAGGAAATCCGGAAGGCTCTTGCAGAAATGGGTATCGATTTGGAAGCTTTGAAGAAAGATCAGAATATGTCCGATGTGGATGATTTTGACTTCATCTGCTATGTTGCATACGGTCAGAAACCTCTTACAAGGGCAGAGAGAGCCAATAATGTAAAGAAGAGAGACTTCTTCTCCAAGTATTCCGGTGATGCCAGGGCTGTACTTGAAATCCTGCTTGATAAATATATGAATCAGGGTATTACGGAAGTAGAGGATATCAAAGTGCTTTCGTTGGCTGACTTTGCCAATTATGGAAAACCGGCAAAGATTGTAAAGCTCTTCGGTGGTAAGGACCAGTACGAACAGGCTGTTAAAGAACTTGAAGAGAATATCTATGAAATAGAGGTGGGATAATGCAGAATAAATTAGCAAAAGAGAAGGCAAAAAAGACTTCAAGGCCCAAGAAAGAAAAGAATCCCCGGAAGCTGACAAACAAGGAAAAGGCTCAGTTTTCCGAACAAAATAGGGTTGATATGTACCCGGTAGACCCATATAACGACTAAACGAAAGAGGTGTATTTAGATGGCAATGCAATCAGGATTTATTAAAAGAATTAGGGACATTATGCGTATGGATGCCGGTATTAACGGCGATGCACAGAGAATTGAGCAGATGGTATGGATGCTCTTTTTGAAGGTGTATGATGCCAAGGAAGACGACTGGGAATTGAATGAGGATAACTATACCTCTATCATTCCCGATGAATGCAGGTGGCGGAATTGGGCACAGGCGGACGATAATGGTCACGCTATGACAGGTGATAAGTTGCTGAATTTTGTAAATAACACACTTTTCCCGACATTGAAGGAACTGCCCGTAACACCTGATACTCCTGTAAAGAAGGCTATTGTAAAGTCCACCTTTGAGGATGCTAACAACTATATGAAGGACGGTGTTTATCTTCGTCAGGTCATTGATATTATTGATGAGATAGAATTTGATGATGTAAAGGAAAGTCATGATTTTGGTTTCGTTTATGAAGAAATCCTTCGTGATTTGCAGTCAGCAGGTTCTTCCGGAGAATTCTATACGCCGAGAGCCGTAACGGACTTTATGGCGAAGATGATTCAACCGAAACTGGGTGAAAAGATGGCTGACTTTGCCTGCGGTACGGGAGGTTTTATCACATCGTGGCTTGGACAGTTAAAAGATCAGGTAAAAGATACCGGGGCACAGAAGCAATTTGACGACAGTATCTACGGTATAGAAAAGAAACCTTTTCCGTATCTTCTTTGCGTTACCAATATGCTCTTACATGATATTGAGGTGCCGAATATCTATCACATGAACTCTTTGAAGCATAATCTTTTGGATTATACTGATGATGATAAGTTTGATGTTATCCTGATGAATCCTCCGTACGGTGGTCACGAGGATAAGTCTATTCAGGGATTTTTCCCGGATGACCTGGCTTCATCTGAAACAGCCGATCTCTTTATGTCTGTCATCATGTATCGTCTGAAGAAGAACGGAAGGGCTGCAGTCGTTGTTCCTGATGGATTCCTTTTCGGTCTTGATAATGCGAAAGTGGCAATAAAGACAAAGCTTCTTACAGAGTTTAACCTGCATACTGTTATCAGATTACCGGGTTCTGTATTTAGCCCGTACACATCTATTTCGACTAATCTGTTGTTCTTTGATAACAAGAAGCCTTCAGGTGATGTTTGGTTTTATAGAGTTGATATGCCTTCTGACAGAAAGCATTTCTCAAAGACGAAGCCGATGGAGCTGAAGCATTTCGATGATGCTATAGCATGGTGGAATGACAGAAAAGAAATTGAACTTGAAGACGGTCCGAAAGCGCAAAAGTTTACAGCAGACTATCTCGTGAATGAACAAGGATGTAATATTGATCTTTGCGGATATCCTCATGAAGAAGAGGAAGTTTTGGATCCTCTCGATACAATTAGAAACTATCAGGAGAAGAGGGCTACTCTTAATGCCGAAATAGACAAGGTTCTTGCTGAACTCGAAGCATTACTTCCGGGAGGTGTTGAAGTATGACACCAGAGCTATTAAAAGCGAGTATATTTCAGTATGCTATGCAAGGGAAACTTGTAGAACAGAGACCCGAAGAAGGAACGGCAGATGAACAGTTTCGTTCTATACAAGAAGAAATACAACGTTTGGTTAATGAAAAGAAAATTGGCAAGCCCAAAAGAGTTCTACCCGTTAGCGATATTGAACCTCCTTATGAGGTGCCAGACAATTGGAAATGGGTAAGGCTGGGATTAGTATGCAATGAAATACTTGTTCCACAACGAGACAAGCCTAAATATTTCGATGGAGATATACCTTGGTGTAGAATTGAAGACATCGATGGAAAATACCTAAATGGAACAAAGAGCAATCAGTTTGTTTCAGAGCAAACGGTATCTTCTATGAACTTAAAGGTCAACCCCATAGGAACTGTTATTAGTGCTAATAGCGCATCAGTTGGAGAGGCAGCAATATGCACCGTAAGATGTATCACAAATCAGACATTTATTGGTCTTGTATGTAATGATGGCGTGTATAATGAATTTCTTTATTACTTTCTTGTTGCTAACAAAGGTAATATAAGAAAACTTGGAGCAGGAACCACCATTCTTTATATTTCACAGGATAAGTACTGGAATATGCCTTTTCCTCTACCCCCTCTTGAAGAACAGCATCGTATCGTTGCCAAGATAGAGGAACTTCTACCGTATGTTGACCGTTATGCAGAGGCCTATGATAAGCTGGAACAGTTCAATGCCAAGTTCCCAGAGGATATGAAGAAGTCTATTCTGCAATATGCTATTCAGGGCAAATTGGTGGAGCAGAGACCAGAAGAAGGAACGGCAGAAGAGCTGTATCAGCAGATACAGGATGAAAAGCAGAGGCTGATCAAGGAAGGAAAGATAAAGAAAGAGAAGCCTCTTGCGGAGATTACAGAGGACGAGATACCATTTGATATTCCTGAGAGTTGGAAATGGGTAAAGTGGGGCAATATCGTTAATGTGGTTTCAGCAAGAAGAGTTCATCAGTCAGATTGGAAAAAAGAGGGGATACCTTTCTATAGGGCGAGAGAAATTGCTGTGCTATCAAAAGAAGGAGTTGTTGATAACGAGCTTTATATCTCTGAAGAACTTTACAAAGAGTTTTTATCTTCAGGAGTACCATCTCCCGGAGATTTAATGGTAACGGCAGTTGGAACATTAGGGAAAACATATATTGTAAAAGAAGGGGACAGGTTTTATTACAAAGATGCGTCAGTAATATGCTTTGAAAACAGATTTGGTATGTGTCCGGAATATTTAGCCATGTTAATGAGGTCCCCTTTGATGACGCAGCAAATCAAGAGCAATTCAGACGGAACCACGGTTGCAACGTTAACAATGGCTAGAATGAATGAGTATTTAATGCCACTGCCACCACTCGAAGAGCAGCATCGTATCGTTGCCAAGATCGAGGAACTTTTACCATATTGCGATACACTTGTAAAAGGTATAAAAGCATAGGCATTAAGGAATAATCGTATGGAGAATGTCACTAAAAAACAACATTATGTGCCTCGGATGTATTTGAGAAATTTCAATAATGGGAAAGAGGACTACGTTTTTGAGTATAATCACCATACACGATTTATAAGAAATACGAACATTGAAAAAATATGTGAGGAGAATTATTTATACGAAGTCAGGGACGAGGAAGGAAAATTTCTTTTACCGGAGCTAAAAAATAAAGTCGAAAAAGCGCTTGCTGTTGTTGACGGTGCGGATGCAAGTTTGCTAAATACAATTCTTAACAAAGTACAGGACGAGAAAGAATATATAATTCTACAGGATGAGGAAAGACTATCGTTATTAGGATTCATTATCATGATGCTGATTCGGAATCCGGTAACAAGAGATACGATTCCAGAAGCGCTTAAAATATCGATTGGAAAGGAACCGAAAGGAAAAGGAGAGATATCGTTTGCATGGTTAGTTACCATGACAAAGATAGACGCAATCGGTTCAGGAATAGAAAACTCACAGATTTCTTTTCTGAAGGCAAATACTGAATTGCCATTTATAACGTCCAGTATGCCGATGTATTTTGTTGGAATGCCGATACAACGAGATTTTTATATGC
>JAILAD010000085.1 GCA_024681795.1 Lachnospiraceae bacterium | reverse complement strand
AACAGACTTCAGGGAAGCAAGACGCTGATTATTATTGCGCACAGGCTGCAGACCATTGAAAAATGTGATGCGGTTTACCGCGTGGAAAACAAAGAGGTAATCCGGGAAAGATAAACGGAATTCGAAAGTCGAGAAAGGAACATCGGATGGAAACATGTTCAATTGTAGTACCCTGCTATAACGAAGAGGAAGCACTGCCTTTATTCTATGAGGCGGTGGAAAAAGTGATTTCCTCCATGCAGGAATTGGAATTTGAATATATTTTTGTGGACGACGGAAGCCATGACGGAACGCTTTCCATACTGCGCTCTCTTTCCGAAAAAGACGCAAAGGTACATTATGTTTCGTTTTCCAGAAATTTCGGAAAAGAAGCGGGAATCCTTGCAGGGCTTACGGAAAGCCGCGGTGATTATGTGGTCATCATGGATGCGGATTTACAGGATCCTCCCGAACTGTTGCCCGATATGTACCGTGCGGTAAAGGAAGAAGGATATGACTGTGCGGCTACCCGCAGAGTGAACAGAAAAGGAGAACCGCCGATTCGTTCCTTCTTTGCAAGGATGTTTTACCGGATTATGAACCGGATTGCGAAGCTTAATATGATGGACGGTGCAAGGGACTACCGGTTTATGAAACGTGTTATGGTGGATGCGATTTTGTCCATGAAAGAATACCACCGTTTTTCCAAGGGAATTTTCGGCTGGGTAGGCTTTGAAACCAAGTGGCTCAATTTTGAAAACCGCGAAAGAGTTGCCGGAAAAACCAAATGGTCTTTCTTCTCCCTGTTTAAGTATTCCATTGAAGGAATGGTGGCCTTCAGTACGGCGCCGCTTGAATGGGCTTCCTTTGTGGGACTGTTATTCTGTGTGCTTGCTCTTATAGCGGTAATATTCCTGTTCATCAGGGCGCTTCTTTTCGGAGACCCGGTAATGGGATGGCCGTCGCTTGCCTGCATGATTACTTTTTTTGCGGGACTCCAGCTTTTTGTAAGCGGAATCATCGGAATGTATCTTGCGAAGGCATATAACGAAATCAAGGACAGACCGGTATACATTGTCCGGGAGAGAAAGTAAAGACCCGTGCAGAAACCGAATTGAAAGGAAAGTAACAGGCAATACGGAAATGCGTTTTGAAAAAAAGGAATTGTTGAAACCGAATATTATGGTTCCGTTTCTGACTACACTTGTAGTTGGATTGCTCGTGCATTTCCCGGTGATGGTTCAGAATCTTCCGAATGCGGATGCAATGACCAATTTCTATTTTGACCAGAACATGGTTACGAGCGGAAGATGGTTCCTGACAATTGCCTGCGGTTTTTCTTCCTACTACGATCTGAAATGGCTGATCGGAGTTCTGTCGATTCTGTTTCTGGCAATTGCGGCAGTTCTTCTGGTAAAGGTATTTGACTTAAGGGACTATGTTGCAATGGGGCTTACGGGAGCACTTTTGGTTTCCTTCCCGGCCGTAAGTGCGACATTTGCATACATGTATACCGCGGACGGATATTTTATGGCGTTTGCGTTATCTGTACTGGCCGTGTTACTGACCAAACGGTATAAAAAGACGGGCTGGCTTTTCGGCGCCGTGGCGCTTTGCCTCAGTATGGGAACCTATCAGGCATATCTTGCGGCAACCATTCTGCTTTGCCTGTTTGACCTGATTCTTGCCTGTATCGGAAATAATAAGCCGAAGGATACCCTGATGCAGGGAGTACGATACCTCGGAATGGGCGTACTCGGAGGAATCCTCTACTGTGTGATTTTGAAAATCTGCCTGGCCGTTCAGGGAAAGGAACTGGATACCTACCAGGGGATCAACGGTATGGGAAAGTTATCGCTTTCCGCGTTTCCGGGAATGGTGCTTGATGCATATAAGGATTTTGCGGGATTTTTACGGAGCGGTAAAATTTTTATCCTGAACGGTTTTTCCTATGCAGCGTTAATTCTGTTATTCGGAATTGCATTTCTTGCCGCAATTATACTGATGGTTCGGACAGGGGCAATCCGAAAATGGTATCAGGTTCTTATGATTGTTCTGTTTGTAATCCTGATTCCGCTTGGCTGTAACGTAATTCTGCTGATTTCATCGGAAGCTTTTTATCATCTTCTGATGAGAATGCAGTGGGGGTTGTTTCCGGTTGCGGCAGTCGTGCTGACGGAGAGGATGATTACGTTCCGGAAGAACGGAAAGGAAGCCGGGAAGGAAGAGGAAAAGGAAACAGGGTATTACGGAAAATTAAAAATCGCAGCCGGTCTTGCGGCGACGTTCGGAGCGCTTCTTTTATGCTGGCAGTTTTTCCTTTCGGATCAGATTGCGTATTTTAACATGAACGAGCGTTACGAAAAAACGTATGCTTACTGTGTAAGACTTGCGGACCGCATTGAGCAGACACCGGGATATTATACCGGAATGCCGGTTATGATGATCGGCGTTCTCGACCCGGAAAAATATCCGGTTACCGATATCACGGGCGGAGTCACGGAGCGTATTTACGGAAGCACCGGTGACATGCTGATTTATAAAGGGGAACAGTATAAGGCATTTATGGAGCATTATCTGAATGTCTCTCTGAATGTGATTACCGACGATGAGAAAGTGGTTGAAATCTACAATTCCGACGCATACAGGGAAATGGATTCTTTCCCCGCGGCGGACAGTGTAAAAGTGGTGGACGGGATTTTATACGTAAAGACGGAACCACCTGAGAAAAAGGAGGCGGAATGAGTCATTTAACGGTAGTGATTCCTTCCTACAACGAGGAAGAAAATATTGAGAGTACTGCCAAGGCCATAGGAGAGGTACTGCAGGGTGCGAATATTGAATATGATCTTCTGTTTGTATCCGACGGCTCGAAGGACATGACTTTTCCCAAGGTTGTGGAATTATCCAAACAGGATGCCAGAATCGGGGGAATTCAGTTTTCGAGAAATTTCGGAAAAGAGGCGGCGATTTTTGCGGGACTGTCCAAAAGCAGGGGCGACTGTGTTGCGGTGATTGACTGCGATCTGCAGCATCCGCCCGAGACGCTGATACAGATGTATCATTTATGGGAAGAAGGCTACGAGGTAATTGAAGGAATTAAATCGTCAAGGGGAAAAGAGAGCCTGATTCATAAGATGTTTGTTTCCGTTTTCTACGGAATAATGAGCAAGCTTATGAAAATCGACATGAATTCCACTTCGGATTTCAAACTCCTGGACAGGAAAGCGGTGAATGCGCTTCTTTCCCTGAACGAAAGCAATACGTTTTTCAGAGCGCTTTCTTTCTGGGTAGGCTTCCGCTCAACTTCCGTGGAATATGATGTGAAAGAGCGTACCAAAGGAAAGAGCAAATGGTCATTCTCGGGACTTGTGAAATATGCCATCAGCAATACGACATCCTTCACAACCGCGCCGTTGAAAATCATAGCGTTGGTCGGATTCCTTATGGTCATCTTTTCCGTCGTACTCGGAATCGAGACTCTGGTAAATTACTTCCTGCATATTGCGGTGGAAGGCTTTACGACGGTTATTCTGCTGCTTTTGATGATCGGCGGATGCATTATGGTAAGCCTCGGAATTATCGGTCATTACCTCGGCCGTATTTACGAGGAAGTAAAGGGGAGACCGAGATATATTATCCGGGATGAAACGGATAATCTGTAAGAATAAAAATATCAGCCGGACGAAAAGACTTGGAGGACAATATGATTCGATTTAATGTACCGCCTTTTACAGGGCATGAAATGGACTATATTAAGCAGGCGGTGGAAAATCAGAAAATCTGCGGTGACGGTGAGTTTACCGCAAAATGCAATACATGGCTGGAGGAAAAAACAGGAAGCAGAAAAGCACTGCTGACAACGTCCTGTACACATGCAACGGAACTTGCGGCAATTTTAGCCGATATCAGACCGGGAGACGAAGTCATTATGCCGTCGTACACATTCGTATCCACTGCGGATGCGTTTGTTCTTCGCGGTGCAACCGCGGTGTTTACGGACATCAGACCGGATACCATGAACATTGACGAGAATTTAATCGAGGCCGCGATTACGGAAAAAACAAAAGCAATCGTTCCGGTTCACTATGCGGGTGTTTCCTGTGAAATGGATAAAATCATGGAGATTGCAAAGAAGTACAATCTGAAAGTGATTGAAGACGCGGCGCAGGGAATCATGTCCGAATACAAGGGCAAAGCGCTCGGTACCTTCGGCGAATTCGGGTGCTTCTCTTTTCATGAGACCAAGAACTTCTCCATGGGAGAAGGCGGCGCGCTTTTAATCCGTGACGAAGAGAATATCGAAAACGCGGAAATCGTCCGGGAAAAGGGAACGAACCGTGCGAAATTTTTCCGGGGACAGATTGATAAATATACCTGGGTGGATAAAGGTTCCTCCTATCTTCCGAGTGAGCTGAATGCGGCATATTTATACGCTCAGCTGGAAATGGCGGATGAAATTACGAAGGACCGTATGGATACCTGGAATCATTATTACGAGGGGCTGAAAGGTTTAAAGGACGAAGGCAGAATCGAACTTCCCTTTGTTCCGGAGCACTGCAGACACAATGCGCATATGTTTTATCTGAAGGCCCGCGACCTGGAAGAGAGAACGAAATTAATCGCATTCTTAAAAGAAAATGACATCCTTTCGGTATTCCATTACGTACCGCTTCATTCCGCACCCGCGGGGCTTAAATTCGGACGGTTTAACGGAGAAGACAGGTTTACGACAAAAGAAAGCGAAAGACTTTTAAGACTTCCGCTTTACTACGGCCTGAAAGAAGAGCAGACGGAGTACATTATCGGCAAGGTGAAGGAATTCTATAAAGGATAAAGGGGTTTTCTGCACATGGAAGAAGAAAAAATCGTAATCCGGGGGGACGGAATTTACCTTCGGAAGATAACGGCGGAAGATACCGGCAATATCGTACGCTGGAGAAACAGCGATAACGTCCGTAAGTTTTTTATCGATCAGAGACTGTTTACAAACGAGTCTCACATGTACTGGCTTGAAAATTACGTGATGACCGGGAAGGCGGACCAGCTGATTATCTGTATAGCACCTGCCGATGTTCCGGAAAATGCAGAGGCGGATTTAAAAGACTATATCCCGGTCGGAAGCGTCTATATCCGGGATATCAGCAGGGAACACCGGAAAGCGGAGTACGGTATTTTTATCGGGGAAGAGGCGGCCAGAGGACGCGGAATCGGAACAAAGACCGCAAAACTGATGGTGCGTTACTGTTTTGAACAGCTGCACCTGCACAGAATATTCTTACGTGTGCATGCGGACAACACTGCCGCCATAAAAAGTTATGAGAATGCGGGATTCGAAAAAGAAGCATATCTTCGGGATGATGTTTTCGTAAACGGGTCCTATAAAGACATAGTTCTGATGGGAATTCTGAACCCGTCCGAACGAAAGGAAAAAGAATGAGTACGGAAAATCTTGGAAAAGAAATGATTTCATTTGTCATTCCGTGTTACCGCTCGGAAAAGACAATTGAAGGAGTGGTTGACGAAATCATCGATACAATGAATTCTCTTTCGGAATACGATTACGAAGTCGTTCTGGTAAATGATTCCTCTCCGGACAATACCATCGGAACGATTCGTACATTGTGTGAAAAGCATAATTTCATCACGGGTGTGGATCTGGCAAAAAATTTCGGACAGCACGCGGCACTGATGGCAGGAATGCGTATCTCCAAAGGAGACATTATCGTATGCCTGGACGATGACGGCCAGACACCGGCGAACGAGGTCGGAAAACTTCTCGGGAAGTTAAAAGAAGGCTATGATGTCTGCTATGCAAGCTACGGGAAAAAGCAGCACAGCGGATTCCGGAATTTCGGAAGCAAAGTCAATGAACTGATGACGAGAGTCATGCTCGGAAAGCCGAAGGAACTTTACATTTCGAGTTATTTTGCCGCTAAGCGTTTTGTGGTAAATGACATGCTTCGCTATGAGCAGCCGTATTCCTATGTCATCGGACTGGTGCTTCGCGCCACCAAAAATATTACAAACGTCGAAGTAAATCACCGTGCAAGGGAAATCGGCAGCAGCGGGTATACGCTTGCGAAACTGTTCTCGTTATGGTTTAACGGTTTTACCGCATTTTCCATCAAACCGCTTCGGATTGCGACTCTTATCGGCTGTGTCTGTGCGTGCGGCGGGTTCTTATACGGTATTTATACCATTGTGAAGAAACTGGTTTTAGTGGACGTACAGGCCGGATTTTCCGCACTGATGAGTGTGCTTGTATTTATCGGCGGAATGATTATGCTGATGCTCGGTATGATCGGGGAATATGTCGGAAGAATGTATCTTTGCATGAACAATTCTCCGCAGTATGTCATTCGTGAGGTAATCGGCGGCAAAACCGGATCTGAGCGGTCAGGGACCGAAAGTTAAGAGAAAAATCGGGGAACGGGAAGTTTTGGTGGAAGGACAGAATACAAAAAATCAAAATAGGAATATGATTTTCGGTATCGTGGCATGCCTGATTTTCACGATCTATACGGCAGCCTGCGGATATCTGTTCTTTATGCAGGCGGATGCCGCACATGATCTGTATTTCGAATCCGACCTTCCGGCGCATTTAAAAATGGCGGAGGACGGATGGGGTTATTCCCTGACGGCTGTTTTCTACAGACTGTTTTATCTGCTTCCCGGATACCATTTTCTGGTTGCCGCGTTTCTTGCTTTTTTTGCCGGCGGAACAATGGTTGTGACATACCTGTTTTTTTGGAACTTTATTTTCTCCCGCTGGTCCGTAAAGGGTGCAAAATGGTCTGCACTTGGCGCGGCAGTTGCGGTAAATATGGTAATGCCGTGTTTTATCAAGGCAATCCACTATCAGAGATATGTCGGATACCAGTCCCCTTCGGTATGGCATAACTCCACTTATACGGTGATGAAATTTTTTGCCGTGCTGACTTTGATTTACTATATCAGGATTTTTTATGATTATAAGAAAAAGTGGGTGTGGAAAGACTGGATTCTGTTTACGTTGTTCCTGACACTTTCCACTGCGACGAAAACCAGTTTTCTTCTGGTTTTTGCACCGGTTGCATTCCTCGGTCTGTTTTATGATGGATACCGGAAGGTACCGGTAAAAAGAATCCTGCTTTTTGCTTCTTCGATTATTCCGTCAATCGGAATCGTGCTGTTTCAGGAGGTTGTTTTATTCGGCGAAGAGACAGGAAACGGAATTGCCGTGGATTTCGGATACAATGTGTATTTAAGAGCGGAGAAACCGTATTTTACGATGATTTTATCGGCACTCTTTCCGGTTCTGGTTTTCCTTTTCAATATCGTTCCGGTAGTAAAAGAAACCGTACGGAATCTGAAACACAAAGAACTTCCGAGGCATGCACTTTTCTTCCTCTCCTGGAGCATGTGGGCTGTCGGTGCACTGCAGCTTTTGTTTTTAAAAGAAACAGGCGGAAGAGAACTGGACGGCAATTTTACCTGGGGATATGATTTGTGTCTCTTTGTGGTATTTGCGGTAAGCATTGTGTACTTCATGATGAATTTGAGAAGCCGCCGTTTTATGAAGGGAAACTATCCGGTAAGACTTATTTATGCATCCGTTCCGGGGGCGGTACTCGGGTATCACATGTATTGCGGATTCGTATTTTTTATAAGACTCTTAACCGGAGTTACTTATTTTATGCAGGCGTAAAAAATGGGATTTGAAAAAGAACCGGAAATGAAAACGGACAGTGAAAAAGAAATAAATGAAGTGAGGGAAAGTAAAAAGAATCCTTCGGACCGGGTGTTGTTCTGGATTCCGGCGGTTCTTTTCTTTGCAGGAACGCTTGCATTGTTTTTCGGTATTTTCAAATACCGTCCGGAGATTATTTTTCCTGCGGTGGAAAAAGAAAAAACGCAGCTTCTTTTTCTGGGGGACAGTAATATCGATTATTCTTTCGGCGGAACGGAAATTCCGGAGATGGTGATGAAGGAATATGACTCGGTTGCCTATAACTGTGCTATCGGCGGAACCTGTGCGGCCAATTCCCGTAAGCCTTACAAGCGGACAAATTATTACAGTATGTTCAGCCTTTATAATCTGTCGAAAATGATTGAGACCGGGGATTTCTCTGTAATGACAAGAAACCGGGAGTTTCTGGATTCCGCAAGCAGCAACATTAAAGACAAGGTTCTGATTCTTGAGCATCTCGACTATTCCGCAATGGATTACGTGGTGCTGCATTACGGAATGAACGACTATTTTACCGGTTTTCCGCTTGAGAGTGACGAAAGGTTTGACGAGTATACCTACAAGGGTGCGTTAAGATGCGGAATCGAAAGGATGCACAAAGCGTGTCCCGATGCAAAGATTATTCTTTCGTCCATTACTTATTGCAGATATCAGGAAGTGTCTTCCGAGGGAATTGAGGTCGGAGAACCGTTTTCCGGTCTGAGTTTTGATTTCGGGCAGGGAACGATTGATGCATATCGTGATGCCATGAAAGAGGTATCGGAAGAATATCCGTATACATTCTTTCTGGACAATCTCGAAGGGATGCAACTCGGGGATTCCAACTACGCGGAGGAAGGGCTGTTTCAGGATCATATGCATCTCGGTGAAAAAGGCCGGGCAATTTATACGGAAGGTTTCTTAAAACTGATTCGTGAAATTGAGCGGTAAAGCATATAAAACAGAATGATGATACGGAATACAAAACGGAGTATTTAAGAAGAAACCAGAAATGAAGGAAAAGGGCAACCGGATTTTTTCCGGGATCTGTAACGGAATATTTGCGGCAACGCTTCTTACGGAAGCGGTATGTGCGCTCGTCTGGGGATTTTATAACCTTCGGGATTATAAAAATTTCGCCGAAAGTGCGGATTTGTACGCGGCGCTGAACGGGCATGCCGGGTTCTTTCCCGTTTTGTATATTCTGCAGATTTTAATCAGTGCGGCATTTCTTTATTTCGGATCGGCTGCATTTCTAAGGGCACTTACGGGAGATAAAGTTCCCGCAAAATATCCGGTTCTGGTAACGCTTTGGATGCTTTTCAATCCGTATATATGGATGCTTCAGTTTACGCTTCTTCCTGATGCAGTCGGGCTGTCCGTTGCATTTCTGATTCTTTCGTATTCATTCCTGTTTTACAGAAATGCCGGAAGCAAAAAGGACTGGCTGTATCTTCTGATGTGTATGGTATGGTTTGTGGCGGAGGGAATTTTTTTCAGAAAGATATTTGCGGCAATCCTTCCCGCAATCTGTATTTTCGGAATTATGACATTAATAAAGCTTGTGGGGAAGGGAAAAAACGAAAAAACGGAACATGCTCCGAATCCGGAAAATGATGCGAATAAAGGTTTATCAGCCGTTTTTGCGCTCGGAATGATCTTTATTCCGATTCTGGTTTTGGTGATTGTTTTTATCAAAAGAATAAGCGGAGTTCCGCAAACCGGAATCCCAGGCGTTCCTGCTTTCGCGGAATATATTTTCCGGGTCCGGCTTTCCGGAATGACGGAGTATTCCTTCGGAAGCATTGCGGGATTTTTAAAGGGATTCTGCAAGGAATGGCTTGCCGGGATTCTTTCCCCGTGGCTTCTGGCATTTGTGCGGTATCCGTGGGGAGACAGTGTCAATCCGTTTTACGAAAGTATTTTCTGGCAGAAAGCACCGGTGCTTACGGTTTTTTATTTAAGGAGCGCGGGAATCGGATTTGCGGCATGTACAACGGCTTCATTCATGAAGGGTGTATGGAATCTGTTTTTTTCAAAGGGAAAGAACAGGACCGGGATTCTTTCCGGGATATTGGTCTGTGCCGCATGTATCGTCCTTCCCGCTTTTATCTTTCTGCTTTTTACCATTCCGGAATTTGATTTTCGAAATGCGATGATTTCATATATGACCTGGGCCGTATCAGCCGCAGCACTTGCGGGCACCGGCAATATTTTGGAAGGAGAATAAAGACTATGGGAAAGACAGCGTTAATAACGGGAATTACGGGACAGGACGGATCTTACCTTGCGGAATTCCTTTTGGAAAAAGGGTATGAGGTGCACGGCATTATCAGAAGGGCATCCGTATCCAATACATCCAGAATCGACCACTTGCTGAAAGACGGAAGCATTAAGCTTCACGAAGGGGATTTGACGGACTCTTCTTCCCTGATCCGGATTATCGGTCTGACGAAACCGGATGAGATTTATAATCTTGCCGCACAGTCACACGTGCAGATTTCCTTTGACGTACCCGAGTATTCGGGTGACGTGGATGCACTCGGTGTACTGCGTATTTTAGAGGCTGTCAGAATTTTGGAACTTACCAAAAAGACAAGGGTTTATCAGGCTTCCACCTCCGAATTGTACGGAAAGGTTGAGGAAGTACCGCAGTCCGAGACGACACCGTTTCATCCCTACAGTCCTTATGCGGTTGCAAAACAGTACGGTTTCTGGATTGTGAAGGAATACAGGGAAGCATACGGAATGTTCGCGGCAAACGGAATTCTTTTCAATCACGAATCGGAGAGAAGGGGAGAAAATTTTGTCACCAGAAAAATTACGCTTGCTGCCGGAAGGATTGCGGAAGGTCTGCAGGATCATCTGGAACTCGGTAATATGGACTCCCTTCGTGACTGGGGATATGCAAAGGATTACGTGGAGTGTATGTGGTTAATGCTTCAGCAGGAGAAACCGGATGATTTCGTAATTGCTACCGGAGTACAGCATACGGTTCGTGATTTTACGATAAAGGCATTTGCGGCAAACGGTATTACGCTCCGTTTTGAAGGAGAAGGACTCGAAGAAAAAGGATACGATGCCGAAACCGGAAAAATGCTTGTATGTGTTAATCCGCAGTGGTTCAGACCGACGGATGTTGACAATCTCTGGGGAAATCCGTCGAAAGCAAAAGAAGTGCTTAAGTGGAATCCGCAGAAAACCTCCTACGAAGACCTGGTTCGCATTATGGCAGAACATGACAGAAAACTTGCAAAGCTTGAAGCGGCAAAAATAAATGCGTTGAAGTAACGATAAAGATTATTATTTTGGAGACTGAGAATGAACGTTGTATTACTTTCCGGAGGATCCGGAAAGCGCCTGTGGCCGCTTTCCAATGATGTAAGATCCAAACAGTTTATTAAATTTTTTAAAAGGGAAGACGGTGAGTATGAATCCATGGTTCAGAGAATGTACCGCGGATTAAAAGGCGCCGATCCGGATGTAAAACTTACCATTGCAACCTCAAAGACACAGCTTTCCGAAATCCGTAACCAGCTCGGTGCGGAGGTGGATGTGTCCATTGAGCCGGACAGAAGGGACACCTTTCCGGCAATCGTTTTATCCTGTATGTACCTGCACGATAAAATGGGTGTGAAAGAGGATGAATCCGTGGTAATCTGCCCGGTGGATCCGTACGTGGAGGACAATTATTTCCATGCACTGAAAGAATTAAGCGAGCTGGCACTTCATTCCGATTCCAATCTCTGCCTTCTCGGAATGGAACCCACCTATCCGTCCGCCAAATACGGATATATCATTCCGAAGGATAAGGAAAGAGTCAGCGAGGTATCCGAATTTAAGGAAAAACCGACTGAAGAAGCTGCTGCGGAATATATAAAAAAAGGTGCACTCTGGAACGGAGGCGTGTTTGCGTTCCGTATGGGATACATCATTTCCAAAGCACACGAACTGCTGGACTTTAAGGACTATGATGATTTGTTTCGGAAATTTTCAACGGTTCAGAAAATCAGTTTTGATTATGCGGTAGCGGAAAAAGAAGATAAAATTTCGGTACTCCGTTTTGTGGGAACCTGGAAGGATTTGGGAACATGGAACACTTTAACGGAATCCGTTCCCGAGAATATCATCGGAAAGGGAATTATGAATGATAACTGCGAGAATGTGCACATCATCAATGAGTTAAACATTCCGATTCTTACGATGGGTCTTTCCGATGTTGTAATATCAGCAAGCGCCGAAGGAATTCTTATTTCCGACAAGCATGAGTCCAGCTATATCAAACCATATGTCGATGACATAGTCGGACAGGTTATGTTTGCGGAAAAGTCATGGGGAAGTTTCCGCGTTCTGAACGTGGAAGACGAGAGCATGACGATTCTGGTTACGTTAAATCCCGGTCATTCCATGAATTACCATTCCCACAGGATGAGAGATGAAGTGTGGGTTGTGATTGAAGGAAACGGTACTACGGTTGTAGACGGAATGCGACAGGACGTTACGGTCGGTGATGTTATTACCATGCAGGCGGGATGCCGTCACACCATTATTGCAAAAGACACGTTAAAAATCATTGAAGTCCAGCTTGGCAGGGAGATTACCGTATATGACAAGCAGAAATTCGAACTGGAATAAACTGAATACTCCTTTTTTGCTCCGGCCTGTCGGAAAAGATTATCTGTGGGGCGGGAACCGTCTGAACGATGATTTTTCAAAGGGAATTGATAAATCTCCGCTTGCCGAAACCTGGGAATGTTCCACACATCCGTCCGGAATCAGTGTCGTATCTTCCGGTGAGTATGCGGGGAAAATGCTGAATGAAGTTCTTCGGGAAAATCCCGGCATGATGGGAAGACATGCCAATGAAAAAGGAGAGCTGCCGATTCTGATTAAACTGATAGATGCCGGTAAGGATTTGTCCATTCAGGTTCATCCGGATGATAAATATGCGGCCGTTCACGAGAACGGTGCACTCGGAAAAACGGAGATGTGGTATGTTCTGGATGCGGCTCCCGGTGCGGAGATCATATACGGTTTTCAAAAAGACACCTCGAAAGAGGAAGTAATGAAGGCACTTAAGGACGGGAAACTGGAAGCATTGTTAAGAAGAGTGCCGATCGCAAAGAACCGGGTATTTTATGTTTCGCCCGGAACCATACACGGGATTTCGCATGGTGCACTTCTTGCGGAAGTGCAGGAGAGTTCGGATATTACGTACAGACTTTATGATTACGAACGAATCGATAAAAACGGGAAAAAGCGTCCTCTTCATATCGAAAAAGCGCTTGAGGTAATGAATTACAAATCCACCGAATCTCCCAAGCAGCCGATTCGTGTTCTCAAATATACCAGAGGCTGCGCTACCGAAATTTTAAACAGATGCAAATACTTTCAGACGGAAAGAGTACTGATCAATACAGAGAGAATCCGTGAGTATATGGAGTTTTCGGAACTGGCCGAAACCTTCCAGGTACTTCTCTGTACCGACGGATGCGGAGTAATGCACGCAGGAGATACGGTACTGGATATTTTTAAAGGGGACTGTATTTTTGTTCCGGCGGGCGATGAGGTAATCAGACTTCACGGAATGGCTCAGTTTTTGAAGGTGCGTTGTTAGAAAGAAGGAAAACATGAAAAAAATAGCCGTATTAATACCCTGTTATAATGAGGCAAAAACAATCGAAAAGGTTGTAAAAGACTATAAAGAGGCACTGCCTTCGGCGGATATTTATGTCTATGACAATAATTCTACCGACGGAACCGACGAAATTGCCAGAAAAGCAGGAGCAATTGTACGTTATGAAAGAAGACAGGGAAAAGGAAACGTCATCCGGACGATGTTTCGTGACATCGATGCGGACTGCTATCTGATGATTGACGGAGACGATACCTATCCTGCGGAAAATGCAAGGGAGATGTGCGACCTTGTTCTTTATAAGAATTCCGATATGGTAATCGGGGACCGTCTTTCCTCCACATATTTTCAGGAGAACAAAAGGCCGTTCCATAATTTCGGAAATACGCTGGTTCGTGCTGCCGTGAATTCTCTGTTTAAGGGACACATTACCGATATCATGACCGGATACCGTGCATTTTCACCGCTTTTTGTCAAATCCTTCCCGGTACTTTCCAAGGGATTTGAAATTGAAACGGAAATGTCTATTTTTGCACTCGACAAAAACATGCAGCTCGATACGATTCCGGTGCAGTACAGGGATCGTCCGGACGGAAGTGTTTCAAAACTGAATACTTATTCCGACGGCTTTAAGGTAATCCTTACCATCATTAAGCTGTATAAGGATTATAAACCGCTGTCGTTTTTCGGAATCTGTTCCCTTTTGTCCTTTGCTTTGGGACTCGGATTTTTCATCCCGGTATTTATTGAATATCTTTCTACCGGCCTGGTACTCCGGTTCCCGACGTTATTTGCCTCGATTGCAGTGATGATTGTTTCGATTCTTCTGCTGATTTGCGGGTTTATTCTGGATACGGTGGTAAAGACAAACCGGAAGGATTTTGAAGCAAGGCTTAATATGATTCAGATGATGCTTCACGCGAATCGTGTTTATTCTTCAAACGAGGAAGACTAGTGATTATGAATGCAAAGAAAAGAGAAACCAATCTGGAACTTCTGCGGATTCTGGCCATGCTGATGGTGATTTCGCTCCATTATCTCGGGAAGGGAAACGCCCTTGCAGAGATGGAGGATTTGTATGTTTCAAGTCCGTATTTCGTCAATAAAATGCTTGCGTGGTTTTTGGAAGTTTTGTCTTACGGTGCGGTTAATATTTATATTATGATCAGCGGATATTTTCTGATTAATTCGGTTGCAAAAATGGAAAAGCCTTTTAAAATCGTGGTTCAGGTGCTTTTCTATTCGGCAGGAATTTATCTGGTTTTTCTGGCTGTGGGAAAACTTCCCGATTATGCGCATGAGACGTTTTTCAAAGGAATTTTCTTTACACCGATTGCATCCGCGCATTACTGGTTTGCGTCTTCCTATGTGTTCTTTTACCTGCTTTCGCCTTTTGCCGCGCTCGGAATCCGGAGGCTGGACGAAAAACAGCATCGGGGACTCATGATTATTATGCTGCTTTTATTTTCAAGGCTTTGGAAAATACTTCTTCCGCAGAGTGCGCCGATTGACGATAAGGGATACGGTCTTATGTGGTTTTTAACGCTTTTCGTGGTGGCTTCCTACATAAGACGGTTTGTTCCCGTTAAGAAAAAACACAGAATCTTTTATCTCGGAATTTATCTTCTTTCGAGTATCCTTACACTTGCAAGTTTCTTTGTCATAAATATGATTTATCAGGCAACGGGAAGATTTGAAGTATTTATTAAAGTACTTCTGGAATACAATTCACCTACAATTGTAGTTGCATCAATCTGCCTGTTCTTATTCTTCCGGACCATCCGCATTCCGGACGGATTTCTGTCTAAAGCGATCCTTTTTGTTTCGCCTCTGACATTCGGAATCTATCTGATTCACGAGCATTACCTGCTTCGTGATTTGTGGATCACTTTTTGGAAGGTGGAGGATTTTGTAAAGAAACCGTATTTTATTCTCCACTATATCGGCGTGGTGCTTGCGGTATTTATAATCTGCGGTTTGATTGAATGGATCCGTAACATGCTTTTCGGACTTCTCTACCGTTCCGGGGCGGGAAAGCGGTTTTTCTCCCTGCTCGGAAAAACGGATGTGATCTTCCCGAAAAAGGATGAGGATTTTTCCGCAGCGGAGTAATAAGCATGAATAATATGAGTCAGACAAAAAAGAATAACAGAATAAGGGGGAGTGTATCGGATGTGATTTTGGCATCCCTTCTCTTCCTCTTTCCTTTTATTCATATCGGAGTCGGAATCGATGTGACGGATTCGGCATATAATCTCCTTAATTTTATGTCGTTTCCGCATATGAACCGTACGTGGGCAATATCCACTTTTCTTGCAAACGTAATCGGGCACGCATTTACAAAACTTCCGTTCGGACACACGATGCTTGCAATGGAGATTTACTGCATGATTCTTTGCAATGCATTTGTGGTGCTGTTTTATGTTTTCCTGAAAAAACAGTACCCGAAATTCGCTGTTTTTACGGGGCTTCTTCTTGCCCAGGGATTTGCGTGGTGTCCGCGCGTCATTCTGTATCATTATCTTTCCTATTATCTGTTTGCGACAGGTGCCGCGCTGCTTTTAACTGCAATCAAAACGGGAAAGAAATATCTGTATGCGGTTGCGGGAGGAGTTCTTGCACTTAATGTATTCGTTCGCTTTCCGAATGTCGTGGAATGCACGCTGATTGTAGTTCTGTTTTTATACGGAATTCTGGAAAAGAAAAATATCATCAAAGAGTTTTTGCTCTGTATCGGAGGATATCTTGCGGTATTTCTTCTCGGAATTGCGGTTGTTTCGCTGCTGTTCGGAATCAGTGCTTTCCCGGATATGATTCATTCTCTTTTCGGAATGACTTCGGAAGCGACGAGCTATGCACCGAAGGCGATGCTTAAGACTATTTTCGGGGATTATTTAAGATATGTAAAACCGCTTCTTCCGATGCTTGGACTTGCGGTATTGGGTGCGCCGGCACTTGCTTTTGCAAAAAAGAACAAAATCAGAATTCCGATTCTGCTTCTTATGGGGCTTCTGTTCGGAGTCGTCATGAGAGTCCTTTATTACTTCGGATTTTTCAATTTTAATTTCATCGATTACCGTTCCATCTATATGTGGGGCACTTTTGTACTGATGATTGCCATTTTTTATTCCGTTTATAACCTCTTCTCCAAAACGGTTCCGATTGACCGGAAACTGTTCGGAGCTGCGGTTCTGGTAATTATTTTTATTACACCGATCGGAAGTAACAACGGCTTATATACGGCTTTAAACAATCTGTATTTTGTTGCACCTTTTGTCATCGGGGAACTGGTATCCGGTATCGATAAAGAAAAAATTGCGGAAATAAAAGAGGAAAAGACCACGCGTCTCTGGTGGGGTGTATTTTCTTTCCGTGCGGTCGGAATGATGATTGCCGTGATGGCGTTTGTCAGCGGAATCTGTTTCGGAACGGACTTTGTCTTCCGTGATGAATCCTTTATCCGCGGAAAATTTACGATCGTAAGGGATAATCCGGTTCTTGCCGGATGCCGCACCGGCGTTTCGAATGCAGCCGACCTGCAGGAAGTCAATGATTATCTGAACCAAAACGGCTTAAAGCATAAAGGGGCGGTTGCATACGGATTTATTCCCGGATTTCTGTATTATTTCGAGGAAGAATGTGTGCTCACCCATTCGTGGCCGGGACTGGATTCTTTTCCGATGGAGGAATTAAAAAGGGATTTAAATGCAGTGGGGACATCCGGCGAATTGCCTGTATTCTTTTATGCGGGAACGTTTCCTGATCTGACGGTATGCAATATGGAGGAACTGGAAAACGAGAAGCAGAAAGTGTTTGCCGGATTCTTACGGAAACACGGATACCGGGAGGTGCTTCGAAACGGGCGCTACGTAATCTGCCTTCCGGAGGAGGCTGCCGCGGATATCCGCTGAAGGTGCGTTTTTCGTTTGGTACCGTGATTTTCGGCGTATGTACGGTATCCTGACAAGATATGGTAGTGATATTTGAACTCTCATTATAAATATGGTATAATATTTTAATTATGTAAACAAGAATACCGGATGTTTTAAACGTTATCCGGCGTGCAATATTGAAACCGGACAGGCTTATTTTTTGAAACCGTTTCGGAAAGGTTTCGAAAAACGGTTTTTGAGGATGAAATATATGGAACAGAAGAAAACGATTCCCTGGTATGTTATTATTTCGGGAGCATTCCTGATTCTCGCTCTTTTCGGGCTGAGTTATTTTCTGATTAAGAAATGGGAAGGAAGCAGCGAATTTCATATCGATACGTCAATTGATACCGAGACGGAAACGGATGATCGGGTTACCTTAATTCCTTCGGATTTGTTCCGTGAGGACGATGACGGGATTACCACGATTCTGGTTTTCGGAAATGACACGTTCGGAGATTCCACGGACGGGCCGAGTATTGTGAAACTGCTTCAGGAAAACTCCACGGCAACCATTTATGACTGCACTTTTCCGGGTTCCACCATGTGTACGGCAACTTCCGGAGGTCCCGGCGAGTCCGGACATCCGATTGACTGGTTCTGCCTTTACTGGTTATGGGAATGTGCAAAAAACGGAAGTTTAAACGACCAGAAACAGGTAATCGGTTCTCTTGAGGGAGTGGATAAGGCGCTTTACAGGGAACATCTTGCGACACTGGAATCCATTGATTTAAATACGGTGGATTTTATGCTGATTTGTTATGATGCCCACGATTATCTTCTGGGACATCCGTATATCAAACAGGGTGACGAATTCAATCCGATGTGTGTAAACGGAGTTTTATACGGTATGTATGAAAAGGTAACGGGAAATTATCCCGGAATGCAGATTGCCGTTGTTTCCCCTGCATATTGCTATGCAGTGGATAAAACAGGAAAAAAGAGGGGCGGCAATTTTGTCAAAATAGACGGACAGACTCTGACGGATATGATCCTTTTTATGAAGGTGAAGACAGGGGAGTACGGACTTTCCTATGTGGATGATTATTTCGGAGTAAAGATCAATGAGGAAACGGCGGATTTATATTTAACGAACGACAACGTTGTTCCGAATCTTGAAGGAAAGAAACTGATCGCCGCACACGTTTTGAACAAGGTAATCAGGAGAGTGGAAGTAAAGTAAAAAAGTCGGGATAACCCGCAAAATGCGGTAAGGGGAATACGAAAAAGGAATTGAAAGGATTTACAGGATGAGCGAAAACAACAGGAATGAAAATACGGAGTTTGATTTCTCAAAAGAGATTGAGAGTCCGATTGAAGTGGATACGGAAAGCATTTCCGAAAGCGTAAAAGCATTTACCGTGCCGGAAAATACACACAGCATGGAAGAAATGGAATACTACGAGGATGAGGAAAACGCGGAAGCGGAGGCGGCGGAAGAGGAGACCGGCAAGTCGGAGGAAACCCCGGTTCCGATGGATACTTCCCAAATTATCCACAGGAAAGGAAATTCCGGAGTGGTTCCGAATCTGGAGCTTCTCCCGACAGACAGCATCCGGATTCCGACGGAAGATATTGCCGAAACGGTTGAGGCGTCGGAAAAAGAAGCCATGGCGGAAGCTGGTCCGGCTTCGGAAATACCGGAAGTAAAATATGAGGATGAAACAGAGGAAGAGGATTCCGCTGCCGAGGAAGAAGACGATTCTTATGAGGAAGAAGACGATTCTTATGAAGAAGATGATGATTCTTATGAGGAAGATGCTTCCGGTGAGGATGAAGAAAACACCACGGTGGAAGGGGAATCTAAAGAAGTTGCACCTGCGCGGAGAAAAGTTCATCGTGACATTGAACTTCTCCCCGGCGACGAAATCGATGACGACGTTCCGGTAAGCAGAGCGGAAGCGGAAGCATTGGGTGATTTGTCCTACCATGACGAAGATGTAAAGAAAAAACCCCGGGAGAAAAATAAGGGGACGGAACAAAAAAAAGCAGAGGAACATAAAAAGGGTGAAACGCCTGCGGTTGCTAAGAAAGGTGAAAAAAGCGGCAGCAGTGCATCCGGGAAAAATCATCCGGCCGGTGCAAATTCCGGAGCTTCCAAAGCCGGTGCCGCACCCCGGAAACAGAAAAAGAAAACGGGAGTATTTGATATTCTCCTTGTTGTAAGTGCAATTGTGGCAGTTCTGGTAATCTGTGCGCTGGCAATCACTTTTATTTCAAAGAACAGAAGCCAGACACAGTATGAGACTCTTGCAAGTGCCGGAAACCGGTTAATGTCGGTTGGAGATATCGGCCGGAACGGAATTGATGAGATTGTTGCAAATAAGACTACAACTGTAGTTGAATCTGTTTCGGAAGAAGAGAAGAAAAGCGAAAAGCCTTCCGAGGAGAAAGCACCCAGGAAGGATGTGTCGGTTAATTTCGCCTCGATTGAAAAAGACCTGAAAATCAAATTCTCCGACAAGCAGACGGATACCCTGATTAAGGGAATTTTATTCCGCGTGGAAGCAAGAACTCCGGACGGTAAAACGGTTACCTGGGATGATTCCGACAAAGACGGTGTGATCTATATGGAGAACTTAACACCCGGAAAATATTATGTAAAAATCCTGAACGTGGAAGATTATGTTTTCCCCGATACGGAGTCGGAGGTAACGGTAAAGGATAAGATTTCCTATACCGCAATCAATATCGTAAACGAGATTAAAAAAGAAAAAGACATAAACGTTGCAACGGAAGATAAAAAGGCGAAAACCGTGGATACCGGTGTGGTTTTATCCGATACGGTCGGCTGGGTGGACTCTTCGAAGAAGACGGTTTATACCGAGATTTCGAAGGATAAAATTGCGGATCCGCAGGCCATGATTTCGGTAGGGCAGTCCTCCTATAACGCGGAGCCTTCTCCCGACGACGAAACGGAGCCGGATGAGACGGACAAGCCGGAACCGGAACCCGAGCCGGTTGAACACAGGGTAACATCGCTTGATATCAGCGAATCCTCCATGACCATGAATGTCGGGGACAGTTCTTCTTTATCCGTTTCCGCTTGGGATGAAGAAGGAAGTGAAATCAGTGTTTCCTTACGTTGGACAACCGATAATCCGGGGGTTGCAACGGTGGATGAAAACGGAAACGTTACGGCTCGCGGAACCGGAAGCACGACTGTTTCCTGTCGAGCGAAAGACGATAACGGAAATAAGGTAACCGCTTCCTGCAGTATTACCGTAAAAGCACCCGAGTATTATGTTACGGGAATCAATGCGGCGGTGGATCCCGGAACAAATCTGAATGTCGGGGATACCGCATGGATCAGTGTGGATGTTTTGTCGGACGGTCCGGGAGTGGATACTTCCGTCACTTTCAGTTCTTCCGATACCGGTGTGGTTTCGGTTGCAGTGGACGGAACAATTCAGGCAAAGGGTGAAGGCAGTGCAACCATTACCATCACTTCAAACGGAAAAAAGAGCGACGGAAATCCCGCGACGTCAACCCTCAACATCACCGTGGCTGCGGCAAAGGGATATGTGACCGATCTCACTCTTGATAAGAATACGCTGTCCGTATCAATCGGTGCGACTGCAAAACTGACTCCCAATGTATCGACGGAAGGTCCTTCTGCGGACACCTCCGTTACATGGAGTTCAAGCGACGAATCGATTGCAACCGTTTCCTCGGACGGAACCGTAACCGGTAAAGCAAAAGGAAAAGCAACCATAACCTGCAAGACTGAAGGAAAGACAAAGGACGGAAAGAGAATTACCGTAAGTTGTACGGTTACCGTTAATTCAGCCGTGAACGATACAAAGACACCGCTTACCTACAAGAAGGAAGACGGTACCGTTGTTACCCTTTATGTAAAAGACGGAGAGAATTACAGAGAGGCAAAGATTGCCGATTACTATAAGTACAATGTTTTCTATCTCATGGAAGTTAAGTTATACGGCTGGCAGAATGAAAACGGAAGTACCAGGTACTACAATTCCGAAGGAAAATATGTGACCGGGGAACAGGTCATCGGCGGGGTAAAATATAATTTCGCCAGTGACGGAACGCTTTCGGTCGGAAGCGGTACCATGGGAATCGATGTCAGCAAGTGGAACGGTTCCATCAACTGGAATGCGGTAAAACAGTCCGGCGTATCCTTCGTTATTATCCGTTGCGGATACAGAGGATGTACGCTCGGCGGACTGATTGAAGATCCGAATTTCCATACTTATGCATCCGGTGCGGAAGCAGCGGGACTGAAAGTCGGCGTATACTTCTTCTCCCAGGCGGTTAACGAAAGAGAAGCGGTGGAAGAGGCTTCCATGGCAATTTCCATGGCGCAGAGACACCGTATTTCCTATCCGATTTTTATCGACAGCGAATACGGAAGTACCGCACATAATGCAAGGGCGGACGGCCTCGGTAAAGCAGAGAGAACCGCGGTATGCCGTGCATTCTGCGAGACCATTCGTTCGGCGGGATATACCCCCGGAGTTTATGCTTCCAAGTCCTGGTATTACAACAACCTGGACGCAGGTTCCCTTAATAATTATAAAATATGGCTGGCACATTACTGCTCGCAGACCGATTATACCGGTAAGTACGAACTCTGGCAGAGTTCCAGCACCGGCAGAATCAACGGTATTAACGGCAATGTGGATATCAACACCAGCTATCTGGGATATTAAAATATGATACTGAATGTAGTTCTGGGGATCCTCTGGCTGATTGCGGTTCCGTTCGGCCTGGGGATTTTCCCCTGTTCTTACCTGCAAAAAAAATACCGTTCGCCGGGAATGATTTTCGTGGTGGGCTATCTGATTATGATGGCCCTCTTTGAGTGCGAATATCTCCCGGCTTTGTTTTTCAAAGCGGATTTCCGGACGCTTTGTCTGATTTTCAGACTCAGTGCGGGCTTCCTTTCTTTTTCATTTTTACTGCTCGGGTGGAGGGATATTAAGAGTCTTACGTTCCCGAAAATCCATCCTCTTTTTATCGTCTTTATAATCCTTGTTGTTCTGCAGTGTGTTGCAAGATGGTTTCAGGGGGTAACGGACGGGGACGATGCGTTCTTTCTCGGAACGGCGGTTAATTCCTACTTCGGTAACTCCATGTATGTTCTGGATCCTTATACGGGATTTGAGACGGGGCTTGATGTAAGGCATGCCATTTCGCCCGGAGGAGTTTTTCTTGCGTTTCTCTCTGACTGCATCAAACTTCATCCGGCAATCACGGCGCATATTGTTTATGCGGACATTCTCCTGATTCTTCACTATATCGTTTATTACGGAATCGGACGGATTCTGTTTGAAAAGAAAGAAGAAAATGCAGCGCTTTTCGCCTGCTTTATCTGTGTTTTTGACGTATTCGGAAATGTCTCGTTCTTTACGGGTGCGACATTTTTACTTACCAGAACCTGGCAGGGAAAGAGCGTAATCGCAAATTTATGCATTCCCTTTGCGTTCTGGCTTCTTCTGCTTCTGGTAAAAGAGGAGGAGACCGGTAAGCAGTGGAGACAAAAAAGACTGATATACGGTATTCTTTCTGCCTGTACCATGCTTGCGGCACTTACGAATGCCACAACGGGAGTGCTTCTGCTGCCGCCGATGTTTTTAATCGGAAGTGCGGCGGTTGCAATCGCCCGGAAAAAAATATCGCCGGTGGTGGTAAGCATGATTGCCGTACTCCCGGTCGGGATTCTGGCACTGCTTTATAAAATCTGTTTTTAGGAGGTCCGGATGGTTACATATTTGAAACAGTCACTTGATACCGTTCTGGCTTTCGGCGGGAACGGGCTTCTGCTTTTGTATTTTCTGGTAGCGGTTGTTTTTCTGCTGGTTACGGAAAAAGACAGAGGCATCCGAAAACTGATGGCGGAGTACCCGATGGTAATTCTTTTGATTTTCTTTATTCCGCTCTTTCCGTATCTTGTTTGCAATGTTTTTCATGAAGGAGAAACATTTTACCGTTTTTTATGGCTGATTCCGATGAGTGCGGTTTCCACTTATGCAACGATAGTCTTCATGGAGAAAATCAAATTCAAATGGCTGAAATTCGTAATCGGAGCGGTTGCCTTAATCTGTATTGCAATCGGCGGAAATCCGGGTTACCAAAGTCCGGTCATGATTCCTGCTACGAATGCATATCAGATTCCGGAACAGGTAATTGAACTCTGTGATGCGATGAATGTTCCGGGGCGTGAGGTGGAAGCGGTATTTCCCCACGAACTGGTGCCTTACGTGCGCCAGTATACGCCTTATATCAAGATGCCTTACGGATATGAGACGCTGGTTGCAAGATGGGGATTTACGGATGATTTGGAGTATGAAATGCTGAATGATGTTTCCAATGCCGAAAACCTTACCGGTCTTGCCAGAGAAAGAGGCTGCCACTATATTGTTTTAAACAAAAACCATTATGTTGACAAAAGCCTGACGGATTACGGGTTTGAGGTGTTTTTTGAAACGGAAGGGTATATTGTCTATGTGGACTCCTCAAATATTCCGAAATGTTGATATAAATGCCCTTTTATGATAGAATTTATTGTGTATGCCTATGCGCCGAGAAGGATAAAAATCAACGGCGCACGGCAATTCGTGTTTTGAGAGAAAATAAATAGTAAAGAGAATAAAGGAGAATAAAAATGAGAACGTATCTTGTTACGGGAGGTGCCGGTTTTATCGGATCCAATTACATTCACTATATGTTAAAAAAATACGGGGATGAAATCCGTATTATCAATGTTGATGTTTTAACCTATGCAGGTAATCTGGAAAACTTAAAGGATATTGAAAAACTGCCGAATTACACTTTTGTAAAAGCCGATATCACGGATAAGGCGGCAATCAGCGAGATTTTTGAAGAAAACGATATCGACCGCGTGGTTCATTTTGCTGCGGAGAGTCATGTGGACCGTTCCATTAAAAACCCGGAGGTTTTTGTAAATACAAACGTTCTTGGTACCGCGGTAATGTTAAACTGCGCAAAAGCTGCATGGGAACTTCCCGACGGAAGTTTTAAGGAGGGAAAGAAATTCCTTCATGTATCCACGGATGAAGTATACGGTTCTCTTCCGGATGATCCGAATGCGTATTTCTATGAGACGTCCCCGATTGATCCGCACTCCCCTTACTCCTCCAGTAAGGCTTCTTCCGATCTTTTGGTAAAGGCGTATATGGACACTTATAAATTCCCGGCAAACATCACGAACTGTTCCAATAACTACGGACCTTACCAGTTCCCGGAAAAATTGATTCCGTTAATTATCAACAATGCACTTCAGGGAAAGAAACTTCCGGTATACGGAGACGGAAAAAATGTCCGTGACTGGCTATATGTAATGGATCACGCAAAAGCAATCGACATGGTTCAGGAGCAGGGAAAATTATTTGAACGTTACAATATCGGCGGTCATAATGAAAAAAAGAATATCGAAATTATTGAAATTATTCTGGACACCCTTCAGGAAATGCTTCCGGAAGGCGATCCGAGAAAAGCATATATCAACCGTGATCTGATCACCTATGTTACGGACCGCAAGGGGCATGACAGAAGATATGCAATTGCACCTGACAAGATTAAGAAAGATCTCGGCTGGGAACCGGAAACAATGTTTAAGGACGGAATCCGCCTGACCATTCAGTGGTATTTCGAACACGAAGACTGGATGAAGAACGTCACCAGCGGAGATTATCAGAAATATTATAACGATATGTATACAGGAAGATAAAGGAGCCTGCCATGAAAGGTATTATCCTCGCCGGAGGATCCGGTACAAGATTATATCCGCTTACCAAAGCCATATCCAAACAGATTATGCCGGTTTATGACAAGCCGATGATTTATTATCCGTTATCCATTCTGATGCTTGCGGATATCCGGGATATTCTGATTATTTCCACACCGAGGGATCTCCCGGTATTTAAAGAACTGTTTGGTGACGGAAGCGATCTCGGACTGCATATGGAATATGCCGTACAGGAGTATCCGAGAGGACTGGCGGATGCATTTCTGATCGGAGAAAAATTTATCGGTGACGATTCGGTATCCCTGATTCTCGGCGACAATATTTTTTACGGGCAGAGTTTTTCCAAGGTACTTCGCGAGGTGGCTTCGAGAAAAGAAGGCGCGACTATTTTCGGATACTATGTAAGAGACCCGAGAGAATACGGTGTTGTCGAATTTGACGAAAACGGAAAAGCAATTTCCATCGAGGAAAAACCGGAGCATCCGAAGAGCAATTACGCGGTTCCGGGATTGTATTTTTACGACAATGACGTTGTGGAAATCGCCAGGAACGTGAAACCTTCCGCAAGAGGCGAAATCGAAATTACCAGCATCAACAATGAGTATTTAAGAAGAGGAACGCTTCACGTGGAGCCGCTCGGAAGAGGTTTTGCCTGGCTGGATACCGGAAATCACGATGCACTTTTGGATGCTTCGGATTTTGTGTCCGCATTCCAGAAACGTCAGGGACTTTATATTTCCTGCATTGAGGAAATCGCATACAAGAGAGGCTTTATTTCAAGGGAACAGCTTTTAAAACTTGCAGAGCCTTTAATGAAAACCGCTTACGGACAGTATTTAAAGGACATCGCGGAAGGACTGTAAGCGAAATATAAAACATAAAAATGTAAAGATAGGCGCAAATTGTAAAGCGTAAATGTAAAGACAAAAAACAAATCGGAAATACAAAATACAAATCGGAAATAAAACAAAGGATATGAACGAAAAATGGGTAAATTAACGGTCGAAACATGTGAGATTGAAGGATTAAAGGTAATTACTCCGCAGGTTTTCGGTGATAAGCGCGGATATTTCATGGAGACCTATCAGGCAAATGATTTTAAGGAAATCGGAATCGATTTGCCGTTTGTACAGGACAATCAGTCCGCATCCAAAAAAGGAGTTTTAAGAGGACTTCATTTTCAGATACAGTTTCCTCAGGACAAACTGGTCCGTGTCATCAGAGGAGAAGTATTTGATGTGGCGGTGGATTTAAGAGAAGGTTCCGAAACCTACGGAAAATGGTTCGGTGTACTGCTTTCCGAAGAAAACAAGAAACAGTTTTTTATTCCGAAGAATTTTGCACACGGATTTTTGGTACTTTCCGATTATGCGGAATTCTGTTATAAGTGTACGGATTTTTATCACCCGAACGATGAGGGCGGAATCTTATACAACGATCCTGCTATCGGAATCGAGTGGCCGATACCGGAGGGCATGGAACTGATCCTTTCGGATAAGGATACCAGATGGGGCTCCATAACGGATCTGAAAAAGGAGCAGTAATCAGAATGGCAAAGGCGCTTACGAAAAACAATAAAAATACAACGCTTCCGAAAGGTGCCGGAATTGCAATCGGAGTGGTGGTTGATTTAATCTTTATCGCAATCATTATTTTCCATCACAATCCTTTTGCCGTACCGAAAGAGGAGCTGATAAAAAAGGCCATTGCAGTAGCAATGGTCCTTAGTGCGCTTACGGCCTATATCGGTTTCTATGAAAAAATCATGAGTCTGCCGGGGGAATTGTGGGCGAACAGAGAATTAATCTGGAAACTGGCAAAAAATGATTTTAAGAAACGTTATGCCGGATCCACGATGGGACGTGTCTGGGCATTTATCCAGCCGGTGGTTACCATTGCTATGTACTATTTTGTATTCGGACTGATTTTCCCTGCGAGGGCGCAGCTTGCGGCGAGCGGGATTGCTGCACCGTACGTGCTCTGGCTGACGGCAGGTCTGATTCCGTGGTTTTATTTTTCGGAAGCACTGGTCGGCGGAATGAATGCATTAATCGAATACAATTATCTGGTTAAAAAAGTGGTTTTTAAAATCAGTATTCTGCCGATTATCAAAGTCATTGCGGCAACGTTTATCCATTCGTTTTTTGTGCTGGTAATGCTGGCTTTGTATTTCTTTTACGGATATAAACCGAGTCTGTATCTGATCCAGGTGGTTTATTACAGCTTCTGTATGTTCTGCCTGACACTTGCGATTTCCTATTCCACCTGTGCGGTTGTCGTATTCTTCCGGGATCTGTCGCAGATTATCGGAATCGGATTGCAGCTCGGAATGTGGGGAACCCCGATTCTCTGGGAAATCGGAGTGATTCCCGAGAAATTCCGCATCATTTTTAAACTGAACCCGGTATTCTACATCATCAACGGATATCGGACGGCGATGTTTGAGAAGGAATGGTTTTTTGAGGACTTTTACTCCACGATGTTTTTCTGGATTATCACCGCGATTATTTTTGTAATCGGCGCACTGATTTTCAAACGTCTGAAACCGCATTTTGCGGATGTATTGTAAGGATATTATTTTTGAAGAAATAAGGTTTTGTATAAGCCTTAAAGGACGGAAATGGACGAAAATACAGCGATATCAATCGAACATGTCAATAAAATATATAAGCTTTATCCGAAGCCCATGGATCGTGTCATTGACACGTTTCATTTAATGCCCTGGAGAAAATACGGGGAACATGCGGCATTAAAGGATGTGAGTTTTGAAGTAAAACGCGGTGAGACGGTCGGCATTATCGGAACGAACGGTTCCGGAAAATCCACCATTTTGAAAATCATTACCGGAGTTTTGCACGAGACAAGCGGAAGTATTCAGGTAAACGGCCGTATTTCCGCGCTTCTCGAACTCGGCGCGGGATTTAATTCCGAGTATACCGGAATGGAGAATATTTACTTAAACGGTACGATGATCGGTTTTTCCAAAGAGGAAATCGATGCAAAACTTCAGGGAATTCTTGAATTTGCCGATATCGGAGAGTTTGTATACCAGCCCGTAAAAACATACTCTTCCGGTATGTTTGTCAGACTCGCGTTTGCGATTGCAATCAATATTGAGCCGGAAATTCTGATTGTCGACGAGGCTCTGAGCGTCGGGGATGTTTTCTTTCAGGCGAAATGCTACCGCAAATTCGAGGAATTTAAAAAGCTCGGCAAAACGATTCTTTTTGTAAGCCACGATTTAAGTTCCGTTTCAAAATACTGCGACCGCGTAATCCTTCTCAATCAGGGAGTGAAACTCGGTGAAGGGACTCCGAAGGAAATGATTGATATCTACAAGCAGGTACTCGTCGGACAGTACAATGCGGACGGAGAATCGGAAGAGGAAACGAAGAATGCGGTGGAAGCTGCACTGAGCAAGGGATTAAATCCGGATACACTGGAATACGGTTCCCGGAAAGCGGAGATTTCCTCGGTATCCGTGACGGACGAAAAGGACAGGGAAACCAATGCCATCATCAAGGGAAACGAATTTACGGTTCACATGCAGGTTGAGGCATTTGAAGAACTGCAGGCTCCGATTTTTGCATTCTCCGTAAAGAATGTACGCGGTACGGAAATCACCGGAACCAATACGATGTTTGAGAGAACCTTTTTAGAGCCCATGCACGCCGGTGAAAGAAAGGAGATTACCTTCCGTCAGAGAATGACTCTGCAGGGCGGGGAATATCTTTTATCCTTCGGCCTGACGGGATATGAAGGCAGTGATTTTACGGTTTATCACAGGCTTTATGATGCGATTAACATTACGGTTGTGTCCGATAAGGATACGGTCGGTTTCTACGATATGGAATCGAAGGTGGAAGTAAAAAATATTACGGGAACCTGGACTCCGAAGATAGTGGAAAAAGAAGAGGAAGCAGATGGCGGAAACGAAGACAGTCGGAAAAATCATATTGGATGAGCGTTTCTACGAAGGCGTTGACCGCTATTCCGACGGGGATATCGAGGACGAGCTTTTGGAGATTGCGAAAAATCACTCCGAAAAGGAATACCGTACCGTTACGGAGAAACGGAAAAACTGGCCCGTGCTTTATCATTTTTCCCCGTTCAGGACCAATATTGTCGAGTGGCTTCCGATCGGCAAAACGGATAAGGTTCTGGAAGTCGGTTCGGGGTGCGGTGCCATTACCGGTGCGCTTTCCAAAAAAGCAGGTTCCGTTACGGGGATTGATTTATCCGAAAAGAGAAGTCTGGTAAATGCGTACCGCTTAAAGGATGCCGACAATGTAACGATTATGGTCGGTAATTTTAAGGATATCGAAACCTCCCTTGACAGTGACTTCGATGCAATTATGCTGATCGGTGTTTTTGAATATGCGTTCGGCTATATGAGCGGAGATACACCGTATGAAGATTTCCTGAAGATTCTTTTAAAGCATTTAAAACCCGGCGGAAGAATCTATATCGCGATTGAAAATAAAATGGGACTTAAATACTTTGCCGGATGCACGGAAGACCATGCGGGACGGTATTTCGAAGGACTGGAAGGGTATCCCGGAAGGGGCGTTGCGAAGACGTTTACGAGAAGGGGGCTGGAAGATATTTTTTCCACCTGTAACGTAAAAGAGTACTCGTTTTATTATCCCTATCCGGATTATAAATTTCCGCATATGATTTATTCGGATGAGTACCTTCCGAAGAAGGGAGAACTTCATGACAACATCCGGAATTTCGACCGTGAGCGGCTGATTTTAATGGATGAGACAAAGGTGTTCGATACGATTCTCGAGGAGAAGGAATTTCCGCTGTTTTCGAATTCCTATCTTGCCGTAATCGGGCCGGAGCTTCCGCAGAAAATGGTAAAGTATTCCAATGACAGGGATGACTGTTTCGGAATCTGTACAACCATTGAAAAGGATGCGGACGGATTTTTCGTTACAAAACGTGCCGTAACGAAAGAAGCAGAAGAACATATAAGAAATCTCGAAAAAGCTTATGAAGCATTGACGAAACGTTTTGAGGGAAGTGAAATTGCGTTTAACAAATGCAAAAGAATTTCGGAAGATACCCTGCGGTTTGAATTCCTCTCCGGGACTTCGCTGGAAGAACTGCTGGACCGCTGCATTGATACGGGCGACAGGGAAGGATTTTTAAAACTTTATGAAAGATACGTAAAAATCATATCCTATCACGAAGAGGATCCGGTCAGCGATTACGATCTGATTTTCCAGAATATTCTCGTGGACGGTGCACACTGGAGTGTAATCGATTACGAATGGACCGAGTTCGAAGTAATCCCTTCGGATGAGATCAAAAAGAGAGCAATCTGGTGCTATATTCAGGGAAATTCCAAACGCGCAATCTGCAAGGACTGGTGCAAAATTACGGAGGATTTCTCTTCCGTTGTCCAAAGGGAAAGAAATTTCCAGAAGAAGGTTCAGGGCGGCCACCCTGCAATGAGTGACATTCGTCATGAAATCGGGAAGCCGGCATTTTCTCTTGATTATATGCGTGAAGAATGCGGCAGATATGACGGAAGCATTCAGATTTATGAAGATTTCGGAAAAGGCTTTTCGGAAGAAAATTCTTATATTGTGAATGATTATCATCAGGTGGGAAAGGAAGTGGAGTTCTTCCTGCCGGTGAAAGAGGGACTGAAAAAATTAAGAATCGATCCCGGGAACAGACCCGCAATCGTGCTGGTGCGTGCGGTATCCGTCGGAACGGAGGATCTTTCGGATATCGCCCTGAAGAAGAATTTTTCAAAAAGGGACACCAACGGGAAACGTCTCGGAAGCAACGGTTTTTTATTTACTGATAACGATCCGCATTTTGCATTTGTCCTGCCGAAGAATGCGCACGGACTGACAAAAAACGGGGAAAAACTCCGGATTCAGCTTCGGATTGAACAGCTGTCCGGGGAAGCGGCAAGGTATCTGTAGAGAGTCAGCGATAAATGGGTACGATAAAGAAACTTGCAAGGAGCATCATGATTGCTCCGAGAAAAAAAGAATATGAAAACCGCCTGGCTTTTTTAAGCAACTCCTTTGATGTATATGTACAGCAGCAGGAAAAAGAACTGGAAGAAAAAGTCCGGTCGGAAAAAGAACTACACCTGTCGTCGGAACTTTGCGAACTCGAAGGCGGAGTAAGGCCGGCAAATTCGGATGTGATGATTTATTTATCCTCCGATTCCGTTCTTTCCAAAACTGCCGAATGGGAGATTGTAAAAGCATTTGAGGAACACCCCGGAGTACTGGTAATTTATGCGGATGAGGACTGTGTTATTGCGGAGGATTCCGAGTGGGATACGTTAAAAAAACAGGGGATTAAAGTAAGTAAAAGAAGCAATATCCGCTTTAAACCGGTTTATTCTCCGGAAACCCTGCTTTCTTACTTTTACTTCGGCAACATGGTTGCATTCCGGAAAGAAGCATTTGAAAAGTTTCCCGGAACGGAAGGGGAAAGCATTTATGATTATATGCTCCGAAATCTTTACCGTTACGGAGAGGATACGGTATATCATCTTCCGTTGATTCTGCAGCATGTACACCGTCGCCCCGGCGAAGAGCCGATTGTATTTGAAGAAGGGGATGCAAAGCGGAAAGAAGAGCTTTTTATGAAAAAAGCAGACTCCTTCGGAAATACGGACGATGGTTGGGACGACACACCGGAAACGGTACGGCCGTCATTTGAAAAGAGCCTGTTTCAGCCGGATTATATGACGGAAGAGGATTTAAACAGAGAGTATCCGGTATATCCCGTTAAGGAAGGAACCGTTCTTTCCGTCATTATTCCTTCGAAGGACAATCCGGATGTCCTGCTTAGGTGTATCGAATCGCTTAACGCACATGAGCAGCCGTTTGAGACGGAAATTATCGTTGTGGATAACGGAAGCAGCGATGAGAATAAAAAAAGAATCGGGGATGCTTCCGAAACTGCAGGATTTACTTATATTTACGAAAAAGAAGAGTTTAATTTTTCCCATATGAACAATGTGGGAGTAAGGCATGCGAAGGGAAATCTTCTGCTTTTGTTAAACGATGACATGGAGATGATTACCGGTGATGCATTAAAAAGGATGGCGGGACAGCTATCCGTTCCCGGAGTCGGAGCGGTGGGTGCAAAGCTTTTATACCCGAATTCTTCCGTCATTCAGCATGTCGGAATTACGAATGCGGTGGACGGTCCCGTTCATAAATTCATCGGGAAGGATGACCGTGAAAAAACGGATTATTTAAGAAACCGTTTCGTGCACGACTGCATCGGCGTTACAGGTGCCTGCCTGATGATCAGGAAAGAAGATTACGATGCCGTCGGAGGACTGAAGGAAGAACTCAGGATAGCATATAACGATGTGGATTTATGCTTCTCCCTCCGGGATCTGAAAAAGAGGATGGTATTAAGACCGGACTGCGTTTTTTATCATCATGAATCCTTAAGCCGCGGGGCGGACCATCTTTCGGAAGAGAAACTGGAGAGGCTTTCCAAAGAAAGAAAACTCCTTTACTCGCTTCATCCGGATATTTACAATATGGATCCGTATGAGTCGGCACCGGCAGCAGGCGGCTCGGAACTCGGGTTTGATGCGGAGAACAATTTCTTAAGAAAGAAACCGAAAGAGGAATGCCCGAGACCGACGAATTTCGATTACCGCAAATATCCGGAAGGAATTATCGTACATTTCGACCGGCTTGAAAAAGAAGAATTTGCCCGCTCCTGCGGAGAAGAATTTTTTGTCCTTCAGGGATATCATGTGGTTCCGATGATTGACAACATGCGGTTTCGTTTCTACATGGTATTCGAAGGAACGAAGGGTAAATATGTAATGCCGATGCCGGAATTTTTGCGGACGAATCTGGAAGGAACCTATCAGGGTGCAACGAATCTTCAGCTCTCAGGTTTCTGCAATTTCGTCACAACGGGCGAACTGCCGCCGGATACCTATGAAATCGGCATCTATGCGGACGATGTATTAAAGAAACTGTATCTCTACCAGCGGACCGGTGAAAAGCTCGTGATGGAAGGGAACAATTAAGGATATTGTATGGACGAAAAAGAGGAACTGCTGTATTTAAGACAGCAGGTAAAAAAGTTAAAACAGGAAAACCGTGAGTTAAATTCCAGGCTTACCCTGATGGAGACCTCCAAAAAAGAAACGGAGGAAAATCTCTACCGGATTAAGCACAGTTTTGCATGGAAACTTTCCAAACCGTTGCGTCTTGCAAGAGTCGGAATCGCAAAACTGGAATGTTACAGAACCCCGAAGAGAATCATGGAACGCGCGGATTACAAGAAACGCTTAAAGCGTGCTTACTCCCTTCTCGGTACGGATTCTTTCCCTTCAGAGGAAGAAAGAAAGCGTCAGGAAAGTGTAAAGTATGAGCAGAAGATTACGTTTTCCGTACTGGTTCCGCTTTATAATACCCCGGAAAAATTCCTGACGGACATGATAGATTCCGTGAAATACCAGACTTATCCGGACTGGGAATTATGTCTTGCGGACGGGTCCGATGCGGAGCATGCGTATGTCGGTGATATCTGCAGAAAATATGCGGAGGCAGATCCGAGAATCCGCTATGAGAAACTGGAAAAGAATGAGGGTATTTCAGGGAATACGAATGAGTGCTACAAGATGGCAACCGGTGATTACATCGGTTTGTTTGATCACGACGATATTCTGCATCCATGCGCATTTTTCGAATACCGGAAAGCAATAGACGAGAAAAATGCAGACTACGTATACTGTGATGAAGCAACCTTTATGGGAGACTCCATCAACAACATGGATACCCTGCATTTTAAGCCGGATTATGCATTGGACACACTCCGTGCAAACAACTATATCTGCCATTTCAGTTTGTTTAAGAGAAGCCTTCTGGCGGAAACACAGTTATTCCGGACGGAATTTGACGGAAGCCAGGACCATGACATGATTTTAAGACTGACTTCCCTTGCAAAGCATGTAGTCCATGTGCCGAAAATTTTATATTATTGGAGAGCACATGCGGGCAGTGTGGCGAAAGACATCAATGCCAAATTTTATGCGGTGGATGCTGCGAAAAGAGCGGTGGATGCACACTTAAACACCTACGGAATCTACGATACGACGATTACAAGTACCCGTGCGTTTGAGACGATTTTCAGACTGCAGTACGATATTACGACAACCGGAAAGGTATCCGTGATTCTGCCTGCAAGAGGCGGGGATGTTTCCTTTAAGGATACGATAGAAGCCCTGAAAAAGACGGATGATGAGATTGACGAACTGATTCTTGTAAGCGACGGTTCTGCGGAAGACGTGGTAATGCTTCAGAAGGAATATGAAACGGATCCCTTCATCAAGGTCATGAACATCGCAAAAGGAAGTCATCTTCCGGCATTTTATAATGCGGGTGCAAAGATTGCAAAGGGAGAATTCCTGTTATTCTTAAAACCCGGAATCCGTCCGACCACTGCGGATTATATCGAGGAACTTTTGATGTACGTACAGAGGGACGATATCGGTGCAGCGGGCGGCAAATGCCTGTTTGACGATAAGACCGTTGAACATGCCGGAATCGTTCTCGGTCTCGGTGATCAGGGATGCGCGGGACACGTCCATTACAAGTGTTATTACACGCATATCGGATATATGGGAAGACTCTGCTATGCACAGAATATGACGGCGGTCTCCGGTGCTTCGATGATGGTAAAAAAGAAGGATTTTGAGGAAGCCGGAGGATTTGAGGAGAAACTTTTCGACGAGCATTATTACGACGTGGATCTTTGTTTAAAACTTCGTGCGCTCGGAAAACTCAACGTCTTTACACCGTTTGCCGAATCTTTCTATAACGAGATTCCGATGGCTCCCGTAAATGACAGCGAAGAGGCAAAGGAGGCTTTCGAAAAAGAAAGCGAGGCATTCCGGAACAGGTGGAAGGCAGAGATTGAGGCGGGGGATCCGTATTACAACGAGAACTTCAGCCTGAAATATCTCGATTACACGCTGAAGATTGTGAGGGATTAATTTTCGGTAAACAGATACAGTTACAAATAATATAAACAGTTACAAGAAAAGGAGAGTGCTTATGGGCTACAGAGAACAGTTTGAATTTTGGTTGAATGATGATTATTTTGATGCCAAAACGAAGGAGGAACTCCTTGCAATCCGCAATGACGAAAAGGAGGTCGAGGATCGTTTTTATAAGGATCTGGAGTTCGGTACCGGCGGACTTCGCGGCGTTATCGGTGCAGGATGCAACCGTATGAACAGTTATACCGTAAGAAAGGCTTCCCAGGGACTTGCAAATTATGTACTGAAACATAACGGTGCCGAAAGAGGCGTTGCAATTTCATACGATAACAGAAGAATGTCTCCCGAGTTTGCGGATGAAACGGCACTCTGCCTCGCTGCAAACGGAATTAAAACCTATGTGTTTGATGCACTTCGTCCGACCCCGGAACTTTCCTTTGCACTTCGTACTTTAAAATGTATTGCCGGAGTTATGGTTACGGCAAGCCACAATCCTCCCGAGTATAACGGATACAAGGTATACTGGGAAGACGGCGCACAGGTAACTCCGCCTCACGACGTAAATATTATCGGGGAAGTAAACGCAATTACCGATTATCACACCATGAAGACCATGGACAAAAAAGAGGCCATCGAAAAAGGTCTTTACAATGTAATCGGTAAAGAGATTGACGATCTTTACATGGAAGAGTTAAAGAAACAGATTATTCATCCCGATGTAATTGCCAAGGTTGCCGAGGAAATCAAAATTGTTTACACTCCGTTCCACGGTACCGGTAACATTCCGGTTCGCCGTGTTCTTGCGGAACTCGGATTTAAAAATGTATATGTTGTTCCCGAGCAGGAACTTCCGGACCCTGATTTTACAACACTTGAGTATCCGAATCC
This sequence comes from Lachnospiraceae bacterium, assembly GCA_024681795.1. Classification (GTDB taxonomy): domain Bacteria; phylum Bacillota; class Clostridia; order Lachnospirales; family Lachnospiraceae; genus UBA3766. The sequence continues at coordinate 43,441 of JAILAD010000085.1, read as the reverse complement.
GGAAGACCCCAAGGCATTTACCTATGCACTTGCGCTTGCAAAAGAAAAGGGTGCGGACATCGTTATGGCGACCGACCCGGATGCCGACCGTCTCGGAATCTATGCACTTGATACAAAGTCGGGTGAGTATGTTCCGTTTACCGGAAACATGTCAGGTATGTTAATTGCGGAATATATTTTAAGGGAAAAGAAGGCAACCGGTGCAATGCCTGAAAATCCTGCACTTGTTACCACCATCGTTACGACGAATCTTGCAAAAGCAATCTGCGCAAATTACGGTGTGAAGGAAATCGAGACCTTAACCGGATTCAAATATATCGGTGAGCAGATTAAGATTTTTGAGCAGACCGGCTGCAACAATTATGTATTCGGTCTGGAAGAATCCTACGGCTGCCTTGCCGGAACCCATGCAAGGGATAAGGATGCAATCGTTGCGGTTATGTGCTTATGCGAAGTTGCTTCTTACTGCAAGGTTCACGGCATCACTCTCTGGGATATGATGATTGAAGTATACGAGAAATACGGATATTACAAGGAAACCCAGTACGCAATTTCCAAGAAGGGCAAAGAAGGTCTGGAAGAAATTGCGGCGATGATGGAAAAACTCCGCACCAATCCTCCCACCGAATTCGGTGCCTGGAAAGTGCGTGAATTTAGGGATTACAAGAAGGATTACAGAAAGAATTACGAAACCGGAGAAGAAGGTACGACAGGTCTTCCTTCCTCCAACGTTCTGTATTTTGATTTGACGGATGATGCATGGTGCTGCGCACGTCCTTCCGGAACCGAGCCCAAAATCAAATTCTACATGGGAATCAAGGGAACGAGCCTGAAGGATGCAGATGAGCAGTTAAATGCACTGACCGATGCGTTAAAGAGCAAAATCTGATATACAAAAGCAAAACCGGAAACAAAAGCGGAAACATAAGCGGAAATAAAAACCGGAATCGGATTCAAAGAGGGATTACTGCGGTATGGGGATTAAACAGCGAATCAATCAGACAAAGAGATATTATAAAAGAAACGGCTTTGCCAAAACGGCTGTAGCCGTAACGGAGCGTGTTTTTTCAAAAGACAACCCGAATTATGCTTACTCCGAGACAAAGGGAGAAGAATTGGAAAAACAGCTCGGTTTTAATTATGAAAAAGGGCCGAAAATCAGCGTTCTGGTTCCGGCATACGAAACAAAGGAAAAGTTTTTTGTCGAGTTGATTGACTGTATGTTAAGACAGACCTATCCGAAATGGGAACTGATAATCGCAGATGCGTCGGAGAATTCCGGGCTGTCCGGTCTTGTCATTGAAGATGAGAGAATCCGTTATGTGAAACTTCCGCGTAACAGAGGTATTTCCAATAATACCAATGAAGCGTTAAAAGAGGCAACGGGAGATTATATAGGGCTTCTGGATCACGACGACGTGCTGACCCGGGACTGTCTGTATCAGGTAGCAAGGGCAGCAGTCCGTTATTCGCCGGCGTTCATTTACTCGGACGAAGACAAGACGGATGAAAATCTCCATCATTTCTTCGAACCGAACCGGAAGAAAAAACTGAATCTGGATTTGCTTTTAACCAACAATTATATCTGTCATTTTCTGGTATTGAGAGAGGATGTCATAAAGAAACTGAAATTCCGTCCGGAATATGACGGAAGCCAGGATTACGATCTGATTCTCCGGGCATCTGATTTTGCAATCGAGAACGGGGAGCAGGTGGTACATATTCCGAAAATTCTATATCACTGGAGAGTATCCGATACTTCCACCGCAATCAATACGGATGCCAAAGGGTATGCGTACGAAAACGGGAAAAAAGCCATTGAGGACTTTTGCAAGAAAAAAGGCTGGGATGTTGTGGTAAACGATACTCCGCACTACGGATTTTACCATCTGTATTATTATCCCGACATTTTTGCAAACAGACCGGAAGTCGGAGCCGTGGCAGGACCTGTTTATACGCTCGGCCGCATCAGCGGAGGGGCAATGCAGGCGGACGGAACGGTATTTTATAAAAATCTTCCGATTGGTTATACGGGATATCTTCACCGTGCTGCGCTTCAGCAGGAGATTCCGGCGGGCGATGTCAGAAACATGAAGGTACGGCCGGAGTTAAAGGAATTATATGATTCCACGGTCGGAGACGTCAGTAAATTAAAACCGGAAGAGGCAGTCAAAAGAAGTCTTTTGTTTTCCGATAAAATCAGGGATGAGGGATATATTATCGTCTACGATCCCATGCAGAAAAAGGGTTAAAATATGCCGCAGATTTCCATCGTAATACCGAATTACAACGGAAGTGAATATTTGAAGGGATGTCTGGATTCTCTGCAGAATCAGACCATGAAGGATTTCGATATCTGGGTTGTGGATGATGCTTCCACGGAAGCCAGCCAGAAGAGCCTGGTATATTCCTATCCGAGGGCGCATTATATCGAAAGAAGCACCAACGGAGGTTTTTCCGCTGCCGTCAATGACGGAATCAAGGCATCGGATGCCCCTTTCGTGATTCTTCTGAATAACGACACCACGGTTGCAAGTGATTTTGTGGAAAAATTATATCATGCCATTGAGCCGCGCCCCAGCTGTTTTTCGGCACAGGCAAAGCTTGTCAATATGTATAATCAGACACTGATTGACGATGCCGGGGATTTTTATTCCACACTCGGCTGGGCATTTGCGAGAGGGAAAGGCAGAAGCGTTGCGGATTTCATATTCCGAAGCAACGTATTTGCGGCATGTGCGGGAGCCGCGATTTACAGAAGGCAGGGCTTTGAACTGTTCGGTCTGTTTGACGAGCAGCATTTCTGTTATCTGGAAGATATCGATATCGGTTACCGGGCAAAACTGTACGGTTTTTATAATTTTTATGAGCCGACGGCAATCTGCTATCATGCGGGAAGTGCCTCCTCCGGCTCACAGTATAACGAATTCAAGGTAAGACTTTCCGCAAGGAATACGATTTATCTGGCATACAAAAACCAGCTTCCCTGGCAGAAAATTATCAATGCGCCGATGATGTGGCTCGGCCGTCAGATCAAGCGTTCCTTCTTTGCAAAGAAAGGACTTCTGGACGCGTATAATCAGGGAATCCGGGAAGGAAAGGAATTTATCAAAACCTCGGATGCCATGGAAAACAAAGTTAATTTTACCCCCAAAATGATGTCCCGCTCTTTTGAAATCCAGTGGGAAATGATTGTGGGAACGCTTAGAAGAGTGTTCAATTTTTAGGAGAATGGAAATTTGATTAAGGATAATCAGACATATTTCAATCGTCTTCATGTCGTTCTTGACGCCATGATTACGGCCATTTCCTATATTGCGGCCTGGTACATTCGTATCATTCTGTTTGCAGAGCCGGGAAAAGGTGTCCTTCCCATGGAGACCTATTTTACGGCGCTTTATTTCATTGTGCCCGGTTACCTTCTTCTTTACTGGATGATGAATCTTTACCGTTCCAAGCGGTTTTCGTCTCCCTGGAAAGAGGCGGTGGACGTTGTAAGGGCCAATATTCTGGGACTCGTTTTGTTCTTCGTGGCGTTATATATTGTCAACGAGCCGAACTTCTCACGTTCCATGATTTTTGTATTCTTCGGAATCAACATCTTTACGATGCTGATTGTCCGCAAGATTTTAAGGGTTGCGTTAAGATCCATCCGCAAACGCGGTTACAATATCAAACATATTCTGCTGGTCGGATATTCAAGGGCTACAGAAGGATATATTGACAGACTGCTTGCCAATCCCGAGTGGGGGTATATGGTATGCGGAATTCTGGATGATAAAATCCCTGCCGGAACGCTTTACCGCGGAATCAAGGTCCTTGGCGGAATCGGAAACCTTCAGTATATTCTTCCGGAGAATAAAATGGACGAAATCGGAATTACGCTCTCGCTTTCGGATTACGACAAACTTGAGGGAATCGTGAATCTGTGCGAGAAATTCGGTGTTCACACCAAATTTATTCCGGACTACAATTCCGTCATTCCTTCGAATCCGTATACGGAGGACCTTCAGGGACTGCCTGTAATCAATATCCGGCGTGTTCCTCTTACCAATACGTTTAATCTTGTTATTAAGAGAATCGTGGATATCATAGGTTCCCTGGTTGCGATTGTGATTTTTTCGCCGGTCATGCTGGTTTCCGCAATTGCCATAAAAGCAGGAGACGGGGGCGAAGTCATTTTTAAACAGACGAGAGTCGGTCTTCACAATAAGGAATTCGAAATGTATAAATTCCGGACCATGCGTAAGCAGACGGAGGAGGACGAAGCAAAAGGATGGACAACGAAGGATGATGAACGCGTGACCAAATTCGGCAAATTCCTGCGAAAAACGAGTATGGACGAGGTACCGCAGTTTTTCAACATCCTGAAGGGAGACATGTCTTTGGTCGGTCCGCGTCCGGAAAGACCGCAGTGGGTGGAAAAATTCAAGGAAGAGATTCCCCGCTACATGATCAAACACCAGGTTCGTCCCGGTCTTACGGGCTGGGCGCAGGTAAACGGATACAGAGGCGATACGTCCATTTACAAGCGAATCGAATATGATATTTACTATATCGAAAACTGGAGTTTTACGTTCGATATCAAGATTATGTTCCTGACGATTTTTAAGGGATTTATTAACAAGAATGCATATTAAAAGACGGTTTTTCCCTTGATTTTTCGGCGAAAGTTTCTTCTTTACAGAAGAGTAAAAGGGGAGTAAAATATATTCGTGTGTTTATGCGAAAGGGGCATATCATATTCACGGGAGGATATCAGAAAATGGCTTCAGGTGCAGGCTCTAAGAAAAGACCGCCGAAACGAAAATTCAAAAAGAGAAAAATAGCGTTACTGGTTGTTGAACTTCTTGCTTTGGTAGTGGCAATCGTTGCGCTTGTAATCGTTATAAAGACTACGAACAAAAAGACCGGTATCAAGAATTTCGAATTAAATTCCGAAGATATTTCCGTTAATGCCGGTGTAAAGGAAGAATACGAGACGAACGAGAAACTCCTGAATCATACCGAGATTGCATTTTTCGGTGTAGATGCAAGAGAGAAGAAAGCGGATCTTTCCAAGTCAACACGTACCGATACGATTATGGTTTGTTCCATCAACGAGGATACGAAGGAAATCAGACTTGCTTCCGTTTATCGTGATACCTATCTGAATGTCGGAAACGATACTTACAACAAGTGTAACTCCGCATATGCAATGGGCGGATACGAGCAGGCAATCAACATGCTGAATATGAACCTGGATTTAAATATCCAGAGCTTTATTACCGTAGGTTTCCAGGGTGTTATCAGTGCCGTTGATGCGGTTGGCGGTGTGGATATCGACGTACAGGAAAACGAGATTTCCCATTTGAACAACTATCAGGCTTCCATCTATGCAACGGAGGAAGATCCTCATAAATTAATTACCGACTATACACCGGTTACCAAGCCCGGTATGCAGACACTGAACGGACAGCAGGCACTTGCATACTGCCGTATCCGTTATATCGGCAGCGACTTCCAGCGTACCGAGCGTCAGAGAGCCGTTTTGCAGCAGATTATGCTGAAGGCACAGAAGATGAATCCGACGCAGTTAAACCAGTTAACGACGGATGTTTTCCCTCTGATAGCAACCAATTTCAAATTTGAAGATCTGGTTTCCAGAATTTCCGAAATCGGACAGTACAAGATTGTGAGCACGACCGGATTCCCGTTCAGCGACGGATTAACGACCGGTATGATCGGTTCCAAGGGAAGCTGCGTTGTTCCGATTGATTTGGAGAGCAACGTAATCGAACTGCACAAGTTCTTCTATCCGGATGTAGAGTACACTCCTTCACAGGATGTCGTAAATTACAGTGAAAAGATTCATGCGGACACAAGCCCGTATGTCGGAAGATAGGAAAAAGTTTGCATTTACTGACAGGAATAGAGTAAAATGAAGGGGATTGCGAAAGTAATCCCCTTTAACATTTTAAAAAGGATTCGCTCATGGAACGGAAAACAGTGGATGTCATCATTCCTACTTACAAACCGAAGCAGGAATTCATCAAGTTAATAGAGAAACTCGAACGCCAGAGTTACCCGATCCGTAAGATTATTATCATGAATACGGAGGAAAGATATTTTTCCGGGATTCAGTTTGGAAAGCAGTTTGAGCTGGATCATAACGTATCCGTTACGCATATTTCCAAGATGGAATTCGATCACGGGCTGACCAGAAGAGAGGGCGTTAAAAAATCGGATGCGGATATTTTTATCTGCATGACGGATGATGCAATTCCGAAGAATACGCGTCTGATTGAAAATCTGATTGCACCGATTCTGGAGGACAAAGCGGATTTTGCCTATGCGAGACAGGTCCCGAGAGAGAATGCCGGCGTAATCGAGGGTTTTACCAGGAATTTCAATTATCCGAAGGAGAGCCGGATTAAATCCATCGGGGATTTAAATTCCATGGGCATCAAGACCTACTTCTTCTCTAATGTCTGTGCGGCATACAGACGGGATATTTACGATAAACTCGGCGGGTTCGTAAAGTATACGCTCTTCAATGAAGATATGCTTTTTGCGGCCAGGGCAATTCAGGAAGGATACAGAATTGCCTATGTTGCGGAAGCGGAGGTTATCCACTCGCATCATTATACCAATATGGAGCAGTTTCACCGCAATTTCGATCTCGGGGTATCGCAGGCAGAGCATCCCGAAGTATTTGATGCGGTTCCTTCCACAAAGGAGGGAAAGAAGCTGGTAAAGAAGACGCTTCAGTACCTGAGGGTAAAGAAGAAATTTTTCAAAATCCCGGGATTTTTAATTACCTGCGGATACAAGTTTATCGGATACAAACTCGGAAAGAATTACAGGAAATTACCCGAAAAATGGGTATTAAAGTTTACAACCAACCGGGAGTACTGGCTGAAGAAAAATATCAGAAACGCCACATCTTCCATTGACCCGTACAGCGGATACGGTATTTCTTCGGAAGAGAGAGCGGGAAGAAATATCCGGAAACAGGTAAAACGTACCGAAGGGAAGCCGGAAACGAATCAGGAAACAAATTCGGAAACAAATTTCGGAATAAATCCGGAAAAAGATTCGGAACAGAAATAATTATTTTTTCGAAAAAAGAACATATTTTTTTCACAAAGCGTTTGTAAGATTCAGTGTGTAAAAGGATTTTCAAAAAGGAGATGAGTTTCATGAATGAAAATGAAATGAACAATGTGAATTCGGGACAGGTAACCGTTCCCGCACCGGAACGTCATCAGACGGTAACTTACGTGGATTCCGTAAATAGCGGAAACCGATATGTAAACAATGAATACAGTCAGCCGCAGCCGGCACCTCAGCCGGTAATGCAGCAGAGTACACCTGTACCCCAGCCGGTAGTGCAGCAAAGTGCTCCTGCACCTCAGCCGGTAGTGCAGCAGAGTGCCCCGGCACCCCAGCCGGTAGTGCAGCAGAGTGTCCCTGCACCCCAGCCGGTAATGCAGCAGAATACACCTGCACCCCAGCCTGCCGTGGTACAGCAGCGTACACAGCAGACCGTTCCGGTACAGCCTGTTATGCAAAGACAGCCCATGCCCCAGCCGGTAGCAACGGAGAGGCAGTTTACAAGACCGGAAGCGGCAGCTGCTCCTTTTTCAAATGCGGAAGCAATGCAGCAGGCGGGACAGCCGGGACCGAAGCCGAATCCCGGAACTTCATCCGTGCAGCCTTCGGTACCTTCGGGACAGACACAGTACACGGCTGCAACCAATTCCCCGTCTTCGGGCGATGATGAAAAAATGAAGAAAAAAGGCCCGAATTTCTTTGTGAAAATATTGATGACGGCGGCGCTTGGACTTGTATTCGGTCTGGTAGCCGGCGGAGTCATCGTACTTTTGACACATCTTTTCCCTGCAAGGGGAGGAAATAATCCGGGTGTTGTGACAAGTCAGGTTCCGTCACAGATTGCCTCAGAGGTTCCGTCGGAAAATCCTTCCGAGAATCCCTCCGAATCCGGGGTTTTAGTAGCGGGCGGAAATAATGAAATTACCGCTATCAATGTCACCGGAGACATGACGGTTCCGGAAGTTGCGGAGGAATGTATGCCCGCAATCGTCATTATCAATACTCTGGTAGATTACAGTTATTACGGATATACACAGGAAGTACCGGCCAGCGGTACCGGTGTTATCGTCGGTAGGAACGAAGAAGATCTGTTTATCGCAACAAACTATCACGTTGTGGAGGGTGCGAAAGAAATCACGGTACAGTTCTGTGATGCTTCCACTGCCAATGCGGTCGTAAAAGGAAAGAAGGTATCTTCCGACCTTGCCGTTATAACAATTGACATTAACTCTCTCGGCGCCAAGACCAAAGAGGCCATCAAACTGGCGACAGTCGGTGATTCCGACAAACTTGTGGTCGGAGAGTCCTGCGTGGCAATCGGTAACGCGCTTGGATACGGACAGTCCGTTACAACCGGTATTATTTCCGCACTTGACAGAGAGGTTACCACCGAAAAAGGATATACGGGACGTTTCATTCAGACGGATGCGGCAATTAACCCCGGTAACTCGGGCGGTGCACTTCTTAACATGAAGGGTGAACTGATCGGTATTAACTCCAACAAACTCGGCGGTTCCGTAGTAGAAGGTATGGGATATGCCATTCCGATTAATACTGCAAGACCGATTATTCAGACTCTGATTGAAAAGAAAGAACTTCAGGAACTGCCGGAAGAGCAGCAGTCTTATTTCGGTATTTCGGGTGCAACGGTAAAAGGCGGTCTGACCACCAACGACGGTCTCCCGATTCCGGAAGGAATTTATGTAACGAGTGTTACTCCCGGAAGCCCCGCAGATCTTGCCGGAATTAAGAAGGGCGATATCATTACCGAGTTTGAAGGGGAATCGGTTGTCAGCACGCAGGAACTGATGCAGTATCTGGCATCATATCCTTCCGGTGCGGAGGTTACGGTAACTTACAGGAGACTTGAAAACGGTAAATTCGTGGAATACGATACCACCGTCACAACGGATTCGAAGCCGGGTACCGGAAGAGGAAATCCGTAAAATCAAAGCCGGAAAATATCCGAAATACGCATAAAAAGAGAGTGAAATAAAGAGAAAATGGAAAACAACAACGACAACAACTACGAAGAAGTCTGCGCTGTCTGCCGTCGTACGGAAAGCATAGCGGGAAAAATGATTGAACTGCAGAAAGGCTTCTGCATCTGCAACGACTGTCTGCAGAAATCTTTTGACATGATTAATGAGATGTCGAATAACGGACAGCTTGATGAACTGACCAGAATGATGCAGGGTGTGGATCTGCAGAATGTTCCCTTGACCGGAATGCAGGATAAGAAAGACGCTGAGCCGGTGCCGGGCGAAGAAAAGAAGGACGACGAAAAAGAGGATAAGAAAGAGGAGAAAAAGGACGATAAAAAAACAACCGCCACTCCCTTATTCTTAAATCTCGGAAGTATTTTCGGCTCGAACCCGAATGCGGAAAGACAAAGAATTAAAAAGAGTACGAGAAAAGAGGGCGATCCTCCTTTAATTGACATTAAAAAAGTTCCGGCACCGCATAAAATCAAAGCAATGCTGGATGAATATGTAATCGGTCAGGAGAAAGCAAAGAAGATTATTTCCGTTGCGGTTTACAACCACTATAAAAGGGTTGCAACCAAAACCATGGATGAAATCGAAATCGAAAAGTCCAATATCCTGATTATCGGTCCTACCGGTTGCGGTAAAACCTATCTTGTAAAAACGCTGGCGAAGCTTCTGGATGTTCCTCTTGCAATTGCGGATGCCACTTCGCTTACCGAGGCCGGATATATCGGTGACGATATCGAAAGCGTACTCAGTAAACTTTTGATGGCTGCCGACAACGATATCGAGAAAGCCGAGATGGGTATCGTATTTGTGGATGAAATCGATAAGATTGCAAAGAAGCAGAATACGAACTCCAGAGACGTTTCGGGCGAGTCGGTGCAGCAGGGAATGTTAAAATTACTGGAGGGAGCGGATGTTGAAGTTCCGGTCGGAGCCACCAGCAAAAACGCAATGGTGCCGCTTACCACCATCAATACCAGAAATATTCTCTTTATTTGCGGCGGCGCATTTCCGGATCTGGATGAAATTATCAAATCCAGACTGTCCAAACAGACCAGCATCGGCTTTAACGGGGAACTGAAGGATAAATTTGACAAAGACAAAAATATCCTGAATAAAGTAACCGTGGAAGATATTAAGAAATTCGGTATGATTCCCGAGTTTGTAGGAAGACTTCCGATTCTGTGCCCGATGGAGGAACTTTCCGAAGACAGTCTCGTTCAGATTCTGAAAGAGCCGAAGAATGCCATTTTAAAGCAGTATCAGAAACTTCTGGAGCTGGATGAGGTTGAACTTGTTTTTGACGATGAAGCACTTCGTGCGATTGCAAAAAAAGCACTGAAAAGAGATACCGGTGCCAGGGCGCTTCGTGCGATTATAGAGGAATTCATGCTGGATATCATGTATGAAATTCCGAAGGATGAAAATATCGGACGCGTAATCATTACGGGTGATTTCATCGATGGAAAAGGCGGACCGATCGTGGAAATCAGAACGGTGGAGAAGATTAAGAAACCATCTGAAACGGAAAGCCTGCCGGCACCGTCCGAAACGGCTTCCGGTGAGGAAAATTGAAATCGTACATAAGGATTTGCGATTGAAATAAACTACGGATGTAGTTTGATTCTCTACAAGTAAAATCAGATTATTTCAGGGCGAAGAATGACAGTGTTCATTCTTCGCTTTTTTCTTTGGACAGAATTCACAATATTTTTTAAATTTCTAAAAAGGTCTTTTTGCAAAGAAAAGAGTGTGTTATAAATAATCTACTCAAACATTTTCTTCATTTCTGTCGTAATTCTTCAAAGATTATTTCAGAGATTATTTCAAATATTCATTCGAAGATTCATTCCAAGAACCTGTAAAAACCATCGGAAAGGAGATTCAACATTGAAAGGAAAGAGAATATTATTCATTTTATCCGCTGTTTCAGCGGCATTATTCATTGCTGCTTTTTCATGTATTCTTACGGTTTCCGGGAAAGAAAACGGAATTGAAATTCCGTTGTATCACCGGCATACGGAGAAGTGCACGGGAGAAATTATGATACTTCAGGAAGCGGACGGAGACACAAGCCTTCGGACGGTCTCTGAATCAGTCTGTCCGGTATGCGGCGGCGTGGTTCATGATTATCGTTTTATTGCGGAATGCAGCTGCGGTTTTCACATCGAAAGAGAAGGCTGGGCATGCTATCACAGTATTTTCGGGGATGATCCGGATGGTTGTCCGACTTACAGTGAGATTGATTTTAACACGGAACATGAGCATAAGACGGAAGGGCTTGTATGCGGAAAGGAAGAGAACGATGTTATAGGGCATATCGGAATCGGTATTTCTGATACGGAACCGGCGAGAACGGTTACGTTAAAGGCGGATTACAGCGGAGAAATCAGATATTCGGATTTTGCATGGGAAGATCCGGAAGGAAATCCGTTACCCGGCAGCAGTATTTCGGTTGAGAAGAACGGATTATATACCCTGATTTCCGTTTGTTCCGCAGAAGGGAACATGTACAGCATAAGTAAAGAAATACAGATTCACAACATCGATTCGGAAGGACCGGAAATTAAGGTGCTGAAGGTGAACCGGACGGAACCGACGAACCGTCCGGTAAAGATTACGGTGAAGGCGGAAGATCGAATGGCGGGACTTTCGGAAGCGGCATACAGCATTGACGGAGTTCATTTTCAGGAAGGAAATGTATTTGAGGTAACGGATAACGGAACATACAAGATTACGGTTTCGGACAGACTCGGGAACCTGTCTTCGAAGGAAATGATAATTGACAATATCGATACCGAACCGCCGGAGCTGAAACTGCAAATGAGTCCGGAAGTATGGGAAGAAGGAGAGTGCGTGGTAACCGTCGAAGCAACGGATACAGGGTTTGGTCTTGCGGAGAATCCGTACTCTTTTGACAAAGGAAAAACATGGGGAAACAAAAACAGTATCACGCTTACAGAGTCCGGAACGGTTGAGGTAAAGGTAAAAGATGCCGCGGGAAACAAAAACACGATGACGCTTGATGCCGTTCTGAAACCGAAAATCGAAGAAGAATCCGAGGTTCCGGAGGAAGAAATGAGTGAAGAAAAGAAAGATGGGGACAACGGGGAAGAACCGGCAAAAGAGGAGGAAGAAAAAAAGGAAAAAGATAATTCGGAAACAGAAAAACCGGAAAAGGAAAAACAGGAAACAGAAAACGAAAAACAACTCGGTGAAGTCATTGAAGAAGGTACTTTTATTACGGAAAGGGATACCCTTCCGAAAGGAGATGAAGTAACGGAAAAAGCCGGAGAGAATAAAACGAAGGCTGTTGAACAAAAAAAGAAAAAAGAAAAGCAGAAAAAAGAAAATCCGGGAAGCGATAATCCGGAAAGTGATAATCCGGAAAAAGAGGAAGAAAACGGGAGAGAGGAATTAAATGAAACCGTTTCTTCTCCGGAAAAAGAATCGGTTCAGACCGGCAGGAAGGAGAACCCGGAATCCCCGGACTTGAGACCGGACGGGGACGCCGGAGAGGAAACGCAGAAAAAGAGGGAAAACGATATATTCCTGAAAAAACTCCGTTTGAAATTCATGAATATTCCGAAAGAAATCCGCGTTCTCGGAATCACGTCGTCCGCACTGACCGGTGCGGCTGCGACGGGCTTCGGTATATTTCTGCTGGTAAGAAGTGCCGGAGTATTCTGGGTTGACGGAGACGGAAAGGAACATTTTCTTGCGAGAATTCCGATTCGCAGGAAGGGAGAGATTTATTCCCTTACGGTAAACAGAAGCAGTTTGATGAATGCCGAAACGGGGGATTTAAGAATCCGTCTGCCGGGTATTTTTACGTTGCTTCATAAATACCGGCCGATTACGATAGGTATCGGAAATACTACGGTTTCTCAGTATGTGGAAAAAAGAATATCGGTTCACCTGCCCGGTTTCCTTCATTGACAGAAACTTGCAGGACGGATAAAATGTGTGGTGTATTTTGAAAGCGGCAATACAGAAACGGAGGAACCGTGATGAGCTGGGAAGAAAATGTACGAAAAACCGTTCCCTATGTTCCGGGAGAACAGCCCAAAATTGAAAACATTATCAAACTGAACACAAATGAAAACCCGTATCCGCCCGCGCCCGGGGTACAAAAAGCACTTGAAGAACTGAAAGAAGGATACGATATTCTTCGTAAATATCCGGCGCCTGCGTGCGATATTCTGGAAGAGGTACTGAGCGATTATTACGGACTTCCGAGGGAACAGCTTTTTGTCGGAGTCGGTTCGGATGACGTGCTTTCGATGGCATTTCTGGCATTTTTCCATGGGGAGAAGCCGGTTCTTTTCCCGGATATTACGTATTCCTTTTATGATGTCTGGGCGGAAGTATACGGAATTCCTTATAAGACCGTTCCGCTTACCGGAGAGTTTGAAATAAACGCGGATGATTACGATATTCCGAACGGAGGAATCGTGATTGCCAATCCGAATGCACCGACCGGAATTGCGAAGCCGGGGGAGTGGATGGATGAGTTTATCTCCCGCCACAGAGACGTGGTTGTGATTGTGGATGAGGCATATGTGGATTTCGGAGGAGAAACCTGCATTCCCCTCATTGAAAAGTATGATAACCTGCTTGTTACGCAGACATTTTCCAAATCCAGATCCCTTGCGGGACTTCGGATCGGAATGGCATTCGGCAGCAGGAAATTAATCGGATATTTAAAAGACGTGAAGTTTTCCGTAAATTCCTACACCATGAATACCCCGTCCCTGGTTCTGGGAAGGGAATCGGTTCTGGACGAAGCATACTTCAGGGAAAAGGTGGATGCCGTAATTAAAACAAGGGAGTGGACAAAGAAGGAACTGAAGGAACTCGGATTTACCATGACGGAGAGTTCGACAAACTTCCTGTTCGTATCACACCCGCAGAAAAATGCGGAAGAAATCATGAAAAGATTAAGGGATGAGGGAATTATCGTAAGACATTTTAAGAAACCGAGAATTGACAATTATCTCAGAATCTCAATCGGAACGGATGAGGAAATGAAAAAACTGGTGAGTGTATTGAAAAACATTCTTTAAAAGTTCCGATTATATGAAAAAATGGCTTAAAATACGGGATTATCTGGCATAATCCCGTATTTGCTTTTATATAGGTAGTTATGTTATAATGTACTTTGTGCGAAAAGGGAATACAAAAGATAAACGAATCAACGGAGTCGTTTATAAAAAGTGAGGATTTGAAATGCATGCAGTAGCAGAGTGGTTTGCCACCGTAACGCAGGGGAAAATTCCGAGAGAACTGGCGGTAATGCTGGTTTCCATGGTGCCCTTGCTGGAACTCAGGGGTGGTATGATTGTAGCCAGAATTCTGGATTTACAGTATTGGAAATCGGTTCTTTTCTGCGTTTTGGGAAATATCATTCCGATTCCGTTCATCCTTCTGTTTATCAAACAGATTTTCAGCTGGATGAAGAAATTCAAAGGACTCGGGAAAGTCGCCGAATTCTTTGAAAACAAGGCCATGAAGAAAAGCGACAAATTTAAGAACGGTGAATTTATAGCTCTGATTCTTTTTGTCGGAATCCCCTTACCCGGTACGGGTGCATGGATGGGATCTTTAATCGCGGCACTTCTGGAAATGGACATAAAAAAAGCGGTGGTGGCGGAACTGATCGGTCTGGTTATGGCAATTACAATCATGTCGATTCTGACCTATGCGCTGCCGGGAGTATTTTCCTTCTTTTAGTTTTGTATCTTTGGAGCACAGACGCAAGATAAAATCTGCGTACGTGTTCCTTTTATACTTTTTTGGACTGTTTTCAAAGGGTTTTGGCTGGTATGGAAGCATATACCGATTTTGCAAAAGTATATTCCGAGATGATGTCGGATACCCCGTATGAGAAGTGGGAAAAGTATCTGGCAAAGATTTTAAAAAAATATAAAATTACCGACGGGCTTGTACTTGATCTGGGCTGCGGAACCGGAGAAATGACGAGAAGACTGAAAAATCGCGGATATGACATGATAGGTGTCGATCTCTCCGAAGAGATGCTCTTTTCCGCATATGAGCAGGATCATGACGGAATTCTGTATCTGAATCAGGATATGCGTTCCTTTGAACTTTACGGTACCGTCCGCGCCGTTGTCAGTGTCTGCGACAGCATGAATTATCTGACGGAGGACGGAGATCTGGAAAAAGTCTTAAAGCTTGTCAACAATTATCTGGATCCCGGCGGGATTATGATTTTTGATTTAAAGACGCCGTATTTTTACCGGCATGTGCTTGGAAACGGTACCATCGCAGAAGAGTTGGAATCTGTTTACTGCGTGTGGGAAAATGAATATGACAGCGAAAAAAGACTCAACGAGTATGACCTGACCTTTTTCTTCAAAGACGGTGATTCATACAAGAGAAGCAGTGAAGTGCATATACAGAGGGCTTTTACCCTGAGAGAAATCCGCGCGGCGGTGAAGGCTTCCGGGATGGAACTGATTTCCGTAACGGATGCCGATACCCAAAAGGATATTACGAAAAAAAGCGAAAGAATTTATGTCATTGCAAGAGAGCATGGGAAACAACATGACATTGCAGGATGCGGGAAGTAAAATGGACCGAATCGTAAGAGCAACGGCGGCAAATGCGCAGATTCGCATTTTTGCGGCATATACAAAAGATTTAACGGAAGAAGCAAGAAAAAGGCATTCCACTTATCCCGTGGCAACGGCGGCGCTCGGAAGACTGATGACGGCAGCCGTGATGATGAGTGAAACCCTTAAGGGAGAGGATGACCTGCTTACGCTAAGAATTGCCGGTGACGGCCCGATCGGGGGAATCACGGTAACGGCAAATTCGAAAGCGGAAGTAAAAGGGTATGTCGGAAATCCGCAGGTTGATCTGCCTCTTAATGCAAAGGGAAAACTTGATGTGGCGGGAGCCGTGGGAAAAGGACGACTGGATGTAATCCGCGATATGGGATTAAAAGAGCCTTATGTCGGACAAACGCCTTTAATCAGCGGTGAAATTGCTGAGGACATCACGTATTATTTTGCAAATTCCGAACAGGTTCCTTCCAGTGTCGGTCTCGGAGTTTTGGTAGACCGTGATTTCAGTGTAAAGACGGCCGGGGGCTTTCTGGTTCAGCTTCTTCCTTTTGCGGAGGATGAGGTAATCGACAAACTTGAGGAAAATTTAAAAGAAATCACAAGCGTTACCTCGTTTTTTGATCAAGGACATACCCCGGAAGACCTGGTTTATGCAATTTGCAGGGGAATGGACGTGCAGATTACCGATACCGTTCCGACTAAGTTTTCCTGTAACTGCAGCAAAGAAAGAGTTGAGAAAGCTTTAATCAGTATCGGGAAAAAGGAACTTGAAAGTCTGATTAAAGAAGGCGAACCGATTACCATGCACTGCGGATTCTGCAATACCGATTATGTGTTTGAACTGTCGGAGCTGGAAGAAATTTATTCAAAAAATCCATAAAAAAGATGCTTTCATACGTATCTTCTTATGAAAGACTCGGAAAGGACATCCGTGACACAGGAAGAATTCAACGGATGTATGGAAAGAATCAAGGGCGGAGACAAGGATGGACTGAAGGAAATCTACCTCGCCTACATTTCCTACATTTACACAATTATATACGGCGTTGTAACTTCCAAAGAGAATGCGGAGGATCTGACCCAGGAGTTTTTCGTCAAGCTTTGGGGCATTGCGGATACTTATGTACCGCAGGACAAAGGCCACAAGGCTTATCTTGCTACGGTGGCGAGAAATATGGCACTGGATTTCTTAAGAAAGAACAAGAGAGAAGTCCTGGCTGAGGAATTGCCGGAAGAGGCGGACCCGACATCGACGGTGGAGGAAGAAGTGATTTCCGACGTCGGTTTAAAAGAAGCTCTCAGTCATCTGAAGGAGTCGGAAAGAACGGTTGTATCCATGAAGATTCTGTCGGATATGACGTTCCAGGAAATAGCAGATGCCTTATCACAACCTCTCGGAACCGTAACCTGGCGTTATAAGAATGCCCTGGAAAAGCTCAGGAGGTATGGTTATGAGTAAGCGGCTTGATGAAGAATACAAGAAAATGATAGCATCCGAGGTCCCTGATTTGTGGGACAGGATTGAAGCGAAGCTTCCCGAAAAGCAGGCTGTATCAAAACAGGCAGAGACAACGGAAACGGGAACGGAAGAAGTAAAGACCGCGGAAGCGAAACCGACGGGAAAGAAAAAGCCCGTAATTTTTAAAATCCTTCCCTGGATCGGAGTGGCCACGGCAGCAGCGCTTGTCCTGATTATCGCATTACCTGCGATTCTGATTTCCAATTTCAGCAAAAAGGCTGCACTGAACGCGACTGCGACACCTATGTATGAAGCAAATGATATGGGAGCTGTCGTAGCGGAAGAAACCCAGGCTGTCGGGGAAACCGATATGTCGTTAGATATTACGGACAATCTGACCGGAAGAATGACAAATTCGGCAGAGGTCCGGGAAAAGGGAGACGGGGCTTCGGCGGTTCCGGAATATGCCGACGGGTTTGGATTTGCGGTGGAACCTGCAGCCGCAGAAAATGCGGAAGCAGTTGAAGCGGAAGACATTGAAACGGAAGACGTTGAAACGGAAGAAACCGGAAAGGAACCGGCGGGTGCAGACGACCGAAAAGGAATGGTTTACGCAAAGGAATCGGGTGGCAAAGCTGAGGAAGTCATGAATTATTTTGCCCGGGTAGAGAGTATTCTGAAAGAAGACGGCAAAACATATATCGAATGCTCGATATCGGAAAATATGGAGGAACTTTCCGAAGACAACGAAGATAAATGCATTGAATTATACATGATTGAATTATCGGAAAAATCCAAAGAGAAAGCGGAAATCGGCGGGATTTACCGGGTTGAATTCGACGGAGATACGATTATTCTTTTGGAGATTACGGAGTAAAAGAGGAAACAGACATGAAATTGTTTAAAAAGCATCTTACTTTAATTCTTGCCGTATTTTTACTGGCAGTAGCGATACTGCCGGTTCTTCCGGTTGTGGCGGCAGACAAGGGAGATTTCGCCGCAGAACTGAAAGTGGGAGTTGACGATAAAGCGGAAATCCTCCGCTATGCTCCGTTTGCAATTACGGTGGAAAATAACGGAACCGATTTTTCCGGTAAAATCCAGATGATTTTACCGAATAAAGTAAATTACAATCTGATGTATGAGTCGGATTTCTCCATTGCCAAAGGCGAGAAAAAAACCGTCACTTTTTCCGCCAAAGTACTGGATAATCTCGGAAAGGTCAATATCCGGATTATCAATAAAAAAGGAAAAGTGGTATGGAGCGAGATTAAGCGTTTCAACGTGGACAAGACGGCATCCACGAAAATCGACATCGGAGTTTTGAGCGATGATTTTTCCGCACTCGGATACATGGACAATATCGAGTTTTATGACAGGGAAACATTTAAAACCAATCTTGTGGAGTTAACTGCCGATGATTTCCCGGAAGACGTGAATTCACTGGACATGCTTGAAATGATTATCATCAGCAATTTCAGTACGGATATTCTTACCGACAAACAGATTGAGGCGCTGAATCTCTGGGTAAACAGAGGCGGAATGCTTGTAATCGGAACCGGTTCGAATTCTTCCAAAACCCTGTCAAAAATAAGGGGCCACGTACTCAATATCGACCCGGATAAAATGAACCGTTATTCCACTACTTTCGGTCTGAACTATTACGGAAGCATGTCTTCCACATATCAGTCCACTGCGCCGGAAGATGCACCGGATCCGCGTGATGACGAGGATTTTATGGAATATTTCGATGATTGGTTTTATAACTATCGCGACGATGTTGATTCTTTTTTCCTGGAAGATTTTATGGCGAACCAGGGACTTGACGAATCCGATCTTGAGGATGACGGAAGTCTGCCTTACTATTACGAAGAAGAATACTATGAGTTCTGTCTGCAGACCATGTACGGGTATCAGTATCAGCCACAGGATCCGAATTACGTTGCGTATTCCTATCCGGTGGCAACTGCCGATGTCCTGATATTTTCCGAGGATGCAAAGGATGCAAATCTGAAGGAGATTTTATACGGCGACAACACTGCCGGCGAAGATTATATTCTTGCACGAATCTACGAAAAAGCAGAGGGATATATAGCAATATACGGAATTGATTTTACAATGAACCCGATTCCCGGTTACCAGAATGCATCGGAAATCATCAGTGTGCTGATTGAAAAGTATGTCCTCAGAAAGGTAGTGGAACATTATGATGATGTTTCAAATATGGGTTCCTACTATCAATATAATTTGGGCGGAAGCAATTATGTTCTGGATAATCTTCTGGAATCGTTTGCTTCGGCGCCGATGCCGCCTTTGCTGTTTTATATCATTCCTGTTTTGGGATATCTGGTTGCCATTCTTGTAATGTATCTTGTCAGCCGGAAAAAAGGAAAAACATTCCGCTTATGGTACTGGTATCCGGTAATGGCAGTGGGTGTTGCGGTAGTGGTATTCTGCATCGGTTTCTCCACGAGAATTATCAGACCGAGAATCAATACCGCAACGGTTCTTGATTTACAGAAACCGGCTGCAATTGAGAAAAACTATGTCGGTGTGACGACACCTTCCAACAGGGACTGCACGGTGGAATTTTCCAATGATTACAACCTGGAGCTGATGAGGCAATTGAGCTCGTATTCCGACCAGTCGGATAAAATTGATTTTAACAAATATCGTGTCGGATTCAAAAAAGGCGTTGACCGGACGGAGGTTACGTTTTCCGGTAATGTGGCATTAAGCTCGGATTCATTTGTACTTGAGAGCATTTACCCTTCTACGAGGGGATTTGACGTACAGTATGTCGTAAACGCTCCCGGAGGAAAGTCTTTTGCCAATAACACCATCATAAAGAATGAAACCTCCGTTGATTTGGAGAATGCGGTAGTTCTTGCTCCCGAAAACCCGAGCCAGCCCGGAAGTTATTCTTATTATGACATGATTGTGCACTCAGTCGGGACATGGAAGAACGGTGAGACCGTTGATTTGACGGATTCGTCCGTAACCGGAAAAATGAAAACAGGTTATGAAGAAAGCGTTGCCTTTACGGATGCCGACAAACACATTTTTTCCGGTGTTTTCCTCGGAAGTCTGTCGGAAGGATTTAAAAAATACAAGAGCAGAAGAAATCTTCTGAACTATGTAATCAATGTAGCGGAGGATGAATTAAGAAGTTACACCAATTCAGGTACACCGGACCCTGATGACGTGAAGTTCATCTACGTTGTGGGATTCCCGAAAGAACCCGTCTGCAAGGATATTCAGTTCGATAAAAAGTACAGAAACGAGCGTACGGAAATTATCATTCAGAGAATTGATTATTCACAGATGAGAACCGTAAAAAAACAGTAGGAGGGGAAAAATGCTTGAGATTAAAAATCTGAACAAAAGATACGGCAGTTTTTATGCCCTTCGAAACTTAAACCTTACCGTGGGAGACGGTGAACTCTTTGGTTTTGTCGGCGCGAACGGTGCGGGAAAAACCACCACCATGCGAATCTGTGTGGGCCTTCTGGGTGCAGACTCGGGTGAAGTATTTATTGACGGAAAAAGAATGCTCTCCAATCACCGCCTGCTCAGCAACAAGGTTGGATATGTTCCGGATTTCTTTGGCGTTTATCCGTCCCTTACCGCCATGGAATACATGCAGTTTTTTGCCGCTTCCTACGGCCTTGTCGGAACCGATGCGGATAATTTATGCATGGATCTTTTAAGACTCGTAAAACTGGACCACAAAGCGGAGACCGACGTAAACGGGCTCTCGAGAGGTATGAAACAAAGACTCTGCCTTGCCCGTGGTCTGGTACACAATCCGGATATTTTATTTCTGGATGAGCCGGCAAGCGGACTGGATCCGAGAGCAAGATTTGAATTAAAGGAAATTTTAAAAAATCTTTCTTCGATGGGAAAGACGATTATTATCAGCTCCCATATTTTACCGGAATTGTCGGAAATGTGTACGACAATCGGAATTATCGATCACGGACAGATGATGTTAAAGGGAACCATCGATGAAATTCACAGGGCAGCCGCAATGCAGAGCCCTCTGATTGTGGTGGTGGAAGAACATGCGGTGGACGATACCTTCCGCATACTTCAGGAGAACCCTTTCGTACAGCATATTAATGCAAGAGGAAATACAATTGATGTTGTATTTACCGGAAATAAGATGGAGGAAGCGGCACTGCTTTCGTCTCTGGTTTCCAACGGTATTCCGATTCTTTCGTTTACCAGACAGGAAGGAAGTCTGGAAGCGTTGTTTATGCAGATTATCAACCGTTCTGCCATGGACAGAAGAGCACAGAATTCCGGGGGAGGAAGAAGACCCGTACCGCCTCAGGGAAGACCTGCAAATCAGCCTCCGTACGGAAACCCTTACGGAGCTCCGGCGAGAGGATACGCTAATCAGCCGCCTTACGGGGCACCGATGGGAGGCCCTTCAAACCAGCCGCCTTACGGAGCACCGATGGGAGGCCCTGTAAACCAGCCGCCTTACGGAACACCAATGGGGGGACCTTCAAATCAGGGAGGAATGAGACAGTGAGTAATCTTACAGCAAAAAATCTGTTTACCAAAAATGCAGTATTGTTTAAAGATATGTCCATTGACATCAAACGGCCGAAAATGCTGATTCTGATGATGATTTTCAATGCATTGGTTATGACCGTTGTGGCAGGATTTTTCATTTATATCCTGATAGCGGGAATGGAGGGAGAATCAATTCCTTACCGTTCTCTGGCAATAATGCTGATTGTTCTGATAGCGGAAGAAGCAGGGATTCTTTTTCTGGTAACACCGGCCCTGACGGCAAGTACCATTTCGGGAGAACGGGAAAGACAGACTCTTGATGTTCTGCTTACTACAAGAATGACTCCGTTCGAAATAGTTATGGGAAAATATCTGTCGGCGGTAACACAGGGAATTTTACTTGTAGTTTCCACGCTGCCTTTTCTGGCACTTGTATTCATTTACGGCGGACTGAATTTCCTGCAGTTGTTGGGATTGCTGGCGGTTATGCTGTATGAAATTGCTTTTATAGCCGTTTTCGGAGTATTCTTCTCAGCGCTTACCAAGCGAACCGTGGTTGCGGTCATTTTGTCCTATGTGATGCTTGGAATGATGGTCGCCGGTACACTTTCCGCATTCGGTGCCGTATACGGTTTGGTGGAAGTGTTTAATGATGAGATTCATCGTTCCTACTCGACTTTAAATTTCCTGCCTGAGTTTCATGCGGATTGGGCAATTTTCCTCTTGTATGTAAATCCGGTGGTGACAATTTTTGACTGTGTCGGTGCATTTCTGGGTGTTGAGATAGACGATGTTGCATTTAAAGGAATGAAGACGATAGTTGATTTGAATTATATTACCGGAAAGAATCCGCTGATTATTGCGTGGACTCCGATCAGTATGTTAATTCAGGCGGGTATCGGTTTCGGTTTTCTGAAGCTTGCCGGTGTATGTTTAAATCCGGTGAAAAATAACAAAAAGCGTGAACGCGAATATGAAAGAAGAAACATGAAAAAAGTCGGAGTTCAGCCTACTTTTGAATCTGAATTTACGGGTATGCCGATGCAGGGGATCATCCCTTCCGACAATTCGGAACAGACACCGGAAAATATGGAAGCAGAGGCAAATACGAACACTGATACAGGTGTAACTGTTGATACAAATGTAAATGTTGATACAAGTGTAAATGCTGATGCGTTTGTAAATGAAGCTATGCAGACCGGTATGGGAAACGAACCGGTTGTTCCGGAAGCCGGTATTCCGGAAATGACCGTACCGGAGCAGGTTTCGCAGGATGTAATACAGCAGTAAACGAACATAGTTTGATTTAATGCAGTGAGGTAGGACTATGGGAAAAGATCAGTTAATTCTTCAATTTGTGAAAAGAGTACGGAAAAGGCTCTGTTTTCAGACATTTTTTAAATGGTTTTTATATGCTGCTTCAGCGGGGTTGATTGTCTGGGGCATCATGAATACCATCTCATGTTTTGTACCGTTTTACGGAGCGGTTCTTTACGGTTTCTTTGCATTCTTAATCATTATGATTGCGGGAAGCCTTATCTCCATACGGTTTTTCCCGAATCTTCGTCAGACCGCATTCCGCGTGGATGCTACCGGTCTTAAGGAGAGAGTGACAACATCCATGGATCTGAAAGGAAAGAACGACGTTTGTAGTACAATTGTAAAGGACGATACAATCCGTCACATTAATAATTATCCTACAAAGCAGTTTTTCCCGACGAAGGTTTCGAAAAGAATGCTTTTGATTCTGTTTCTGTGTGCTGCATTCGTGCTTTCTACTGCAATGATTCCGGCAAAGATGAAAGATCAGGCAAAACTGAATCATGAAATGTGGAATCATCAGAAAGAAATGAAAAAGCAGTTCGAAGAGATGCAGGAAGAAATCGAAGAGAAGTATGATCTGACCAAGGAACAGAAAGAACTGCTGGAAAATATTATCGAAGAAGCAAAAGATGAGGTGGATGGCGCCAAAACCAACGAAGAACTTCAGAAAATAGAAGAAAGATTAAAGAATAAAATTGAAAGCCAGATTACGAATCCGATTGAATTCGGAGATGCGGCGAAGCGACTGCAGGATGAGCTGACTGAAACAGAAGGAAAAACCATGACGGAATCGGAACAGCAAAAAATAGCCGACGAGTTGGAGAAACTGGCAGAGCAGACGCAGGATGACGAATTAAAAGAACAGGCCGAGAAAATGCAGCAGGAACTGCAGGAAAATCATGAGATTACGGAAGAGACCATGAAACAGGCTCAGGAAAAACTGGAGCAGTTCCAAAAAGAGCAGCAGGAATTTATAGAGCAGCAGAAACAGCAGCAACAGCAGCAGGGCCAGGAAGGTCAGCAAGGCCAGCAGGGTCAGCAGGGTCAGCAAGGCCAGCAGGGTCAGCAAGGCCAGCAGGGCCAGCAAGGCCAGCAGGGTCAGCAAGGCCAGCAAGGTCAGCAGGGACAACAAGGCCAGCAGGGTCAGCAGGGCCAGCAGGGTCAGCAAGGCCAGCAGGGTCAGCAAGGTCAGCAGGGTCAGCAAGGCCAGCAGGGTCAGCAAGGCCAGCAGGGTCAGCAAGGCGAGCCGGGTCAGCAAGGACAACAGGGTCAGCAGGGCCAGCAAGGACAACAGGGCCAGCAAGGTCAGGGTGGTCAGCAAGGCCAGCAGGGTCAGCAAGGCCAGCAGGGCCAGCAAGGACAGCAGGGCCAGGGCGGACAGGAAGGCCAGGGCGGTCAGGAAGGCCAGGGCGGACAGCAAGGCCAGGGTGGTCAGGAAGGTCAGGGCGGCCAACAGGGCGGACAACAGAGTCCCGGCGTTGAACCCGGCCAGGGCGGAGGTCAGCAGACCCCGGGCGGCGGCCAGGGCAACGGATGGTATAACGGCAGCCAGTATGCAGAAGAACTACCCGGAGCAAAAGGCGGAGAACATATTATGATGTTCGAGGAAGGCACCGGTTCCGAAGAAAGCCTGACAGGAAAAGCCGTCACGGGCGGTGAGTCACAGAAGTTTGAATCGCAGTACTCAAAAACCACTACCGGAGAACAGAAGGACTATAAACAGGTTGTCGGAGATTACACCAACAAGGCATATTCCAAGATGAATCAGAGCAAGATTCCGAATTCTATGAAAGAGTTTGTAAAGGGATATTTTTCCGGTCTGAACTGATTTTTGAGAACGGTTTCGAAACACCGGAAGAATAAAAAAATAAATATAAAAGCAATTCAGCAGAAGCATAAAGAAAAAAGCAAAAGCATAAAAGGAGACGCGTCACTATGATCCAGAATGAAAATGAATTAAGGGAGATGGTAGCAAAAATCAATGCTGCCGAGGCCGAAATCGGGAAGGCAATTATCGGTCAGAGAGAAGTAATCCGCCAGGTACTCTGGGCGATGTTATCCGGTGGTAACGTACTTCTCGAGGGTGTTCCGGGACTTGGTAAAACACAGCTCGTAAAAGCCACTGCGGCCGTGTGTTCCATGGATTTTTCAAGAATCCAGTTTACACCCGATTTAATGCCTGCGGATGTTACCGGTACCAACCTGATTGTAAAGCAGAATGACCAGAACGTATTCCAGTTCCAACCCGGTCCTGTATTTGCAAATCTGGTACTTGCCGACGAAATTAACCGTGCGACTCCGAAAACGCAATCTGCACTTCTGGAGGCCATGCAGGAGCATACCGTTACCGTCGGAAATACGACATATCGTTTAAAAGAGCCGTTCATGGTACTCGCAACCCAGAACCCGATTGAGAACGAGGGTACCTATCCCCTTCCCGAGGCACAGCTGGACCGTTTCCTTTTCAAGATTCAGGTAGATTTCCCGACGATTGAAGAATTAAAAGAAATTATGAATATTACCGTTACCAATAAGAACATTACTTTAAGCCCGGTTCTTACGGGTGACGATATCATCGCGGCAAAGAAAGCAATCCGTGATATTCCGATGGCAGAAGCGGTGGAGGATTACGCACTTCGCATTGTGGTTGCCACTCATCCCGAAGTTGCGGGGGCTGACTCCTACGTACAGCGTTACGTTTCCTGCGGTGCATCTCCCCGTGCGGGACAGGCGATTTTCCAGAGTGCGAAAGCAAAAGCAATGCTGGAGGGACGCTTTAACGTATCCTTTGATGATATCAAAGCGGTTGCATTCCCTGCACTTCGTCACCGTATCGTGCCCGGTTTCGAGGCAATGGCTGACGGTATCAAAGTAGATGAAATCATTGCAAATATTATTGCATCCGTTCCGATGAATTAGTGAGCCGGAGGAAACAATGGAGCAGGCGTTTAACAGCGAATTTTATTCAAAACTTCGTACCCTGAGAATGTCCATTGCACTCAGCAATGCGGCCGGTATGAGCGGAGGAAGAAAATCAAAGGCGAAGGGTAATTCCGTGGAATTTTCGGATTTCCGCGAATACATGCTCGGAGACGATATCCGTCGTATCGACTGGAATGCATACGGACGTTTTGACAGGCTTTTTATCAAGCTCTTCATGGAGGAAAAGGAAGGACTCTTCCATGTAATACTGGATGCAAGCAAATCCATGGATTACGGGGTAAAAAATAAAGCCGTGGCGGCGAAAAGACTTGCCGGTGCGATTTCTTATATTGTGCTTGAAAACGGTGACCGTCTGTTTATCGATATTATGAAAGACGGAGGAATCGAGACGCACAGAGGGCTGACCGGAATGCAGGCCTTCCGTAAATCAATTGAGATTATTGACCGGGAAGAGTTTGACGGCGGCGGAGATTTTCTCGCAAGTCTTAAGAGGGGAAATTTCAAACAGCACGGAATGAGTTTCTTTATTTCGGACGGGTACTGCGACAATATTGAGGAAGTGTTTAAGTACTTAAGATTCTGCCATCAGGAAGTGGTATTCTTACACGTCCTTTCACCGGAAGAAAAGGATCCGACCTTTGAAGGAACCGTTCAGATGGTGGATTGCGAGACCGGTGCGGATATCCGTATGAGTATGAGCGGCTCCGTACTTCGAAGCTATAAGAAAACCTATGACGAATTCATCCGTAACATTGAGGCGGTCTGCAAAAAGCATGCGATAATTTATATCCCGATTTCTTCCGATGCGAGTGTGGATTCCTTACTTTACGGTTCTTTATCAAAACTTGCAACGAATAATTAAACCGGAGGATAGACAGTGAAAGTTTTATATTTTTGGCCATTGGCGCTCCTTGCGCTGGTTCCGGTTATAATTTTTATGTATCTGTTAAAACAGAAGGCGGACAAACACGAAGTGCCGTCGTTATTTCTGTGGAGAGAAACATATCAGAATATTGAGGCCAATACACCCTGGGAAAAACTGAAGAAAAACTGGTTAATGATTTTGCAGATTATACTGCTTCTTTTACTGATTTTTGCAATCATGGGACCTTTTCTTGAAAATTGCGGCAGAAGCAGTGAACATGTTGTGGTGATTATCGATCAGTCGGGAAGTATGAATACCGTTCATGACGGCGAAAAAACCAGATTTGACAAGGCGGTATCGGAAGCTTGTGATTATGTGAAAGGCTTAAGAAACGGCACCGGCATTTCCGTTATTTCAAGCAGTGACAATGCCGTTCTGGTGCTTTCGTCCACGGAAGAAAAGGACGAGGCGATTGAAAAAATCAAGGAAATCAAGCCTACGTTAAATTCCGGAAATGCACAGCCGGGCGTGGAAATGGTAAAAACCATGCAGTCGCAGTGGCCGTCTCTTACCACGGTCTGCTTTACGGATACCAACGTGGATATGGAAGACGTGCCGGGTTATATCGTTGATGTATACAAGGAAAAAGAGAACGTCGGCATCAACTATTTAAGTCACGGCGATTCAAACGGAAAACTTGTGGTTCTTGCAAAGGTTACGAATTACGGAAAAATGCAGACCGCAAAAGAGGTTACGCTTTACGGGGACAATCAGATTATTACAAGCCAGAGCGTCAGCTTCGAACCGGGCGAGAGCAAGATTGTTTATTTTGACAAAGTAAACTTTAACGGCTCTGTTTTAAGGGCGGAATTAAACGGTACGGACAACCTTACGGAAGATAATGTCTGCTACGATATCGTGTCGGAAAGCAAACAGATTAACATTCTTCTGATGACGGAGAAAAATGCATATATCGAAAAAGCACTTGAACTGATGGACGGAATTACGGTTACCAAATCCAATGATATTGCCTCCTTTGATTCCTTTGTATCACAGAAATATGATCTTTATATTTTCGATTGTATGATGCCTGCAAACTTCCCGGAAAGCGGTAACGTTATTATTTTTGATGCACCGAATCCGAACCTTTACAGATCCAAAGGTGTGATTGAGGGAGCATTGGTAAAATCGCTTCCGACGGATGAGACGAGATACATTGAAAATATGGATTTCGGTGCCGCCAATCTGACGGCTTACGTGACTCCTTCCTGGGCGAACCCGTTCCTTACGGCAGGCACGGATAACGGAGACATGGACGTGGCATTTTCCGGAATAAAGGACGGACAGAGAATTACGGTATTCGGTTTTGACGTACACAATTCCGAACTCCCCCTTAAGATGGAATTTCCGCTGCTTATGTACAACATCATCAACGGAAACGTTACAACCGGTATGCTTACCCAGAATGTGGTCAATGTCGGAGACGGAGTTCAGATTAATGCGAAGGCGGATAAAATGCTTCCCGTGATTACAAAACCGGATGAGACTTCCGTTTCATTATCCGATTACAGAATCGTATTTACGGGAACGGATGAAGTCGGTGTGTATACGGTTACACAGAGCGAAGACAAATTCTCGGGTGAGGAAGAATTTTTTGCCGTAAACTTCCCGTCTACGGAAAGTTTTGTGGAGAGTGTTCCTTCCATGAATGAGGATCAGAATACGGATGTCAAAAAGAGTGCATCCGCGGATCTCGATTTGAAGAACATAGTGATTATACTGATTCTGCTTCTTTTGGGAGTGGAATGGATTGCATATTTACGGAAGTAGGAAAAGGATATGAATATTTCGTTTCAACATCCATGGGTACTGCTGTTACTGCCGGTAATCATTGCAGCACTCATCGTATCAATGAAATTTATGTATTCCAGAAATATGGCGCAGAAAGTCAGCAGGATTCTGGTTCGTTTTATCGTGGCCGGGCTTCTGGTTCTCGCATTATCCGGAATTACGTTTAAAATTGTCGGAAAAGACGTTACGACAATTTTTCTGGTGGACGTGTCCGATTCCGTAAAAGAGCGGAAGGATGAAGTTACAACCTATATTTCCGATGCCATCAAAACCAAGGGAAGACATGATTACGTCGGCGTGATTGCGTTCGGCGGCGATACGAGAGTAGAGCAGTTTATTTCGAAGGATGTTACTTTTTCCGGTCTGATGACGGAGGTCAATACCCAGGCGACAAACCTTGAAGATGCCGTCAACATGGCGCTGGCACAGATGCCGGATGACTGCGCAAAACGTATCGTGCTGATTACGGACGGAAACGAAAACGAAGGCAATTTAAACATGACCGCAAGCGCGGTAATTGCATCCGGCGTCGATTTTGACATCAAGAGACTTGAGGAAAATGTTTCCGAAGAAGTCTATGTTGCAAACGTTTCGGTTCCGCAGGAAGTGGGAGTCGGAGAAAATTTCAGCATTACGGTTGAGGTGGAAAGCAACGTGGCTTCTCCTGCCATCGTTAAACTGTATTCCGGCCGTACCTTAAAAGGGCAGCAGAAGGTAAACCTGCAGAAAGGTACGAACCAGTTTATTTTCAAGGATACGCAGTCCGATGAAGGTTTAAAGACATACCGTGTCGTTGTGGAGTCGGAGAAAGATACGGTTTCCGTTAACAATGAGTTTTCCGCATATACCAATATCGAAACCAATCTGCCGGTTCTTCTGGTGGAAGGAAATAACGGAAAATCCAGAGAACTTCAGGGAATTCTGGACAGTATCGGAAAGCGCTACGATGTGGTTTCCCCGGGCGGTGCACCTGCGACCATTTCGGATTTTCTGGAGTATTCCGCAGTTATTTTCGTGGATGTTTACAAGGATGATTTAAGAGAAGGGTTCCTGGATAACCTGGATGAATATGTAAAAAATTACGGCGGAGGTTTTGTTGCCACCGGCGGACCGAACAGTTATGCGCTCGGCGGATACCGCGATACGCCGCTGGAAGAAGTGCTTCCGGTTTATATGGAGCCGAAGGGCGAAAATGAGATTCCCTCCATTGCAATTGAAATGGTAATCGACCAGTCGGGTTCCATGTCCGACGGAAACGGAATCATTTCGAACCTCGATCTTGCAAAGGAATCGGCTGCGGCAGCGGTTGATAATTTAAGAGACGATGATGATTATGTCGGGGTCATCTCTTTTGATGATTCCTATGAGAAACTGGTTCCTCTCGAGAAAGTATCGGATAAGGATGCGGTAAAAGACGCAATCTACTCTCTGGCGCCGGACGGCGGTACCAGTATTTATCCTGCGGTTGCGGCTGCTGCACTTGATTTGTCAAAGAATCCCGCAAAGGTAAAACATATTATTCTGTTAACGGACGGTCAGGACGGAAATACGATGTATGATGACTTAATCAAGGCGATTAACGATTCCGGTATTACCTTATCCTGCGTATCCGTCGGAGACGGAAGCAACGATGCACTTCTTACCATGCTTGCCGAAAGCTGCGGCGGAAGATATTTCCATACGGACTTAAATACCGACGTGCCGAGGATTTTCGCACAGGAAATTTATTTATCTTCCAATACCTACCTGGTAAACGAGGAATTCGTTCCGATTCTTTCTTCTTCCGACCAGATTATCCGTGATGTTGTAACAGACGGAATGCCTACGCTTCTCGGTTATGTGGCGACATCGACAAAGGAAAGAAGTATTGAAGCGCTTCGTTCTCCGTTCGATGATCCGATTCTTGCATACTGGCAGTACGGTCTCGGAAAGACGGTTGCCTGGACATCGGATGCGACGGGAGAGTGGACGGCGAATTATTCCGGCTGGGAAAATTACCAGCTGCTTTGGCATAACATCCTTCAGTATGTTACGGAAGACATGGGAATGGAAGGTGCTTATGTATCCGTTGATCAGAAGGGTTCCAAGGCAATCATCAACTATTCCACGGAAGATTTCAGTGCAGGAACAAAAGTCAAGGCTACGATTTTTGACGATGAAGGAAACGTAAAGGAAATCACTCTGGATCCGTCCAGACCAGGCGAGTACTCCGCAGAGTTTGAGACAAAGAGTACGGGTGTATATTCCATTAACGTACAGCAGGAAGACGACGGAAAAGTGGTGGGAAGTACGAATACCGCCGCAATTATGCAGTATTCGCTGGAATACAGATTCTATCCGAACAATACGCTTCTTGATGATTACGCCGCGGTAGTCGGTGCGACGTTCGAGGATAATGCGGCAGAAGTATTCCGGAATCCGCCTGAGTTTGTAAAGAACCGTTACAGCCTGACGCTTACCCTGTTACTTCTTTCGGTAATCCTCTTCTTATGCGATATTGCAATCCGACGGTTCCATGTTGATGTATGGCACCTTTTAAGACTTGACAAACTGCAGAAAAAAATCAATGCCAAAGCGGCACAGCTTGAAGATTACAAGAAGAACAAAGAAAGCATTGAAAGAGCGAAGATTGCAAAAGAAGTGGTAAGCGGTGTGGAAACAGCCGGCGCTGTCGGCGGAGTAAGTGCCGCTTCCGCGGAACATGCCTCGGCAGAAGAGGGGGAGAAGCAGCTTTCCGAAAAAGATGCAAAGAAAGCAGCAAAGAAGGCTGCAAAGAAAGCAAAGAAACAGGAAGACGATGCACCGAAGGCAACTACTCTCTTTGCGGAAATGAATCAGAAACGTTCCTTCGAGACTTCGCAGAAACAGGCTGCAATGCAGCAGGCATATATGAACGGACAGGGATTTGGGCCCACGGGACAGCCGGGAGGTGCAGGAAGGCAGGGTGCCCCGATGCAACAGCGTCCCATGGGTTCGCCGATGCAGCAGCGTCCCATGCAGGGTTCGCCGATGCAGCAAAGACCGCAGGGCGCACCGATGCAGCAGCGTCCCATGCAGGGTTCGCCGATGCAGCAAAGACCGCAGGGTGCTCCGATGCAGCAGCAAAGACCCGGTCAGGCTCCGCAGGGCGGAAACAGCTGGGTAAACCGCGTCAATCCCGGAAACGGTTATATGAACCGTGGTAACGGCACAAATCCGCCGGGAGGACCCGGAGGAATGCCGGACGGCGGCTCGAACCAGACAAAAACATGGACCCGGAAATAGCCATTTATCCTTTTCTGTGATATAATACAGTAGTTAAGGAAAGCGTTGAAATTCGGTTGTATTAAGGAAGTATAAATGGCGGCAGGCGGTATTATTGAAATTGATTTACACGGACTGAACAAAGAAGAGGCTCTTTCGACAATCGAAAGGGCCCTTTGCGGTTGTGGTACTTCCACCTACCGGGTAAGACTGATTCACGGGTATCACGGAGGGATTTCTCTCCGGAATATGATCTATGATGAGTTCTCATACGGCCGGAATTCGAAGGTAAAGCGGATTGAGAACGGCACAAATCCGGGGATTACGGAATTGGTGTTAAGAGAGTACTGATGTCCGGCATTGACGGACGGCAAGGCTTGATTTTAAAGCAAAAGCTGTGAAAATGACTGAAACAGTCACTTATTATTATAAAATTAAATCGGGAATTAATAAAACAAGATATAGAATCAGGAGAAAAGAATGGCATCCGATCGTTTTGACAGACCGAAAAGAAGTTCATCCGAAAGAAATTCTTCCGGAAGAAGTACCTCCGGAAGAAGCACACCCGGAAGAAGCTCGTCGGGAAGAAGTACCTCCGGCAGACCTGCGTCCGGAAGAAGTACCTCCGGCAGACCTGCGTCCGGAAGAAGTACCTCCGGCAGACCCGCGTCGGGGAGAAGTACCTCCGGCAGACCTGCGTCCGGAAGAAGTACCTCCGGCAGACCTGCATCGGGAAGAAGTACCTCAGGAAGAAGTACCTCAGGAAGAAGTACCTCCGGCAGAAGTTCTTTGAATAATACGGTAAGAAAGAATCCGGGTTACGGAAGAATCGATGACGGCAGAAGCGGATATTCTTCAAGGAATTCAAGAAGAAGGAGAAGAAGAAAAAGGTTTCGCGTTCAGCCCCGTGCATTTTTATTTTTTGCCGTACTGCTTGCCTTAATCGGATTTGTGACCTTCGGAATAGTAAGGGTGGCAAACGGAAAAGGATTTCCGAATCCGTTCCGGGCAATGGCGATGAGGGAAGGAACCATCATTCAGTATGAAATGCCGCAGAATGTACTTGCGGCGGGAGTACCGGAGGATTGGTTAAGTCTGGAAGCGGCGCAGACGGGAAAGGTGGATCCGCATATTTCCATTATTATGGTCGGAGACATGCTGATGCATCTGAATGTAACCAAGAGCGGTTTTTTGGATGATGCCGGAACGCAGAAAAATTATGACGCGATTTTTGCGGATGTAAAGGATGATGTTCAGGCAGCCGACATTTCCATCGTAAACCAGGAGATTATGATGGGCGGTGCCGATTTGGAATACTCCGGATATCCGATGTTTAATACGGCGGACGAACTGGCGACATCCATTCACGATGCAGGATTTAACGTGGTTTTACATGCAACCAATCATACCATGGACAAGTGGAAGAAAGGTCTTCTGCACACCATGGAGGTTTGGAAACAGTTCCCCGATATCAAGGTTCTCGGAATTAATGAAACCAAAGAACAGCAGGAAGAAGTTTACGTCTATGAAAAGGACGGAATGAAAATTGCGCTCCTTAACTATACATACGGCCTGAACGGAATGCCGATGCCGGATGATATGCCGTTTGCCGTAAACCTTATAGAAGAGGGACTGATGGAACGCAATATCAATAAGGCGCACGAGGTTGCGGATTTTGTTGTGGTTTTAATCCACTGGGGAAACGAATACCAGACCTATGCATCCGATAACCAGAAGATGTGGTGCAAGTGGTTTCTGGATCACGATGTCGATTTAATCATCGGCGCACATCCGCACGTAATCCAGCCGATTGAATGGTATGAGAACGAAGCAACCGGACATAAAATGCTGGTTTACTATTCCCTCGGTAACTTTGTAACCGGAACCAGATCCACCAACCCGAAGACGGGTGAGCAGGCAGTCGGAGGAATGGCAAAAGTGGAACTGACCAGGGATGAAAGCGGTAAGGTAGTCATTGAAGATTACGGAATCGAACCGACGGTGGCACATGTGGATGTCCGCGGCGGACACGGAAGTATCTATGTAAAATACCTGAAGAATTATACGGAAGAAGATATGAATTACAACAGCATCCACCGGCAGGATCCCGCATTTACCATACAGATGTGTAAAGATCTCGCAAGGAAGGTATGGGGCGATTTATATGTGGAGCAGAATTAACGGAGATTGATCATACGGAATATTATAAAGGGACCGGGAAAACAGGTCCCTTTTGATTGGAAATACAGAAGGAAAGACAAGGAGAATCAAATGGAAAGTATTGCACAGCTGATTGCAGAAGAAATCAGAAAGCCGGTCAAAGCGGTCGAGAATGTTATCGCACTGCTGGATGAGGGATGTACGATTCCTTTTATCGCAAGATACCGGAAAGAAGCACACGGAGCGATGGACGACACCTCCCTTCGTGCCCTGGAGGATCGTCTGAAATACTTAAGAAATCTCGCGGCAAGAAAAGAGGAGATTATCAAAAGTATCGAAGAACAGGGCAAACTTACGGATGAACTGAAAGCGGAGATTGAGAATGCAAAGACGCTTGCGGAAGCAGAGGATTTATACCGTCCGTATAAGCAGAAAAGAAGAACAAGAGCGACAATTGCAAAGGAAAAGGGACTGGAAAATCTTGCCATGATTCTTTATCTTCAGGCACCGAACTGCCCGAAACCCGAAGAAGAGGCAAAAAAATACATTAACCCCGGGAAGGGCGTGGAAACCGTTGAGGATGCGTTAGCGGGAGCGAGTGACATTATTGCGGAAATGGTATCGGACAATGCGGAAATCAGAAAACAACTGCGTAATCTGATGATGAAAGACTCCCTTGTAAATTCGGTCGCCGCGAAAGAGGAAGATTCCGTTTACAGTATGTATTACCGGTTTACCCAGCCTGTAAGTAAAATTGCAGGCCATCAGGTACTTGCGTTAAACAGGGGAGAAAAAGAAGGTTTCTTAAAAGTAAAAATCGAAACCGACAGAGATAAGGCAATTGCCATAATAGAGAAAAAAATGATTAATACGGGAAGCCGGTCGGAGAATTTCTTAAAAGGAGCCGTTGCGGACGGATATGACAGACTTCTTGCACCTTCCATGGAAAATGAAATAAGAGGTGTTCTGACGGAAACGGCATCCGAAGGTGCCATTCACAATTTTGCACTGAATTTAAAACCGCTTCTGATGCAGCCGCCCGTAAAAGGAAAAGTTACGATGGGACTGGATCCGGGATATCGTATGGGATGCAAGGTAGCCGTTGTGGACGGAACGGGAAAGGTTCTGGATACCGCGGTTGTCTATCCGACACTCGGGGAAGGAAAGAAAGCGGAAGCAATCAGAATACTGTCGGCATTAATAAAGAAGCACGGCGTAGAACATATCGCAATCGGTAACGGAACGGCTTCGAGGGAAACGGAAAGCATGACGGCTGAGATGTTAAAATCCTGCCCGGGTGTTTCTTACATGGTTGTCAGCGAAGCGGGTGCCTCGGTTTATTCCGCATCCAAGCTGGCAGCAGAGGAATTTCCGCAGTATGACGTAAATTTACGTTCTGCGGTTTCCATTGCCAGAAGATTACAGGACCCGCTTGCGGAACTTGTTAAAATCGAACCGAAAGCAATCGGTGTCGGACAGTATCAGCATGACATGCCGCAAAAACGACTGGAAGAAAGTCTTGACGGAGTTGTGGAAGACTGTGTAAATGCGGTCGGAGTGGATCTGAATACCGCATCCCCTTCTCTTTTAAAAAGAGTATCGGGACTCAATGCGACTATTGCAAAAAATATCGTAACCTACCGTGAGGAAAACGGAATCTATACTTCCAGAAAACAGGTGCTGAAAGTCCCGAAACTCGGACCGAAGGCATATGAGCAGTGTGCCGGATTCCTGCGTGTGGTGGAAAGTAAGAACGTACTGGACAATACCGGTGTGCATCCGGAAAGTTATGAGGCAGCGGAAAAACTGCTTGCAATCTGCGGTTATACGCTGGATGACGTAAAGAACGGAAATATTAAAGACCTTGCCAAAAAAGTGGATGCGTACGGGGAAGGAAAGGCGGCGGAAGAATGCGGCATAGGACTTCCGACTCTTAAGGATATCATTAAGGAACTGATGAAACCCGGAAGGGACCCGCGTGAAAGTCTACCGGCTCCGATTTTCAGACAGGATTTACTGGATTTAAAGGATTTAAAACCGGGAATGGTACTCTCCGGAACGGTTCGAAACGTAGTTGATTTCGGCGCTTTTGTGGATATCGGTGTTCATCAGGACGGCCTGGTTCATATTTCCGAAATTGCGGACCGTTATATCAAACATGCAAGTGAAGTACTCTCGGTCGGGGACAACGTGAAAGTGGTTGTACTCGATGTGAACGAGGCAAAGAAGAGAATTTCTCTTTCCATTAAACAGGCGAAATAATATGAGAATTTATATCGATTACGATGACTGTCTTTGCGAAACCGCGAGGTACTTTTCAAAACTGGCAGCGGAACTTTTCGGTAAAAATATTCCGTATGAGAAAATCCGTTTTTTCAACCTGCAGAAGTCCTTTCTGCTGAATGACGAAGAGTACAGACTTCTGATGACGGAAGGACACAAAGCGGAACGGCTTTTGTCTTATACGGAAACACCGGGTGCGGTAAAAACGGTGAACGACTGGATTGACAGAGGGTATGAGGTTTTTATCATAACCGGGCGTCCGTACAGTTCCTATGAAGCTTCGAGAAAATGGCTTGATTTACACGGACTGGAGCGGGCAAATCTTTACTGCCTGAATAAATACAGCTGGGACAGTTTTATTAAAAAAGATGATTTCAGTCTTGAACTTGAAGATTATTATAAAATGACATTTGATTATGCCGTTGAGGATTCTCCGTCCGCATTCCGTTTTTTTGATCATCTGCCGGATTTAAAGGTGCTGGTATTTGACCGTCCGTGGAATAAAGAGTGTGAATTTCCGGGAGAAAATTATATCAGGTGCAGCGGCTGGGAAAAAATTAACGGAATCGTGGATTCCGAAGGAAACGTACAGGGAGAGAATTGTCCGGGGAAAAACGGACAGAAAGGAAATTTGCCGGTATGAGCGGAAAGGCTCCGGAATTTACGACGCTTTGTTACATCATAAAAGATAACTGTTATCTGATGATGCACAGAGTGAAAAAGAAAAAA
This sequence comes from Lachnospiraceae bacterium, assembly GCA_024681795.1. GTDB lineage: Bacteria > Bacillota > Clostridia > Lachnospirales > Lachnospiraceae > UBA3766. The sequence goes on along the minus strand of JAILAD010000085.1, from coordinate 6,382 downwards.
GATATCAATAAGGATAAATGGATCGGAGTGGGCGGACATTTTGAGTACGGGGAAAGTCCCGATGAATGTCTCCTTCGGGAAGTGAAAGAAGAGACCGGACTCACTCTGACCAATTATAAAGAAAGGGGAATCATCACGTTTCTTTACGGAGAAGACGTGGTAGAATACATGCACCTGTATACGGCGGATGAGTTCGAAGGTACGCTGACGGAGTGCGACGAAGGGGAACTGGTCTGGGTACCGATAAAAGATGTTTTCGAGCTTCCGATCTGGGAAGGGGATAAAATTTTCTTCAGGCTTTTAAACGAGCGGGAGGATTTCTTTTCCCTGAAACTGAAATACGCAAAGGATGATACGCTGGAAGATGTGAAGCTTCACTGAGGGCAGCCGGTTATGCACAGGAAGGAACGGTTTCGATATACAACTATTGGTTGCTGTTCATCATCCGAAAAAAAGGATATGATGTTTTTGTAACCGGAAAAACGGAATTCATTTAACGCAGGAGGATGAAAAAATGACAATGATGACATCTGCATATGCAAATAAAGTAATCAGAAAACTGAATGAAGACAAGGAGTTCTGGCGCAGAAAAGAAAACGAAGCCAGCACCTATGTGGCAGCAACCGACGAGGAGCCGGTAATTCCCGACTATGACTATGCAAAGGTTGCGGGAGAAATCGCTGCAATTGATGACAAAATTTTGAAAATCAAACATGCCATCAATGTAAACAATGCAACCAACAGAATCGCGGTCGGCGAAACCGAGATGACCATTGACGAAATTCTTGTCAAAATGGCACAACTCGGTAAAAGAAAAGCTTTTCTGGATACCCTCAGAAAGCGCGAACCCAAAACCAGAATAAACTCCGGCCTTTATTCTTCCAGAAAAACCGCTCCGGAATACGAGTATGTCAATTATGACATTGAACTTGTAAAAAAGGAGTACGAGCGCATCGACGCAGAAATTGCGGCAATGCAGATTGCACTTGATAAGTACAATCAGACTTTTGAATTTGAAGTGCCGGTATAAAGGCATTTTCCGGGCAGACATGCATAATACGTGATTAGGATGCTGGATCGTTATCTGACTGTGGAATCAGCAAAGTTCATTGTTTTTGTTAGCGATTATTTCGTTATTGCGTTATTCAATAATTGTTCATTGTTGAAACTCTCTGACGAATGATATAACATAAAAGCATGCCTGCCGAAAACTTAATACGAAAGTATCGGAGCATGGAAGTACGGTTTCAAATGCTCCTTTTTTATTTATATAGAGATTTATATAGAGACAGACTGATACAGACCTGAATTATAACGATCATGACGGAAGGGGTTGTCATATGGCATTTCAGATTGTTCGAAACGATATTACGAAAGTAAGCGCCGACGCCATTGTAAATACGGCGAATCCGAATCCTGTTTGCGGAGGAGGAACGGATACTGCAATTTATCAGGCAGCGGGAGCGGAAAAACTTCTTGCGGCAAGAAAAGAAATCGGTGTAATCAGTCCCGGAGAAGCTTTTGCAACCCCTGCGTTTGATCTTGATGCAGAGTATATTATTCATACGGTCGGACCGGTTTGGGAAGGGGGAGCGTCGGGTGAATATGAAACGCTGGCTTCCTGTTACCGCAGGTCTTTATCCCTTGCCAAAGAACTGAAATGTGAATCCGTTGCATTCCCGCTTATTTCGACCGGAGCCTATGATTTTCCGAAAAATGTTGCGCTTGGTATTGCTACATCGGAGATTAAATCTTTTCTGGAAAAAGAGGATGACATGGAAGTAATCCTGGTCGTATTTGACAGGGATTCCTTTGTACTTTCCGGACAGATTTATGACGGTGTGGATGCGTTTATCGACGGAAATTATGTCGAAGAAAAGCTGATGTCCGAGTACGCGGGTGAATCCGTGAGAATGAAAAATTCGGTATCGGGAAATTCCCGCAGCCGGAGAGAATCGGGAAAACCGAAGAATAAGCTCAGGGATCTTTTTCATAAATCTTCCTTGAAAACCGGGGCTTTCGCCGATGCGGAAAGCGCTGATGAAGAAGAATATGCCGATGTCGAAGAATGCGCCGATGTTGAGGAATGCATGACATTTTTGGAAAAAATTCCGGAAGCTCCTCAGGAAAAATCCGCAAGAAGTCTGGACGAACTGATGGACCGGATAGGAGAAACCTGGCAGGAAAGCCTTCTTAGGATGATTGACGAAAAAGGATATACGGATGCACAGACCTATAAAAAGGCCAATATCGACAGAAAACTGTTTTCCAAAATCCGTTCCAATCCGAACTACCAGCCGAAGAAAATGACCGCCGTGGCTTTTGCACTTGCCCTTGAATTAAATTTGGACGAAACGAAAGATTTTCTCGGACGTGCCGGTTATGCATTCTCTCCGAGCAACCGTTTTGATCTGATTGTGGAGTATTTTATTCAGAATGAAATATATGATACTTATACAATTAATCTTGCTTTGTTCGAACATGACCAGCCTTTAATCGGTGCATAAACAGCATCAGAAGGTGTCGGAAGATCATCCGTACGAACTTTTCCGGAAGGGTAAAAAATCGGTTGACACCTAAGTTTTAAAATCATATAATGTATTGCGTCACGGGAGTGCTTAAGGCTTTAGGCTGAGAGGCGGAAAAACCACCGTCAATCCCATGGGAGAAACCCAGAACCTGATCCGGATAATGCCGGCGTAGGTAGAATGATGAATTCGTATAGTTTGGCTCTTCCTGTGGCAGGAAGAGCTTTTTCTACGTATATTCATTTTCTATTTATTCATTAAGGAAGATAATCCGGACCGTGCAATGCATACATTTCGCCGTGAACAAACGATAAGGAGAAGGAACATGGAAAAATTAAATGCGAATGTTGCCATTCAGGTACTTCCCTCTGTTTTGGAGGATGAAGAAATCGTACGCATCGTGGATGAGGTAATTGATTATATCAAAAGCACGGGCGTTGAATATTATGTAGGTCCCTGCGAAACATCCATGGAAGGTGATTATGAGGAACTGATGGAAATTGTTAAGCAGTGCCAGTACATTGCGATTAAAGCCGGTGCGCCGAGCGTGATGAGTTATGTAAAAATCACCTACAAGCCGGACGGCGAAAAACTCACGATTGAGCGAAAGACTGCAAAGCATCATAAAAATGATCTGGCAAAGTCTATGAAAAATAAGACGGCATAGTCTGAACAGGACAACATAAATTTTTCGGAGAACAGGATTACATTCAGTAAATGAACCGAAAGAAAAAAAGTATCAAAGAAATATGGGTTCCCGTAGCAGCCATTCTGATTTTTATTCTGATATGGCAGCTGATCTGCGTATTTGAACTGGTTCCGGGATTTATGCTTCCGTCACCGCTGGATGTCGGAAAGGCTTTTGTTACGGATTTTCCGCTGCTTATGCATCATGCGGGAATTACGTTACTGGAAGCATTTTTCGGACTCACAATCGGTGTTATGCTGGGATTTTGCTGCGCAGCTTTAATGGATACCTTTCCCGTCGTGAAAAGTGCGTTATATCCGATTCTTGTGCTTACGCAGACCATCCCGCCTGTTGCCATTGCACCTCTTTTGATTCTCTGGTTTTCCTACGGAATCTGGCCGAAAGTAATTCTGGTTGTGCTGGTTGCGTTTTTTCCGATGGCGGTGGGACTTTTGGAAGGTTTCCAGTCGGTGGATTCCGATTTAATCCGTCTGATGAAATCCATGAAGGCCACGAAATGGCAGATTTTCTGGAAGGTAAAGGTTCCTTCGGCACTGGGCAATTTCTTTTCCGGGTTAAAAATTGCGGTATCCTATTCCGTGGTCGGTGCGGTTATTGCGGAGTGGCTCGGCGGTTTTATTGGTCTCGGAGTCTATATGACCAGAGTCAAGAAATCATTATCTTACGATAAAATGTTTGCGGTAATTCTATTGGTTTCCGCAATCAGTCTGCTCTTAATGGCAGTTGTCAAAGTTATTCAATATAAGGCAATGCCGTGGGAGCATGCAAGGAAAGAATAGAAAGATATTTCTATAGATTTATAAGACCCAGATTTAACTAAAGAAGGAAGGAAAAAAGATGAAAAAGTTATTGAAAAAGTTGTTAGGACTTGGAATTGCAACTGCTATGTGTGTATCTTTGGCTGCATGCACACCGGAATCACCTGCACAGGATCCCGTTGAGAATATTACACTTGTTCTTGACTGGACACCGAACACCAATCATACCGGTTTCTATGTAGCACTGGAGAAGGGCTATTTTGAAGAAGAGGGATTAAATGTATCAATTGTCCAGCCGCCCGAGGATGGTGCAACAACAATGGTGGCATCCGGTCAGGCACAGTTCGGAATTGATTTTCAGGATTATCTTGCACCGGTATTTACTTCCGAGGAAAATATCCCGGTAAAGGCTGTTGCAACATTGATCCAGCATAATACATCGGGCATCATTTCCCTAAAGGAAGACGGAATCGATACGCCGAAGGGACTGGAAGGAAAGAATTATGCAACATGGGATTTGCCGGTGGAGCAGGCTATGTTGAAGAATATCGTGGAAGCGGACGGGGGAGATTTTTCCAAAGTAAATCTGATTCCCGAATATGTCGAGAATGAGCCGGCAGCATTACAGCAGGACATCGACGCAATCTGGGTATATTATGCATGGGCAGGAATTTCCTGTAAGCAGGCAGGTCTCGATACCAATATGATTTACTTTAAGGATATTACTCCGGAGTTTGATTATTACAGTCCGGTAATTATCGCCAACACCGATTATCTTGCATCCAATCCGAAGGCAGCAAAGGGCTTCCTTACTGCATGCAAGAGAGGATATGAATTCGCGATTGAAAATCCGGATGAGGCTGCCGAGATTCTCTGCAAGCAGGTTCCCGAACTGGATCCGGAACTTGTGAAGGAAAGTCAGGAATGGCTTGCCGACGAGTACAAGGCGGAAGTGGAAAGATGGGGTTACATCGACCAAAACAGATGGGATGCCTTCTACAAATGGTTATACGAGAATCAGTTAAGCGATGAGATTCCTGCAGGATATGGTTTTACGAATGATTATTTACCGGAGTAAAGGGATAAAATACAAGGAATAAATTGTACTACAAATGTAGGCGGAAAAGATGGAAAAAGAAATCCTCCGTGCAGAGCACATTACAAAATCATACGGAGAAAAGCAGGTGTTAAATGACATCAATTTTTCCTTAAAGGAGGGAGAACTGGTCTGTCTGCTTGGTGTAAGCGGTGTCGGAAAAACCACACTGTTTAATGTATTGTCCGGTCTTACGGCACCGGACAAGGGGAAGGTATTGCTCGCGTCGGAGAATGGTTTTACGGATATTACCGAAAAAAACGGAATGTTAAGTTATATGCTGCAAAAGGATTTGCTTTTGCCGCACATGCACGTGGTCGACAATGTGGCACTCCCTCTTACCTTAAAGGGAGTGCCGAAAAAAAAGGCGAGGGAAACGGCATCGGAGTATTTTAGAAGATTCGGTCTGGACGGGACACAGAATAAATATCCGGCACAGTTATCCGGAGGTATGAGACAAAGAGCAGCGCTTCTCAGGACATACCTTTGCGGGAATAAGGTTGCCCTTCTGGATGAACCGTTTTCCGCACTCGATACCATTACAAAAGCATCCCTGCAGGAGTGGTTTTTGGAGGTTATGGAAGACCTCGGAATGTCAACGATTTTTATTACGCATGATATTGATGAAGCAATTCTTTTGTCGGACCGGATTTATATGATGACGGGTTCTCCCGCGACATTAACCGGGGAATTCAGGATCGAACAGCCGAAGCCGAGAAATCAGTCATTTACGATGACAGACGAGTTCCTTCAGTATAAGAAGGATATCAGAAGGCTTTTGTTTGTGGATCAGATAGCTTTTTCTTGACAAGATTATTTTCTTGCGATAAAATATCTTTTGCGCGTGAGAATTCAAAGTGTATCCGCGTATAAGTTAAATATGGAATGTGCGCTTAGCTCAGCTGGATAGAGCGTTTGGCTACGGACCAAAAGGTCGGGGGTTCGAATCCTCTAGCGCACGTGGTTGGGATTACCCGGAATTCAGTATTTATACGGATTCCGGGTTTTTCATTTTCCGGTTATTTTTGTGCACCCGTGTGCACTCGTTTATAATCCTGCTCTGGATTGTGGAAACCGTAGGTGCCGCAAGCTTTGCATTTACCGCCAGAAGGTAGTTTTGCTTGATAACATCCTCTGTATGGCCGTAAATTGTTGTAGCAATCTGTGAGGAGCCGTTTTCCTCTAAAAAGGTGGTTTCGTGTACTCTCCGGAATGCATGGGTCCCCTTAACAAAATTTTTGGAAATTTCAATTCCCAGAGCTTTGCATACTTTTTCGTGAATTTTGTAGGC
>JAILAD010000068.1 GCA_024681795.1 Lachnospiraceae bacterium | reverse complement strand
CGTGCTGAGCGTCCTTACCTGTCATAAGGCTGTTTTGGGCCATATATTTCCTTTTTGCCTTAAGACCATGCTGTTTGTCAACCTCTTCATACAGTTCAAACTGTTCTCTAACCTGTGCATGGCTGACAGACGGGTCTGTCTGAAGAATAAACTGCCCTCTGGTTTTTGTTCCGAGTTTTTCTAAGTCATCATTTAAAGAGTCTCTGTCATAATACACGTGTACGTGACTTAAAAAATCACAATGTGTATTTGGAAGTCCGACACTCTCTCTTGGATTATGAGCGGCCTCTCCAACAATAACCCTCTCTTTCTCAGGAAATACCTTATCTAATGTCCTTGCAAACATAATGAAGAAGAAAGAAAGCACGCTGGAATCATTCGCCTTCGAGACTTTCAGAAGGTCCTGCTGATTGACAGTAATGACCATATAATTCGGATCTCTGCTTATAGGGATAAATACGCCCCTAAGGTAATCCATGCCAAGCACCGGGGCTTTTTGAGTCTTTCTTTTATGGATTGGCTCCTCCGTTGTCAGCATATCCATAGTTGGTTCCGCAGTCTCGCCCGGCAGTAAATCACTGTCTGGTTTCCTGACTTCCGGCGCCAAAGGCTCAACATTATATTTTTCTTTTACATACTCATATACATTTGTCATAACCCATGGCTGAAAACCTCTTCCTCCGCACATGGTATGGCTTATGTTAAAAAATATATCCCTTCCCGAACAGTCCACAAAAAGCAGATGTTCATTTATGCTGCTGCTTCCAATCATTGGCATTTTATCAGCCGTAGGAATTACCACAATCTTCTTGTCATTTGGAACCAGAACATATCCGCCATCCTCATAAACTGTTACTTTTACGGCAAAGTAAGGATATCGTTTAATTGCAGTATTAACCGCTTTATCGAGCACATTTATATCAACTTCATCCTTCATTCTGACATGAATGCGGACAACATGTGAAAAATATTTCTCATCCTGATATAGCCTGTATGTATCAACGCTGTATTTCATTTTTTAATTCCCTTTTTTATAAATCCATTCTGAACGACCAGTTTCCAATTGATTTTCCATTGCATTCAAGCGTTTCTTCTTTTATAACTTCAAACCCGTTCTTAGTATAAAATGCCACATTTTTCTCAGCATTGGTTGTAACGGTAAGCAGATTTCCGCCATTGGATTTTACCAAAGGGATAACCAAATCCTGTATCGCACCAGACCCTAAGCCCTGGCTTTGATATTTTGGATCAACTGCCAGAAAATATAAATGCCAGCGTGGCTCCGTAATACTTTTTACCACAACTTCCGTTTTATCTGTCATATCCATATAATTAAGGGTAGCTTTAAGCCCGACTCTCGCTATAATGCCTGCCATTCCGCTTACAGCATAATCCCAGAAACCAACCGGCTTGCCTGATGGTTTCTCAACGATTACAATAGATGCAACATTTCCATCCACCATCCCCATATAGCAGTCATCCTTACGGACAGTAGCTTTAAATATACCCTTCATCAGGCGTTCATAGAAACTCCGCAGTTTTTCCTCCGACTTAAACATGTCTTCGAAAACTCCCCAAAAAAGAGGATATTTATCAAAAGCCTCTGTTAAAACCTTTACTGCCTCGTCTTCATATGATTTGTCATAACGCTTATATTCAACTTTATTCATTAACAATTAAGCTCCTTTAAATTCGCGGCGTTGACCTTGTATAATTTCTTAAAATACCTTATCCTATTTTTTCACCTTTATTCAATTCTTTCAACCTTTATTCCGCTTATTCCTTTTTCTGCAAGAACATCACGCATTGCAAGAACATATTCTTCACCACTAAAGCCCTGGTACCAGTCAATATAGAAATAATCACCAACTTCGGTTACCTGAAGCATAATGCCCTTCTCCTGCATTACATGGAAGGCAGTCATGCGGATACGATTTCCGTACTCTGCCGTGCGCAGCGTTCCAAGGTAACTAACCTCCGCTCCGGCTTTCAGATTTTTGCGCTGATCCATAACAATCTTATTGAGAGCGCCGTAAACAAAAGCCTTCGAATAGCCCTCACAAATCGCACGGTATATACCCGCCGTCTTCTTAATTGCATCTTCCGAAGCAAATCCGGAAAGTGCAGCGCGAAACTGTGTATTAAGCTGTTCATCCGTTTTTTCTGACAGTTCCAATGCTTCAAAGCTGTAATTAAAATGCACAACCTGATGCAAAAGTGACTCAGTATTTCCCATAACCTTACGGATACTTACAGGCACCATAAAATTAAATGGAAGTTTATTATCCGGATGTACTTTCTGCATTGCCCTGGCAAAGCAGACATATAAAACAGACAATGGAGAACCCTTGACCGATTTGGCATATTTCATGAATTCAGCTGAAGGTACGCTTATACTAAATCCCCTGCAGTCCGCTTTCGGCACAAATATACAGTCTTTACGGCTTTCCTTTATTTCAAAAGCCTCTTTTCCAAGTAATGAACCCATGGCTGCTTTCGGATCCTGCAAATTAGCAAAAAGATACGCATCTGTGTCCTGACCTGGAACAGGGCCGTCTTTTTCAGCATGAACTCCATCCGGAACAGGATATTCGTATTTATCCGTAATACAGTAATAGTGATAGAATAATGTCTCAAGCACATACATAAAACCGGTGCCGTCATAAGGCACATGATCTGCATAAATCCACAGAACATTGCCAAGATAACAAAGCGTCACGGTATGGAAATTAGCGTCCGGAGTAGAAGGTTCAATCACCTCACTTGTTTCCTTAATTACAAACGACAGCGGATTCTCTGCAAGAACCAGCTGACCTCTGCGGATGACCGTCGCGAAAGTTGTGTAAGGATAGACCTTTGTCGTCTTCTCCCAGGCCTGACTAAGCGCTTTGGAATTTACATCCTCTTTTAAGTCAAACCGATAAGTCATATAAAATGCCTTATCTGTCGGATATGCCCCTCTTGCAAACATACCTGCCGTAACAGGGCGTATTTCTTTCCAGTCTTCAGTCCTCGGATCGCCGTTTATTCCGACTGCAAACTTATAGTTTCTCTCAAATCTGTTTTCATTTAAGGATATTACCGTATCCCATCCATTACACTGTCCTGAGCATATGAAAGCATCACACCTTGAGAGAAGATACAGGGCATAAAAATAGTTGACCGTGGTATCTTCAAGTTTCTTTGCATAATCACCGTTTGCGTTCTCTTTCTCGTAATCAGCTATAATCTGTCCTTCTTTTAAGTCTCTTACGGATATCCTTTGCTGGGACAAAGCTACCATCGACTTTCCGAATTCTTTTCTCATCTGCGCAAGGATATCTGCATCTTCCGTTGCGAGAAATATCTTCTCATATCCGTAATCCTTCATCCACTTGCGGATGAGCGGCGTCATCTGTTCAACACTTGCCATTTTTCTGGTACCGGCAAGACCTGTTGAAACATAGTCACTGCCGCGAATCAGCACGCCCAGTGTTTTCCTTTGACCCAAAACCGCCTCATAATACTCATCCATTTCCGCAATGAAAGAAGGTGCAATAACTGATTTGTCCATCAGGCCCGGCAGCATCTGATAAAATTTAGTCTTAACCAGCAAAAATATACTCGGCACCCACAAGGTATTATCATCGTTCGCGTTCTCATCCCACAGATTAGCCGCAAAATAGCGCTCCATCAGTTCCCTCGGATATTTGCCGAAATGATCCTTATCCGGAGCCACGTATTTAAGCCCGAAATGCCCAAACGCCAGTTCAAAGCGCTTATATCCTGATAGAATCGCTCCGATTCCTCCGGTAGCATCAATCGGAAGCGTCACATACTTATATTGCGAAAAAGCCTTCCCGTTCAGTATCCATTGCAGGAAGAAAATATTATGGAAGGCATATGTACTGTTAAGTCTGTTGAAGTTATTATCCTCCATACCGATTCTGAACTGCTCCTGTATGTAGAAACAGTCGTCATCATAGATATCATCAGATAATTCCTCCACTATATGAAGTCTCGGATTCTCGTCAACGAACCATAGTATTCTCTCATCAGCACACCATATTTCCATCTCCGTAAATTTAAGAATCACCCTGCTGATGGCTATTGTATATTCGTTCAGTTCCTCGAATACCATTTTTTTCAGCCCGTTAAAATAGTCCAGATAAAGGGTGGACTTATCATTTTCATCATATACATGATATTTCGCCATAAAAGGACGCTTGATATATGGAGGATAAGTATCATTCGGCTCGATATCCTCATCATTATCCCAATAAACAATGTCAAAATCCCCGCCCCTGTCATTTTTTACATGAAAACGGGCTTTGCTCTCCGGCTTAGATTTAAGCGCCTCGTGAAAAAGATTTTCCGAAAGGTTAAGAGTTTTTGCTTCTTCCTCGGCTCTTAATGCTTCAATTTTAAACATCCGTCCACACCTTCCTTTTTTCTATAATAAATGTGCCTTCTTTAACCTATTATACACTTTCCCTTGCGACTTTTGAACCTTACGCTTCGAAAATGATTAATTCGTATGTTCTTCTGGATCCGCATCTCGCATCATTCCTTTGGAATAGAATTTTCGGTCAATCAAAATTCCTGTTGCCATCACAAGTAAAAGTACACCGGAAACAACCATTAAAACACGCATAGAAACAACATCTGCCAAAGGTCCGAACACAACCATACCGAGGGAACCGATGACCTCAACCAAAGACATGTACCAATAGGTTTCTCCGTAATACCGCGTTACGAACAAGGCAGCCAGGAAGCCGGCCGGAACACACAGGAAAATGAATGCTCCGAAAACAAGAAGCATTTTCCCGATAAATCTTTCCTTTACCGCATAAACGATTCCTGCCTTCATTTCCGCAAGCGTGGACGGTGAATCTTCTTTTTTAGCGAATTGAATTGATACGACTGTGAGAATAACAATACCGACGATAGCGGTAATAATATCAATGAAAAGCGAAAACTGAATTGTCTTAAGGGAGAGTATTGCTCCGGCAACGGCGGGGGTGGCAAACTGAACGAGGGATTGAACGGTAGAGTTCGCCCCATTGAACTTCATCAACTTATCTTCCGGAACAATTTGCGGAATGGCGGCATTTACTGCCGGAGTCTGGATGCCGGTCCCAATGGAACGCAGAACCGAGATAAGT
>JAILAD010000066.1 GCA_024681795.1 Lachnospiraceae bacterium | reverse complement strand
ATGTATAGGAAAATCCAAGCCCCTTAAGCTGCGGAAAAATCCACCACATCCAATGAGATTCTTTTCTTCCGTTTTGAATCTCTTTTAGTGCAGTCGGATAATCCTCTTTCTGCCTTTCAATAAAACGATTCAGATTATATTCTTCAGACATAGATAATGCTCCTTAAACTATCAGGATCTACTCCTTTTCCCCGGAAGTTTGTGTGATTCAAATTATTAGTTTAATTCTACATTCATTTTTGTGCGCTCTTTTAAATAATATCTTAACGACTCATCTTCACAGTAAACAAAACAACCCTTTTGTCCGCGTGTAAGTAAAACCTTATAAGTATTTTTTATCAATTTTTCTGCAAGCGCATCATCCTTGCATTGTTTTATTTTACTGGTTCTGTCATCTTTAGAAATTGCCGTTTTATCAGTATGAATATGTCCGTTCCGATAGACTAAATCCTTTCCGATAATGACCCCGACATAATCAAATTCCATACCCTGAACGGTATGAATACAGCCAACCTGTTCGAATGAATCCGGATTAATGGCAAACACATTATCGTTTTCCAAATTCCATTTCGCATGAAAATCTTCAATTACAATGTCCCAATTTCCACGCTTGTTTTTTACATTCCAATCATAGCAATAACCGGCACACATTCTGGCCTTATTTCTTTCGGCATTATATATTCTCAACGCTTCCCGCATTGCGGACGGTGTGTCAAATACTCGAAAATCATAATCTTTACTGTTTAATTCTTTATTTGCAGTCTCCCTGATTTCCAAAACATCGTCAATAAATGCAAGATATCCATCACTGCCGTTACACCTAAACTGCGATTTCAAGACAAACGAATTCTCTGTCTCGATTACTGCCTCCTGTTCCATTGCATATTGTTTAATCATGTCAATATTGTAACAGTCACTTGCAGTAACTCTCTGATCCTCATCCACGAAAAAAATTGATACCTTTGACGCATAAATTGCATCATAAAGCATGTCTTCACCTTTATACATATACGGTTTTTTCTGCATTCGATGGGCTTCATCAAAAATGCCGACATCTATCCCGTTACACGGAACACTCGGAAGTGAATGAGGAGAACGAAAAGCCAATTTCAAATCCACCATCTTCTTTGCATCACCTTTGGCAAGAAGTGCCTGATAGCAATTTCTCGGTGCACTGTTTTTGGTAATATAGGACGCGTTCAGTTTAAGTTTGGAGATTGCATCGGCAAGAACATTTACCGCCAATACTGATTTTCCTGTTCCCGGTCCGCCTTCTATAATCAGAACATGCTTTTTTTGATCAAGTTGGGCCTTCTTAATGGCATTCATGATATAGTCATACGCCACAGCCTGTTCGTCAATCATTTCAAACTCCTTATTTCCGCAAAGCATGGAATCCAAAGAATCCTGTAGGCATTTGGTCGGTTTAATTTTTCCTAAATCAATTTTATAAAGGAGTCTGTCATCTGAAGATTTTGCTTTGATATACCGGCCGATAAAATCACGAAGTTTTAACACATCTGATTTTAGAAAAACCGGAGCCTCCTCAATCCATTCGGAATAAATATCGTCTTCAAGGACTTCCCTGTATTCTTCCGGCATATTATGAAGATAAGCACATGGATTTAAAGACTTGTCACTGATTTCATCGGCACCGCCGTAATTAAGCAAAAGACTTTTATATGTATAGGCCTGATATGATGGATGCGCTACCGGTTCGTTGCATCGCAAATCTGACAGGACGGAATGACAAAAAACATCGTTAACTTTCTCTACTCTTGCCCACTGCTTCAGTTCTACAATAACCACATGGTCTGTATCTGCCTCATCTCTTCCGAGAATCATAAAGTCTACGCGCTTGGATGTTTGCGGAATAGTATACTCAATTGCCACTTCACATTCCCGTGGTATAGACGGAACATCGAGAACATCCTTCATAAAATGCAGTGAATTATTCCAGGAATTGACTTCACTGGGGCTTCCGCCTCCAATGTGCTTTTCCTTAAGATTTTCCACCAGAATATCCGAAATACGATTTAATACAACGTCATTTGAAAATGCTTCTACTGTATTTGAATAAATAAGCATATTGGTAACCTCCGACATACTACATAATTATATTATATCGCATTTTCAGACGACTATTCACAATATATTTTTTCAAAAGCCATTGACTCTGACGTTACGTCATAGTTTATTGTATAATTACCACGGAGGGAAAAGCAATGATGACAGTAAATGAAGTAAGCAAATTAGCAGGCGTGAGTATACGCACACTGCAATACTATGATTCAATTGGTCTACTAAAGCCGGCAGAGTACACCGAATCAGGGTATCGACTGTATGACGATGCAGCAATGGAACGTTTGCAACAGATTTTATTATTCAGAGAGCTGGAGTTCCCGCTAAAAGAAATTAAGGAAATCATTACGCGGCCTAATTTTGACAAAAAGAAGGCCCTGGAACAACAGATTGAACTTCTTACAATGAAAAAAGAGCATCTGGAAAGCCTTATAGATTTCGCCCGTGGAATACAAAACGGAGGAAATAATATTATGGATTTTACAGCATTTGATACTAGTAAGTTAGAGGAATACACAA